>CAXUMU010000052.1:0-7754 GCA_964252145.1 uncultured Sphingomonadaceae bacterium
TCGTGCCGGGCACGCCGGTCCCGAAGCCATGATCGCCGCGCTGGTAGGCGTGAAGCTCGACCGGCCGGCCTGCCTTGCGCCAGCTGTCGACGATGCCGAAGCCCTGGCGGCCGAACAGCGGATCGTCCAGCGCCAGCGCCGCGAACAGCGGCGCGGCGTCGGCGGGCACCGCGACCGGGAGCATCGGTCCGTAGATGTAGCCGACGAACGCCGGCCGCGCGGCGCCCCGGCCGGTCAGTTCCGACTGGAGTGCGGTCATCGCGCCGGCGGAGAAGCCGATTATCCCGACGCGGGCGGGATCGACGTGGTATTTCGCCGCGCCTTCGCGCACCAGCTTCATCGCCTGGAGCGCATCGACGGCGGCGCGCGGCTCGCGGATCTCGGCGACGCCGCCCGATCGGATCGCCGCGCCCATCCGCTCGTCGACGAAGCGCATGAACGCGTCCTTGTCCGCCGGCGTCTCGTTCAGCCGATATTTGAGCACGAAGGCGGCGACGCCGTGATCCGCCAGCCAGCGCGCGGCGGCATAGCCTTCCGAATCCATCGAGAGCGAGAGGAACGCGCCGCCCGGCGCGACGATCACGGCCGCGCCGGTAGCCTTGGCCGGATCGGGCAGGAACGGCGTCATCGTCGGCCGCGACACGTTGCGGACGATGCGCGCGTCCATCACGCGGTCGCCGAAGTCGCCGATCAGCCGCGCCCAGCTTTCGGGCAGCTTGCCCGCCGGCAGGCTACCGTTCGGCCATAGCGGGATCTCGCCCATGTCGGCGGGCCGCTCGATCGGCACCAGCTTGAAGCTGGGCGGCGCGGCGGCGGCGACGCTGGCGAGCAGCAGGGCGGCGACGGCGGCGGCAAGGTGATGGCGCATGACGATCCTGTCCTAGAGCGCGTTGCGGCGCGCGATGTCGGCGAGCACGCCGGCGCTGGGCTTCGGCGTCCGGCGGAAGGTCGCGCGATCGACCGAGAACAGGCCGAGCCTGCCCTTGTAGCCCCAGATCCATTCGAAATTGTCGAGCAGCGACCAGTGGACATAGCCCTGCACCGGCACGCCGTCCGCCATCGCCGCGTGCAGGCTGACAAGGCCGCCGCGGATGATGTCGATCCGGGCGCGATCGTCGTCGGTGGCGACGCCGTGCTCGGTGACGATGATCGGCACCTTCGCGGCGGCGTACGCGTAGCGCACCGCGCCGCCCAGCGATGCGGGATAGACCTCGCCGCCGCTGAAATTATGCGTCGCCTGCGCCGGCACCGGCACGCGACCGTTCGCATCCCACTGCATCCGCTCGTAATTCTGGACGCCGAGGAAATCGTCGCCGGCGACCGCCTCCAGCCACGCGCCGTAGAGCTCGCCGCGCACCGCATCGCGCCGGCTCGCCTTGCCGACCGCCTGATCGTCGAACATCGAGAGCGTGACCCCCACCGGCAGGTCGGGCCGCACCGTCTTGATCGCCGCGCGCGCCGCCTTGTGACCGGCGATCAGGTTCGTCGTCATCCGGTTGATGTCTTCGGGGTTGGCGGCATTGGGCGCGGTGAACTTCGCGCTGCCGGTCGCACGCGCGGCGGCGGCGAGCATCGCGCGCTGGCCGTCGAACACCGGCGGCGGCAGCACGATGCGCAGGATGCGCATGATGTTGGGCTCGTTCAGCGTCATCGCATGGCTGATGCCGCCGCCCAGATGGCGCATCGCCCGGTCGCAGAAGCGCGCGAAGAGGGCGGGCGCCTGCGGGTTGAGCCAGCCGCCGTCCGCCGCGAACCAGCGCGGCGTGGCGAAATGGCTGAAGGTGACCATCGGCTTCAGCCCGCGTGCGCGGCAGCCCTCGATGATCGCCTTGTAGTGATCCAGCATCGCGATCGAGAACAGGCCGGGCGCGGGCTCGATCCGCGACCATTCCAGGCTGAAGCGATAGGCGTTAAGGTTCAGTCCCTTCGCCAGGTCGAGATCCTGCGGCCAGAGGAAGAAGCTGTTGTCCGCATCGCCCGACGGTTCGGAGAAGACGGTCGGCTTCACATTCTCCAGCAGCCACACGTCGCTGTTGATATTGTTGCCCTCCACCTGATGGCCGGCGGTCGCCGCGCCCCAGATGAAGCCTTTCGGGAAACTGCCGCCGGCCGGCGGCGTGGCCCCGATCGCGGCGGTGGCGGCGAGCGCGCCGGTGCCGGCGATCAGCGTGCGGCGATCGATCATGGCTTCTCTCCCGTCGGTTCGCCGACGCATTCGTGCGCGAAGGCAAGGATCTCGTCGGTCAGTCGGCGGTCGCGTCCGCCCAGGTGCATCGCGGTCGAATAATGGTTGTGGCCGCCCGCGATCATCGCCCGCGGCATCCGCCCGTTGGCCGCCAGCAGGCGCTGGAGCAGCCCCAGCGTCTCCGCCTGGAACCGCGGCGGATCGAATTCGGCGCAGGAGACGAACAGCGGCACCTGCGTCGCGGCCAGCGCGTCGGCGGTGCGCTGCTCCGCATCGCGCGTGCGGTCGGCGCCGAAGTAGAGATGGTCGCGCTCGTCCAGCGGGGTGAAGCCATAGAGGCCCGACAGCAGCACCGCGCCGCGCACGCGCTCGTCGCCTGCGCGCAGCTTGAGATAGGTCGCGACATGGACCGCGCCCGCCGACGTGCCGCCGATCACGATCCGCGCCGGATCGCCGCCGTGCGCCGCGGCGTTGGCGCGCAGCCAATCGAGCGCCAGCCCGACATCCTCGCCGCCGCCGGGCCAGCCATGATTGGGGGCGAGCCGATAGTTGATCACCGCGCCCAGAAAGCCGGCGCGCGCCGCGAGCCGCCCGACATGCGCGTTGTAGAGATCGCCCGCGCGCTTGTCGCCGCGGATGAAGCCGCCGCCGTGCACCCACAGCAGGATCGGCGCCGCGCCCGCGCCCTCCGGGGCATAGAGGTCGAGCCGGTGGCGTTCGTGATCACCGTAGGCGATATCGCCGGCGGTGACCGGCTGGGCGCCGGCGAACGCGCGCTGCTCCGCTTCGTACAGCGCGCCGACCCGCGCCAGCACGTCCGGGCCCAGGCCCTGTCCGAGCGCCACGATCGTCCGTCGATCTTCCGCGTGCATGCCACCTCTCCCGGGTGCGCGGCCCCGCGATCCCGGACGGGCCGGGCGCGGGACCGCGCGATCAGAACTTCGCGTCGAGGCTGAGGCCGATCTGACGGTAGGACTGCGGGCCGTAGATCGCGCCGATATTGTCGGCGCCGTTGTACGGAAAGCCGCTCTGGAACAGCAACGGCTCGTGCTTGTCGAACAGGTTGCGGGCGAACACGGCAAGCTGGTAGTGGTCGTCGTCGGTCCTGACGCCGATCCGGCCGCCGACCAGCCAGTGCGCGGCGAACGTCGTCTCCCTGAGCGAATTGGCTTCGTAGCGGATGCGCGACTTCCACACGGTATCGGCCGCGCCGAACGCCTTCAGCCGGTCGGTCACGGCGTGCTCGTATTCGCCGGAGAGGGTGAACTTGTACTTCGGCGCATAGGCGAGCTGGGTTTCGCCGATGTTCGTCCCGTCGGTGCCGAGGAAGCCGCGGGGGTAGGTCGCCTTGGCGAAGATGAAGCCGGTGTTCAGCGACAGGCCATCGAACACCCGGCCGAAGAAGTTGATCTCGGCGCCGCGCGTCTTGACGCCGCTGATGTTGGTCTGGACGCAGTTGAGTACGGCGTTGGCATCCACGGTGCATTGCTGCGCCTGGAAGTCCTTGAACTTCTCGTAGAAGAGGTTGAGGTCGGCTACCCAGCCTCCGAACAGGGTGCTTTTCAGTCCCGCCTCGTATGCGGTCGGGATCTCGGGCCGCAGCACGTAGGGCGCGCCCACCGCCGGGATCGAGATCTGGCCGCCCTTGAACCCGCGCGAGACGGTCCCGTAGATCATGGTCCGCGGCGCGACGTCATACTGCGCGCCGAAGCGATACGAGATCTTGTCGGTGGACAGGCGCTGCGCGCCCTCCAGCTCCAGCTTGGCGGCGGTGTAGCGGCCGCCGGCGATCAGCCGCAGCTGCGGCGAGAGATGGAAAGTGCCCTGACCGAACACCGCCATCGATTCATCGAGGATCGACTGCGGCGGATTGGGGCTGGAGAAGACCGGGATCAGCACGCCGGGCGCGGGCTGGATGTTCACCGTGAGCGGCTCGGCCTCGCGGGTCTGCCGCTGGTGCGACAGGAACACGCCGGCGGTATATTCGAAGAATTGGTCGGAGGGCGAGCTCACGCGGAATTCCTGCGTGAACAGGCGCAGGTTGCGGTGAACGTCGGCGTTGAACACCTGGATCTCGAGCGGGTCGGCGCGGAACACGTTGCCGGCCGCGCCGGCGCCGCGATCCTCGTTCGCGCGGTACGAGGTTATCGAGGTCAGCGTGAACGGTTCGGCGGCATAGTCGATCTGCAGCGAACCGCCGTAATTGTAGCTGTGCCCGCTGATCTTGTCGGTCGTGCAGTAGCGGTCGTTGCCTTCTTCCGCCGTCACCCCGCAGCTCGCGAGCTGATTGGCGACGCCGCCGTCGGGGATCGGGAACGGCGTCGGCAGCGGCAGGATGCCGGGGCCGCCGGCCTTGACGAAAGTGAAGAAGTCGCCCGCGCCGTTGAAGCTCGACCGCGTGACGTCGCCGATCAGGTTGACGGTCAGCTTGTCCGTGGGCTCCCACAGCAGCCGCGCCCGGCCGGAGTAGCGGTCGACGTCGTTGCGATGCCCGTCGAGCGCATTGACGTTGGGACCCTGGCGCAGATTGGCGGTCCCGGCCACGCGGATCGCGGCGTTGCCGCTCAGCGGCACGTTGACGAGACCCTGCACGATCTGGTTGCCGAACCTGGAGCCGGCGGTGCCCGCGTTCGACAGCTCGGTCCGGAAGCGCGCACTGAATGCGCGGGGATCGGGCGCGTTGGTGGTGATGTTGATGACGCCGGCCGAGGTGGTGAGGCCGAACAGCGTGCCCTGCGGACCCTTCAGCACCTCGATCCGCGCCACGTCGAACAGGTCGGAGATGTTGGCGTTGCCCTGGCTGACCTGATCGACCACCACGCCCACCGAGGCGACCGCGCCGGCGGAGAAGGTCTGCGTGCCGATGCCGCGGATCGCGCCGCCGCCGCCGGTATTCTGGCCCGGCGCCTGCTGGATCTCGAGGCTGGGTGCGATCCGGGCGAGATCGTTGACGGTGTTGACCTGCTGGCGCTCGAGCTGCGCCTGGTTGGCGACGGTGATCGAGATCGGCACCTCGACGACCCGCTCCTGCCGCCGTTGGGCGGTCACGACGATCTCGCCGGCGGCGCCTTGCGCGGACTGGTCGGTGCTGCCCTCGGCCGGCGTGGAGGCGCCGGGCTGGGCGGCGGCCTCGCTCGTCGTTCCGCTCTGCGCGGCGGCGGGAGCGGCGACCGCCAGCAGGCTGACGGCGCCGAGCGCGGTGGAAATGCTCTTCATGATATCCTCCCTCGGAATTGGTCTATTCTTCGTCGATGATGCGGTTGGTGAGCGTGCCGACCGGCCCGATGTCGATCTCGATCCGGTCGCCAGGCGCCATCCACACCGGCGGCTGCCGCTTGGCGCCGACCCCGCCGGGCGTGCCCGTGGCGATCACGTCGCCGGGCGAGAGCGGGGTGAAGGCGGAGATGTACGCGATGATCGCGGCGACCGGAAAGATCATGTCGCCGACTGGCTGGTCCTGCATCACGACGCCGTTCAGCCGAGCGACGACGCGCACCTGCGACAGGTCGCCCGCCTCGTCCGGCGTCACCAGCCACGGGCCGAAGCCGCCGGTGAAAGGAAAATTCTTGCCCGGCGCGAACTGGCTGGTGTGCCACTGCCAGTCGCGCACCGAGGCGTCGTTGAAGCAGGCATAGCCGGCGACGTGATCCAGCGCGTCGGCCGCGGCGATGGCGCGCCCGCTTTTGCCGATCACCACCGCCAGCTCCGCCTCATAGTCCAGGCTGGTGGAAACCGCCGGCCGCACGATCGGCTGGCCGTGCGCCACCAGCGTGTCGGCGAAGCGCGTGAAGATGGACGGGTGATCGGCCTTGGCGCGGCCGGTCTCGAGGCGGTGCGTCTCGTAATTGTGGCCGACGCACAGGATCTTGCCCGGATTGGGGACCGCCGGCAGCAGCACCGCATCGGCGAACGCCATGCCGTCGGTGCCGGACAGCGCGCCGAGCGTGCCAGCGGCGAGCGCCGATCGGAGATCGGCCGGCGCGCCCGGCGCCGCGCCCAGATCGACGATCCGGTCATCCTCGATCCGGCCGAAGCTGGGGGTGCCATCGGGGCGGCGGAAGCTGACGTAGCGCATGGGCAGGGGCCTCAGGAATCGGCGCTGGCGGGCAGCGTCTGCGGCGCCCAGTCGCGGTGGAAGCGGAAGCGGCGCTCGGCTTCGCGGAGCGCGTCGTTATCCTTGTCGGACAGGCCCCACTGGTCGATCCGGTTGTCCGGCCAGGTCCAGTCGTCGGGCGCGCCGACCTTGTAGTCGTCGGCGACCTTCTCGACCGCGGTGGAGAACTCGACCACCGCCCCGAACGGGGCGATGAAATAAGCGAACACGTTCGCGCCCGGGCCGTGGCGGCCCGGCCCCCATGCCGGCGCGAGCTTGCGATCGCGCAGGCGGCCGATGCCGCGGAACACCGCGTCCATGTCCGCCATCTCGAACGCGATGTGGTTGAGCGAGGGGAAGCCGGCGCGGGCGAAGGCGGTGCTGTGGTGCGAATCGTTGCAGCGGACGAACACCATGCCCTTGGTCCGGTCCGAGACGCGGAAGCCCAGCACGCGCTCGGCGACGTCGGCGGTCGCCTCGGCGTCGGCCGAGTTGAGCACGACGTGGGTCAGCTGCACCGGCAGGTCGCGGCCTTCGAGCGGCGTGGCCTCCCAGGCTCCGGCGAGAAAGCGGAACAGCTCGCCCTCCGGCAGTTCGACGATCAGCCCGTGGCCGCCGCCCGGATCGTTCGAGACGACCGGCGTCGCGGGCAGATCGCTTGTGGCGACGCGCTGTTGCAATACCGCGAGCTCCTGTTCGCTGCACACGAACGTGGTGGAGCGGACCGAGCGTTCCGCCCCTTCCTCCAGCGCCACCAGATAGGGATGCGTGCCGGAGCCGCGCAGATAATGCGTCGCCCCACGCGTCTCGGCCGGCGCCATGCCCCAGACATCGGTGAGGAAGGCGGCGGCGGTGCCGGCGCCCGGCACCACCAATTCGATGCTGCGCAGCTTCATGGCGTTGCTCCGTTGAGGACGGCGGCGGGGATCACGCGGCCCGCTCCCGTGCGGCGGGGGCGTGGCCCAGCACGGCCGACCAGCGATCGACCAGCGCCTGCGCGTCGTCGCCGGTGCCGAACACGTAGAAATCCGGCCGGATCAGCGCCGCGCGGGCGTGACGCGCGTCGAGCCAGGCGGCGACGGCGCCGCGATCGTCCAGCGCGGACGCATCGATCACGGCGAGCGCGGGACCGTCCGGGCAGGCCGGATAGCCGGTGCCGCCGTCGCGCAGGAACAGCCGCCAGCCGTCGCCGGTCGCGGCGTCGAGCAGGACGCGCGCATCGCCCGCGCCGACGAACGGCTGGATGAAGCGCTCGCCCGCGCCGGGCGTGCCTGCGGCGACCACGCCCTCGGCGATCGGCGGGATGAGGTCGGCGGCGGTGCCGTGGTCGGCGCGGCCTCGCATCTCGGCGTCGCGCGCGGCGGCGGCGGCGGGATCGCGCATCGTCTGGACGCGGCCGAGCTCGATGCCCTTGGTGATCACCGCGCGGACGTGGTCGTCCCGCTCGCTCTGGTAGGTGTCGAGTACGCCTTCGTC
>CAXUMU010000052.1:7764-13328 GCA_964252145.1 uncultured Sphingomonadaceae bacterium
TCGAGCATGCAGATGTAGCGGCCTGCCTCGACCGCCGCCGTGATGACGGCGCGGACGTGGGGGTCGCGCTCGGGCTGGTAGCTGTCGAGCAGCGCGGCGGGCGCGTCGCCGGCGGCGACCATCGCCATCTTCCAGGCGAGGTTCGCCACGTCGCGCAGGCCGTGGCACATGCCCTGCCCGAAAAAGGGCGGCGTCTGGTGCGCGGCGTCGCCGGCCAGGAACACGCGCCCGACCTGCCAGCGCTCCGCGATCAGCCCGTGGAAGCGGTAGGTCGCCGCGCGCACTATCTCGTGCGGCACACCGTCCAGATACGGCGCGACCAGCTCGGCGACCGTGTCGGGCCGCATCATCGCCGCGTCGTCCTCGCCGGGGAGGAGCATGAATTCCCACCGGCGGTGATTGCCGCGGCCGGGCACGATCGTCGCCGGGCGCACGGGATCGCACAGCATCACCGATAGCTGCTGGAGATCGGCGGCATCGGGCACGCCGGTCAGATCGGGAAAACGGACGTCGCCTTCCACCTCGGCATCGACGACGAGCCACGGCTCCTCGAAGTCCAGATCCCAGAGCATCACCCCGATCGCCTTGCGCACCGCCGAGCGCGCGCCGTCGCAGGCGATCACCCAGCGCGCCTGCACCTGCTCCGTACCCAGATCGAGCGTGACGCGATCGGCGTCCTGATGAAGCCCCCGAAACTCCGTGCCGAGCCGCAGCTCGACGCTCGGCAGCGCGGCGAAGCCTTCGCGCAGGTGCGCCTCCAGCTCGGGCTGGTAGAAGAAATAGTCGTTCGACCAGCCGAACGGGCGCGGCTTGCCGACCGTGCCCATGTAGCGGATCACGCCGTGATCGGCGCCGATGTGGAGGTGCCCCTCGGTATCGCGCATGTCGGCGCGGACGCGATCAATCACGCCGGCCGACTGGAACAGCCGCATCATCTCGTGATCCAGATGCACCGCGCGCGGCAGCGGGAAGAGCGCCGCCTCGCGCTCGACCACCAGCACCGACAGGCCGGCACGGCCGAGCAGGTTGGCAGCGAGCGCGCCCACGGGGCCGCAGCCGATGATCGCGACGTCGTACATCCGGCTCAGGCGGCGGCGCGCGCGGCCAGCGGCGCCTTGTGGAGACGCCCGCCCTGCATGATCATGGCCAAGCGATTCTTGTCCTGCAGGACCGACACGTCCTCGGTCGGATCGCCCTCCACCAGCAGCAGGTCGGCGAGATAGCCCGGCTTCACCAGCCCGAGTTCGTAGCCCAACCCCATGATCTCGCCGCCCAGCTTCGTCGCGGCGACCAGCGCCTCGGTCGGGGTGTAGCCGTACAGGTCGACGAAATGCTGCAGGTCGCGCGCGTTGCGGCCGTTGGGATTGAACGGGAAGCCGTAGTCGCCGCCCGGCAGCACGCGCACGCCGCGCCGGTGCAGCTCGGGCACCAGCCGCTTGGTGTTGGCGATCACCGGCTTGGCCATCTCCTTCATCGAGCGCATGTCGATGTGCGGCGGCGGCGTCGCCTCCAGCGTGCCGACGATCACGCCGATCGCGGGCGCCATGAAGATGCGGTCGCGCTGGGCTTCCAGCATGTCGAGCGCCTCGTCGTCGGCATAGCTGCAGTGATAGAGCACGTCGACGCCGCTGCGCAGCGCGATCTTGACCGCCTCGGCCGCCTGCGTGTGCGCGCCGACGACCATGCCCAGCCGGTGCGCCTCGTCGCACGCGGCGGCGACCTCGTCTTCGTCGTACAGGATATGCTGCGAGCTGCCAGGCAGCAGAGCGTCCTCGCCCGAGATCACGAGCTTGACGTTATCGATCCCCCAGCCGGCGCAGCGGCGGACGAAAGCCCGCATCGCCTCGGGCCCGCGGCCCTCCATCGATACCTTCTTGCCGGTCTCGATCCCCTCGGCCCCCTCGGGGCTGCGCTCGATCGTGGAGGCGCGCAGGCGCGGGCCGGGCGTGCGACCGGCGGCGATCTCGTCGCGCAGTTCCACCTCCAGCGTGTCGCCCAGCGCGCCGGCGGAGAAGGCACTGGTGAAGCCGTGATCCAGCAGCACGCGCGCGTTGCGCCAGGTGGCGACGCGCATCTCGTCGGGCGGGAGCATGAAGGCGTGGTACATCTGCTCGGTCGAGGAGGGCCACGACAGATGCGCGTGCGCCTCGACCAGGCCCGGCATCAGCGTATGGCCGCTGCCGTCGATGACGACATCCGTCGGTGCGATCGCCACGTCCTCGCCGGCGGGCACGATCGCGGCGATGCGATCGCCGGCGACGACGACGGTGGCGGGGAAGCGCGGCGCGCCGGTCCCGTCGAACACCGCCACGTTGCGGATGACATGCTGCATCGCCCGATCCTCTCTGCACCGGTCGACGCCGGCCAGCCGCACATGGCCGATCGGCAGCCCTAAAGTAAAATAATGGTTTTTTGCGACCCCATAGGATGGAGCTATATTAACATCGCATCGAGCAGCATCTGCGCCAGCGGCGACAGGCTGCGGCCGGCCAGATGGCGCACACCCACGCTGCGGTGGATGCCGGCATCGGCGATGCGGATCGCGCGCAGCACGCCGATCGACAGCTCCGCCGCCGCGACCCGCCGGGGCAGGATCGTGACGCGGCGGCTGCCCCGGACGATCGCCTTGGTGGTGAGCAGCGAATCGCAGCGGATCACGTCGCGCGGGGTGGTCGCCTCGGCGGCGATGAACAGCGCGTCGATCTGCCGGCGGAACGCGCCGCGCGCCTCGGGCAGAACCCAGCGCATCGCGCTCGTCTCGCGCAGCGACATTTCGGCGGGCAGCCCGTCATTCTCGCGCCCCACGAGCAGGTCGAACGGCTCGCGCGCCAGCGTGACTTCGGCGACGCCCGCGGGCGGTTCCTCGATGCCGGTGCTCACCAGCGCCAGTTCGATCTCGCCCGTCTGCAGCAGGTCGATCAGGTCGCTGTCGGGGCGTTCGATCACGTGGAGCGCGAACCGTCCGGCGCGTTCCTCGATGCGTTTCACCGCCTGCGGCAGCAGGCTGACCAGCGCGCCGGGCGTGCCGCCCACGCGCAGCGGCCCCGCCACCGTCTCGCGGGCGTGTGCCACGTCCGCCTCGGCCTGCGCGAGCAGCACCTCCATCGCCTCGGCGCGCGCGCGCAGCGCGATCCCGGCGGGGGTGAGCGTGATGCCGCGCCGCCCGCGATCGAACAGCATGCCGCCGAGCGCCGCCTCCAGCTGCGCCACCGCGACGGACACCGAAGGCTGCGAGATGTTCAGCGCGCGCGCCGCGCCGCTGATCGAGTTCTCGCGGCAGATGGCGAGAAAGGTGCGGAGCGCGCGTGGATCGATCATGCCGCCACGCTTATCAGCTGGCACGCCGCTATCGCGCACCTGATTTTACCGGCATGGACGGCATGTGCGCGAAAGGGACGGCCAGATGGCGGGATCGACCAAGTGACGCCGGCCAGACCTTCCCCGCCGGCGCGGCCGCTGGCGGACGCGATCGAGCGCGCGGTGACCGCGGTCTCGTCGCCGATCGTCTCGGGCGTGGCGGCGTTCAACCGCTGGCGCCTGCCGCCGCGCGATGCGCCGCATCCGCTGCTGACCGGCGTCCATACGCCGATGACCGAGGAGCTGACGCTCGCCGACCTCGCGGTGGAGGGCACCATCCCGCCGGAGCTTGATGGCCGCTACGTGCGGATCGGCCCCAATCCCGCCGCGCCGGACCCGCGCACCTACCACTTCTTCACCGGCGACGGCATGCTGCACGGCGTGCGCATCCGGGGCGGCCGCGCGCTCTGGTATCGCAACCGCTGGATCCGTTCGGAGGCCGTGGCGAAAGCGCGCGGGCTGCCGCCGGCGCCGGGGCCGCGCCACGTGTTCGACACGGTCAACACCAGCGTGCTCGGTCATGCCGGGGCGGGCTGGGCGCTGGTCGAGGCGGGCAGCACGCCGGTGCGCTTCGACGACGAGCTGGGCGGCCAGCGCTACGACGATTTCGGCGGCACGCTGCCGGGATCGTTCACCGCCCATCCGCGCCGCGATCCGGCGACCGGCGAACTCCACGCGCTCTGCTACGAAGCGACCGATCCCAAGCGCGTCCGCTACAATGTCGTCGATACGGAAGGCCGCGTGCGGCGGACGGTGATTATCCCGGTCGAGCATGGGCCGCTGATCCACGATTGCGCGCTTACCGAGCGCTACGTCGTGATCCTGGATCTGCCGCTGACGCTCGCGATCCGCGTCGTGCTGGCCGGGCACGGCTTCCCGTATCGCTGGAACGACCGGCATCCCGCCCGGATCGGGCTGCTGCCGCGCGACGGCGACGCCGATGCGATCCGCTGGGTGCCGATCGACCCGTGCTTCGTGTTCCACCACGCCAACGCCTATGACCTGCCCGATGGCCGCGTCGTGCTCGACGTGATCGCCTACGACCGCATGTTCGCCGACGACAATCTCGGGCCCGACGAGATGCCGCGCGGGCTGGAGCGCTGGACGATCGATCCGGCTGCGGGCCGGGTCGAGCGCCGGACGCTCGATCCCGCGCCGCAGGAGCTGCCGGTGATCGACGCCCGCCGCACCGGCCTGCCCCATCGCTACGCCTACGCGCTCGGCCTGCCCGACCGGGTGACCGAGACGCTCGTCGGCGAGGCGCCGCTCCTCAAGCACGATCTCCAGCGCGGCAGGCGGCAGCTGCACGATTTCGGGCCGGGCCGGATCGCCGGCGAGTTCGTGTTCGTGCCGCGCGCACCGGACGCCGCGGAAGATGACGGCTGGCTGCTGGGCTTCGTGATCGAAGCGGACGGCGCCTCCACCGCGCTCGAGATCATCCCCGCGCACGACATCGCGCAGCCGCCCGTCGCGACCGTGCGCATCCCGCATCGCATCCCGCCCGGCATCCACGGCGCCTGGCTCGCCGCGGGAACGTAGTTCCAAGGGCGATTATCGATCGGCGCGATGGCCGTTCGGGCCCAGCCATGGCATAACGGCGCAGCCAATCCCGCGCCCGTCAAAGCGGCGCGGACGCTTGAGGAGAGTCGGGATGCTGCTGCAGCAGGCGCTGGACGGACTGAAGGGCGACGTCGCCATCCGGTCCAAGTACGACAATTATATCGGCGGCGAGTGGGTCGCGCCCGTGCGCGGGCAGTATTTCGACAATCCCTCGCCGGTCACCGGCAAGACGGTCTGCTCGGTCGCGCGCGGCACTGCCGAGGATATCGAGCTCGCGCTGGACGCGGCGCACAAGGCGAAGGACGCCTGGGGCCGCACCTCGCCGGCCGAGCGCGCGGTGATCCTCAACAAGATCGCCGACCGGATGGAGGAGAAGCTCAGCCTGCTCGCATTGGTCGAGACGATCGACAACGGCAAGCCGATCCGCGAGACGACCGCCGCCGACATGCCGCTGGCGATCGACCATTTCCGCTACTTCGCCGGCTGCATCCGCGCGCAGGAAGGCGGCATCTCGCAGATCGACCACGATACCGTCGCCTATCATTTCCACGAGCCGCTGGGCGTGGTCGGCCAGATCATCCCGTGGAATTTTCCGATCCTGATGGCGGTGTGGAAGCTCGCCCCCGCGCTCGCCGCCGGCAACTGCA
>CAXUMU010000053.1:0-13283 GCA_964252145.1 uncultured Sphingomonadaceae bacterium
CCGCCGGCGTGATCGGGCTGCTGCTGGGCCGCCGCGGCAGCCGCTCGCGCCGCGACTGACCCGCCCCCGGTTGACGCTGCCGCCCCGCGCGGGCTTAACGCGGCGGATGAGCGACACGCTGGCCGACCTCGAAGCGACCGTCCGCAGCCGGCGAGGCGGCGATCCGTCCGCTTCCTATGTCGCCAAGCTGTTCGCCGCCGGCACGCCCAAGATCGCGCAGAAGCTGGGCGAGGAGGCGGTGGAGACGGTGATCGCCGCGCTCTCCGGCGACCCTCATGCCGTGGTGGGCGAGGCCGCCGACCTGCTGTTCCACCTGACCGTCTTGCTCGCCGCCTGCGACGTGCCGCTCGCCGACGTGATGGCGGAACTGCGCCGGCGCGAGGGAATGTCGGGCATCGCCGAGAAGGCGGCGCGAACATGAACCGCCAACACGTTACGCCCCTGCTGCTACCAGATGGTGGTGGGCCCGCGGTTGCTCTGACGCCGATTGATTACTCGGCTGCTTCGGGAATCACCGAGGCGAGAATCCAATCACTCGTCCAATCCTATCCATCCTGCTTGCCGATCGCGGAAATCGACCCGATCTTCGTCGATCCGATTCCCATCTGCACGGAGCTCAACACCCCAGCGGGCCCGATCGACAACTTCATGGTGACGCCCGGCGGCCTACCGGTGCTGGTGGAATGCAAGCTCTGGCGGAATCCGGAGGGACGACGGGAGGTCGTCGGGCAGATTCTCGACTATGCCAAGGAACTGACGCGCTGGTCGTCGTCCGATCTCCAGCGTGAAGTCGCCCGTCGCCTCAAGCGGGACGGTAACCCTCTGCTCGATCTGGTTCGCGCCGCCGGCCACGATATCGACGAGATCGGCTTCAACGATGCGCTCACCCTCAATCTTCGTCGCGGCCGCTTTCTGCTGCTGATCGTCGGCGATGGGATCCGGGAAGGGGTCGAGGCGATTGCCGAATATTTGCAGGTGCATGCCGGTCTGCACTTCTCGTTGGGGCTGATCGAGCTCCCGATCTACGCCAGCCCCGACGGTCAGCGCCTGGTTGTTCCCCGCGTGCTTGCGCGAACCGTAACGATCAGTCGTGAGGTCGTGGCGGTGCCGGAAGGCTATGCCGTGCAGGACAGCTCTGAAGCAGAGCATGCGGTGGACGAAGCGCCCGATGACGCCACGCTCGCGCGGGTGGCATTCCTTCAGGAACTGATCAGCGGGCCGCTGGCGCTGGATCCGGAACAGCCGGTGCCGCGTACCACGCCGCGGGGCTATCTTTCGCTGTACATGCCGGCGCCCGCGAGCAGCTGCTGGATCAGTATATCGGTGACTGCTACCCGGATCGGCCTCTGGCTGACTTCCAACCGTGGCACGCCCGGCGAGGCCGCGATCCGACAGATCGTTGGGGAATGGGACATCATCGCCGCGCAACTGGGCGGCACCGCCAAGCTGCGTGAGTTGGGCCCCGGACGGTTTGTGATCGAGGATTTCCTCCTTCTGAACCCTTATAGCGGCGCTCGCGAGCGCAGCCAGGCGATAGATTGGCTGCGGGATCGCATGCGAGACTTCGTAGCCGTGCTGCGGCCACGAATCCGGGATGCGATCGAAATGCTGAAGGACTAGCCAGATGCCGGTCGACGCCACCCTGCCCTATGACGACAGCAATATCTTCGCCCGCATCCTGCGCGGCGAGATCCCGGCGAAGACGGTGTATGAGGACGCTTATGCGCTCGCGTTCCACGACATCGCCCCGCAGGCGCCGACGCACATCCTGGTGATCCCCAAGGGCGCCTATGTCGCGTGGGACGATTTCTCCGCGCGCGCATCGGATGCCGAGATAGCCGGGTTCGTCCGCGCCGTGGGTCATGTCGCACGCGCGGCGGGGCTGGTCGCGCCGGGCTACCGCCTGCTCGCCAATAGCGGGCTGGATTCGCACCAGGAGGTGCCGCACCTCCATGTCCACATCTTCGCCGGCTGCAAGCTGGGGCCGCTGCTCGCGGGCTGAGGCCGGCCGCGGCGGCACGGCTATTGCGCAGCGCAGTAAAGCGGTTAGTCTCCCTCGCTTGTCAGTCAGTCCGGACGGCGGCGCCGCCCCGTCCCAGAGCGGGGCCTTCCCATGATGTTCCACCGGGTCAAACCGCTCGACGCGATCCTCGCGACCGCGGAGAAGAATTCGCTGCACCGGTCGCTCGGCGCGTTCCAGCTCACCATGCTCGGTATCGGCGCGGTGATCGGCACCGGCATCTTCGTGCTGACCTCCGAGGCGGCGCAGAAGGCCGGGCCGGGGATGCTGCTGAGCTTCGTCGTCGCGGGGTTCGTCTGCGCGGTCGCGGCGCTCTGCTATTCGGAACTCGCCTCGATGGTGCCGGTGTCGGGCTCGGCCTACACCTACACCTATGCCGTGATCGGCGAACTGATGGCGTGGATGGTCGGCTGGGCGCTGATCCTGGAATATGCGGTCGGCGCCAGCGCGGTGGCGGTCGGCTGGTCGAACCACGCGGTGGGGCTGCTGCGCGGGCTCGGCATAAACTTCCCGACCGCGCTGAGTAATGCCGATGCACTGATGGCCAAGATCCAGCTGGCGTTCGGGGCGGAGGCGTCGCCCGACCTGCAGGCGGCTTTGGTCGCAGGCGGGTGGATCAACGTGCCGGCGATCGTCGTCTCGGTGCTGGTCACCTGGCTGCTGATCATCGGCACGACCGAGAGCGCGCGCGTCAACGCGGTGCTCGTCGCGATCAAGATCCTCGCGCTCACCGTCTTCTGCGCGCTCACCATCCCCGTCGCCAAAGCGACCAATTTCGAGCCGTTCGCGCCCACCGGCGGGGCCGGCATCTTCGGCGCCGCGGCCTCGATCTTCTTCGCCTATGTCGGCTTCGATGCGGTCTCCACCGCGGCGGAGGAGACCAAGAACCCGCAGCGCAACGTGCCGATCGGGCTGATCGGCAGCCTGTTCATCTGCACGCTCTTCTATCTGCTGGTGGCATCGGGCGCGATCGGCGCGATCGGCGCGCAGCCGGAAATGGCGGCGGGCGTGCCGCTGGCGCCGGGATCGGCGGAGATGGCCGGGCGCTGCGCCTCGATCGTGGCGGGCGGCGCGCTCGAGCCGCTGGTCTGCTCGCGCGAGGCGCTGGTCCACGTGCTCGATACGATCGGCTGGCCGGTGATCGGCCGGCTCGTCGGCCTCGCCGCCGTACTGGCGCTGCCGTCGGTGGTGCTGATGATGATGTTCGGCCAGACGCGCGTATTCTTCACGATGGCGCGCGACGGGCTGCTGCCGGCCAGGCTCGCCTCGGTCCATCCGCGCTACCGCACGCCGCACGTCGTGACGATCGTGACCGGCATCGCCGCGACCGCGGCGGCGGCATTCCTGCCGGTCGGCAAGCTGGCCGACTATTCCAACTCGGGCACTTTGTTCGCCTTCTTCATGGTCGCGCTGGCGGTGATGGTGCTGCGCAAGACCGATCCGAACCGCAAGCGCCCATTCCGGACGCCTGGCGTATATGTGATCGCGCCGCTGGCGATCGTCGGCTGCATCGGGCTCTATCTGTCGCTGCCGCTCACCGCGATCCTGGTGCTGCCGATCTGGGGCGCGATCGGGCTGCTGATCTATTACGGCTACAGCTACAAGCGCAGCTATCTCGGCCGCGGCGTGGTGGATGCCGACGGCGACCCCGACATGACCGCGGTGAAGCCGGCCTGACCGGGCCGGCTCGGGCGGTACGTCAGCCCGGCAATAGACCGTCCGTGATCGCTCCCAGCCAACCGCGGGATTGCGACAGGAGCACGCTGCTACCCGTGAAGCAGGCTGCGACGGCGTTCAGCACGGCTGCCGACCAATTGTCCACATTCCACCCGACGATCGGGCCGGACGCCGACGCAAACCAGAAACCCGCCGTTGCAAGTGCGAACAGGGCCGAACAGATCGGGTGCGCGCCGGAAGCCCCCCCGATGAGTCCGAAGGCGACCAGATAGAAGCAGGCGAAAGCGGCCGTGTTAGACCGGATCAAGAGAATGCCGCTTTGCGCATTTCGCCGTCCGCCGCACCCGCCGCTCGGCGACAACGCCCGCCACCGGCAGTACGATCGCCAGGATTCCGCCGAGCGCCGTCATCCCTGGAACCCGGGAAAATGACGTGATCACCCAGACGAGCGCGAGCGCGGCAACGAACAACATGGCGAGGATCATCAAGCGCCGACGCCCAAGCACCGCCCCAGCGCCCATCGTACTACCGCTCAGGTCATCCACCGGGTCGTCGGTCTTGAAGTCTCCACCAGAAGGCGGGGCGTTCACGGCTCAGCCCGGACTCCCCCAAGGTTTGAACGCGCCAGACGCGGCCATAAGCCTATCCATGATCCATTCCCTTCCGTTTCCCCTGCCCGGAGCTGCGGGCTTAACCCCCCGCCGACGCGCGTTCAAGCAGGCTCCCGCCCAGATCGCCGGCAGAATGCCCCGTTCCTGCGCGATCAGCCCAGCCGCGCCGCCACCAGCGCCTTCAGGTCCGCCTCGGGCCGGGCGCCGTAATGCTGGATCACCTCGGCGGCGGTGACCGCGCCCATCGTGAGCGATTCCGTCACCGACCGGCCCTGCGCCTGCCCCGCCAGGAAGCCCGCGGCGAACAGGTCGCCGGCGCCCGTGGTATCCACGATCCGCTGGATCGGCTCGGCCGGTACGCTGAACCGCTCGGCGCCCTGCACCGCGATCGCGCCATGCTCGCTGCGCGTCACCACCAGCAGCGGCACCTTCGCCGCGGTCCTGGCGACCGCCGCCTCGAAATCGTCGGTCTCGTTCAACGACAGGATCTCGGTCTCGTTGGCGAACAGGATGTCGAGCAGGCCGTCGTCGATCAGCGCCAGGAAGTCCGCGCGGTGGCGCGAGATGCAAAAGGCGTCGGACAGCGTGAAGGCGACCTTGCGGCCGGCATCGCGGGAATAGCCGATCGCGGCGCGCATCGCCGCGCGCGGCTCCTCCGGATCCCACAGATAGCCCTCCAGATACAGGATCGCGGCGGACGCGATCAGCGCGCGGTCCAGCGCGGCCGCGGGCAGGAACTGCGAGGCGCCGAGGAAGGTGTTCATCGTCCGCTGCGCATCGGGCGTGACCAGGATCAGGCAGCGCGCGGTCGGCGGCTCCGGCGTGCGCTTGGGCGTATCGAACTGGACGCCCAGTGAGCGGATGTCGTGCGTGAACACCTCGCCCAGCTGATCGTCGGCGACCTGGCCGATGAAGCCGCATTTGCCGCCCAGCGCGGCGATGCCGGCGACGGTGTTGGCGGCCGATCCGCCGCTCGCCTCGATCCCCGCCGCCATGCGGCCGTAGAGACCCTCGGCGGTCTCGGTGTCGATCAACCGCATCGATCCCTTGTCGACGCCCTCGGCCGCGATGAAGGCATCGTCGGCGCGCGCGATCACGTCGACGATGGCGTTGCCGATAGCGATGATGTCGAGGGTCGGTTCGGGCACATGGATCTCCTGGCAAGTATCCCACGGCGCCTATCCAACCGCTTGGCCGGACGCAACGGCGGACGGGCTTCGCTTGGACGGCGATTGCCGCTAAGCGCGCCGGCCATGCAGCCGATCGCCTTTCCTCGCCGCACCATCGGACCGATCACGGTCGCCCTAGCGCTCTCCGCCTGCGTCGCGCCGATGCCGGTGCAGCAGGCCCCCCGCCCCGCGCCCGCGATACCGCCGCCTGCCACCGCCGCCGGGCTGGACCGGGTGATGGGCCACGACGCGCGCGCGCTGGAGGAATTGTTCGGCGAGCCTGACCAGGACGTGCGCGACCAGGGCGCGCGCAAGCTGCAGTTCGCCGGGCCGGTGTGCGTGCTGGACGCGTATCTCTACGCGAAGCCGCCGGGGCGCGAGCCGGTGGTGACGTGGATCGACGCGCGGCTTCCCTCGGGCGGCGATTTCGACCGCGCCTCGTGCATCGCCGCACTCAGCCGGCGGAAAGAGGCGCGCTAAAGATCCTCCCCTGCGAAGGCAGGGGAGGATCTGGTGGTCCATTCGTCGCGGACGCTTTCGTCCGTTTCGTGTGCGAGCCGCGTGCATCGCTCCGTTGCGAAGCCCGCCGCGTCCAGCCGCGCCAGCGCCCACACCGCCGCGCCGCGCACGATGGACGAGGGATCGTCCAGCAGCGCGCGCACCCTGCCCACCAGCCGGGCATCCGCGCCATTCCCGGCCGCGATCAGCGCGTTGCGGACCATCCGGTCGCGGCCGATGCGCTTGATCGGCGAGCCGGCGAACACCTGGCGGAAGGCGGCGTCGTCCAGCGCCAGCACATCGGACAGCTCGGGCGCGGCGAGCTCGGCGCGCGCCGCAAAGGCGCGGTTGGCATGAGCGGTCGCAGCGAACTTGTTCCACGGGCACACCGCCAGGCAATCGTCGCAGCCGTAGATACGGTTGCCGATCGCGGCCCGGAACTCCGCCGGGATCGGCCCCTTATGCTCGATCGTCAGGTACGAGATGCAGCGCCGCGCATCGATTTGGAACGGCGCGGTGAACGCATCGGTGGGGCAGGCGGCGAGGCAGGCGTCGCACGATCCGCAGCGCACCGCGTGCGGCGCGTCGCCGGCCAGCTCCAGCGTCGTCATGATCGCGCCCAGCAGCAGCCAGCTGCCATGCTCGGTGGAAACGAGGTTCGAATGCTTGCCCTGCCAGCCCAGCCCCGCGGCGGCGGCGAGCGGCTTTTCCATCACCGGCGCGGTATCGACGAACACCTTCACGTCCGCGCCCGCCTCGGCCACGATCCAGCGGGCGAGCGCCTTCAGCGCCTTCTTGACGACATCGTGATAGTCCTGCCCCTGCGCATAGACCGAGATGCGGCCGATGCCGCGCTCGCCCGCCAGCCGCAGCGGGTTCTCGGCCGGCGCGTAGCTCATCCCCAGCATCACCACCGATTTGACCTCGGGCCATAGTGCGGCAGGGCTGCCGCGCTGCCGGCTGCGCTCCTCCATCCACAGCATGTCGCCATGCGCGCCGCTCGCCAGCCATGCGTTCAGCCGCGCCGCCGTCTCGGGCGCGGCGTCGGCGCGGGCGATGCCGAACGCGACGAAGCCCAGCGCGCGCGCCTCGGCCTCCAGCCGCGCCGTAAAGCCGTTGTTGAGACTGTCGTGCGATGCGGTTGCCACGAAGCGTAGGTAGGATAGGGCCGCGATGCGCGAAAGCTTTGCCACGGAGTTTGCCGGAGTGTCCGATTACGCGATCCGTGCGCACGGCCTGGTCAAGGATTTCGGCGCGACCCGCGCGGTGGACGGGATCGATCTCGCCGTGCCCGCCGGGTCGATCTACGGCGTGCTCGGCCCGAACGGCGCGGGCAAGACGACCACGCTGCGCATGCTGCTGGGCATCATCGACCCCGATGCCGGCCACCGCACGCTGCTGGGCAACCCGAGCCCGCTGAAAGCCGCCAAACTCGTGGGCTACCTGCCGGAGGAGCGCGGCCTCTATCCCTCGATGGCGGCGCGCGAGGCGATCGCGTTCATGGGTGCGCTGCGCGGGCTGCCGCTGAAGCAGGGGCGCATTCGCGCGACCGAGCTGCTGGAGGCGCACGGCCTGGGCGCGGTCGCCGGCCGCACCATCCGCACGCTCTCCAAGGGCATGGCGCAGACGGTGCAGCTGCTGGGCACTTTGGTCCATTCGCCGCGGCTGATCGTGCTGGACGAGCCCTTCTCCGGCCTCGACGCGCTCAACCAGGGCCGGCTGGAGGGTTTGATCCGCGCCAAGGCGGCCGAGGGCGTGACGATCCTCTTCTCCACCCACGTGATCGCGCATGCCGAGCGGCTGTGCGAGCGGATCGCGATCATCGCCGCCGGCCGCGTCCGCTTCGAGGGCGGGGTGGAGGAGGCGCGCAGCCGCCTCCGCCCCCGCGTCCGCCTCGCCACGCGCGTTCCCGACGGGCCGTGGCGCGCGGCGCTGCCGGCGGATACGGTGCGCGACGGGGCGACGTGGCAGTTCGAGCTGCCGGACAGCGGCGTCGAGCCGCTGCTCAAGGCGCTGATCGAGGGCGGCGCGGGGATCGAGACGCTCTCGATCGAGCGGCCGGGCCTGCACGATGCGTTCGTCGCGATCGCCGGTGCGGCGGTCGCCGCCGACATGGACATGCCCGAGGAGCCGCGCGCATGAACGACCTGCTGCGCTCCGCCTTGGTGATCGCGCGCCGCGACTATGTCGCGAGCGTCTGGAGCCGGACCTTCCTGCTGTTCCTGATCGGGCCACTGTTCCCGATTATCTTCGTCTTCGTCTTCGGCGCGATCGACGCCAAGCAGGACGGGCAGGCCACCCACCCCACGGTCGCGGTGATCGCGACCCCGGCCGAGGCGGCGATGCTGACGCGCGCGCGCGACCGGCTGGAGAACCGCATGGGCGGCGGCGCGCTGCCCGCGCTGCGCATCGTCGCCGTAGCCGGGCCAGCGGCCGCGCAGACCAGCGCGCTGCTGCGCGACGAGGCGAACAAGGTGGTCGCGGTGCTCGCCGATCCGATCCGGGCGCCGCGGCTGGCGGGCCCGTCCGGCGTGCTCGATTCGATCGGCGGCGATCTGGGGCTGATGCTGGATCAGGCGCGCCAGGATGCAGCGCTCGGCCAGGCCGGGGGCACGCCCCCGCCGGTGGCCTTGACGCTGGACCGGGCCGGGCAGTCGGCCGGCAACGCCTCCACCGGGCGGATGCTCACCGCGCGCGCCGGGCAGCTGGTGCTGGTGGTGCTGACGACGATCCTGGCCGGCATGCTGCTTTCCAACCTGATCGAGGAGAAATCGAACAAGGTGATCGAGGTGCTGGCCGCAGCCGTGCCGGTGGACGCGATCTTCCTGGGCAAATTGATCGCGATGCTGGGCATGTCGTTCACCGGCATCGCGGTGTGGGGATCGATGGCGGCCGGATCGATCCTGCTGTTCGCGCCCGGCGCGGGCGGATTGCCGCCGCCGGCGGTCGGCTGGCCGGCGTTCCTGGCGCTCGGCATCCTCTATTTCACCGCCAGCTACCTGCTGCTGGGCGGCGTGTTCCTGGGCATCGGCGCGCAGGCGAGCAGCGTGCGCGAGGTGCAGACGCTGTCGATGCCGGTCACGATGGGGCAGCTGGTGGTGTTCACCTTCGCCTCGTCCGCGGTCGGCAATCCGGGCGGGGCGACCGCGATCGCGGCGACGATCTTCCCGTGGAGCTCGCCCTTCGCGATGCTGGCGCGCGCGGCGCAGGCGCCCGCGATCTGGCCGCATTTGCTCGCGATCCTGTGGCAGGCGGGCTGGGTGGTGCTGATCATCCGCTTCGCCGCTAAGCGCTTTCGCGTCAGCGTGCTCAAGTCGGGCGGCGGCACCGGCTTTTTCGCGCGGCGGGCGGTGAAACGGGGCGCGCGATCGGCTATATAGGTCCGGTCATCAGGTACGGGACGGAAAAGCATCATGGAAATCGACCGGCGGCAGTTCATCGGCACCGGCGTGGCCGCGGTCAGCGCGATCGCGCTGCTCGGCTGGACCGGCTTCGCCGCCGCCGCGCCCAAGGGCAAATTCCCGCTGACCCTGCCCGATGCCGAATGGAAGAAACGCCTGTCGCCCGACGCCTATGCGGTGCTGCGCCAGGAGGCGACCGAGATGCCTTTCACGAGCCCGCTGCTGAAGGAGCACCGCGCCGGGACCTTCACCTGCGCCGGCTGCCAGCTGCCCAATTTCTCGAGCAAGACCAAGTTCGAGAGCGGCACCGGCTGGCCGAGCTTCTGGCAGCCGCTTCCCAAGGCGGTCGCCACCTCCAGCGACAGCACGCTGGGCTTCACCCGCACCGAGGTGCACTGCGCGCGCTGCGGCGGGCATCTGGGCCATGTGTTCGACGACGGGCCGAAGCCGACCGGCCTGCGCTATTGCATGAACGGCGTGGCGCTGGGGTTCGTGCCGGGCAAGGCGTGATGCGCGCGCGGATCGCCGCTGCGCTGGCGTTGCTGGCCGCCGCGGCCGCGGCGCAGGCCTCCCCCACCGGCACGCCGCAGGCGAACGCGCCGCGCGACGGCAAGGGCAGCGCGATCGAGCTCCCGTTCGGCCATCACCGCGATCGGACGGTATCCGGAAACGCGGCGGCCGATGCCGCCGTCCCGCGCCGCCACCCGACCCAGGCGGAATGGCGCAAGGCCTATATCGTCCGCCACGGCCACGACCTCGTCGCCCCGGCGCACCCGGGCCACTGATCGCCCGCACCCGACATCGGACCCAAGGCCGAGGTGCCCACCGCGCGCGACGAGCAATTTGCAGCGTGCGCGGCACCGAATCGCGCGGCGGCCGTTTAGTTGCGTAACGTCTTATCAAAGGAGCTTTCATGAACAGCGATTCCCTCTCCGGCACCGGTCGCGATCTTGGTGGCAAGATCAAGGAGACCGCCGGCGACGTGACCGGCGACCGCTCGCTGCAGGGCGAAGGCCTCGCCGATCAGCTCTCCGGCAAGGCGCAGAAGGTCGTCGGCGCGGCGCGCGATGCGATCGCGAACCCCGGCCCGATCGTCGATCAGGCGAAGGGTTTCGCCAAGGCGCGTCCGTTCGCCACCGCGGCGCTGGCCGGCGTCGTCGGTCTCGCGCTGCTCAACACGCTGCGCGGCAAGAGCTGATCGTATCGGGGGTTGGGGTGCTGGTGCTGCCGGTGAGGATTGAACTCACGACCTCAGCCTTACCAACGAGAATAACCCCTCGATCCGTCTCTCGCCGATCATGCGATTCTCTTGCAATTATCGCATTATAACAGTGATAAGGCGAATTTCACCTACCCATGTGTATCCGGCGCTATCCAGCGGCGCTCTTACCTCTTTATTACTTTTCACCGCGCTCCAACAGACGTAATATCATTCTCGGAGGTAGAGCGCGATGCCCGGCAAGTTGACCACCCACATGATCGAAAGTTCAAAAGTGCCCAGCGCGGGACAGGCTTTTCTATGGGACGGCGAACTCAAGGGGTTCGGCGTGCGGGTCGGTTCCAGCGGCGTAAAATCATACGTCCTCCAATATCGCAGCCCGGACGGCCGGCTGCGCCGTAGTGTCTATGCGCGATTTCCGGTCTTCAGCGTCGACCAAGCCCGCAAAGAGGCGATCAGGATGCTCGCGGATGTCACGCGGGGCGTCGATCCAGCTGACGTGAAAGAAGCGGAGCGCGCAGCGCCGACCATCGGCGACGTATGCGACTGGTATCTTGAGGAGGCCGAAGCCGGTCGCCTGCTCGGACGCCGACGCCTGCCCATCAAGCTGTCGACCGTTCGGATGGAGCGCAGCCGGATCGATCGCCATATCCGCCCTCTGATCGGCCACCGTAAGGTGACCGGATTGAAGCCGGCCGACATCGAAGCAATGCAGGCCGATATCGCGGCCGGAAAGAGCGCTGCCGACAAGGGCAAGGGGCGTGGCCGTAAGACGACCGGCGGGAACGGCGCGGCCTCGCGGGTGATTTCGACGCTGCATTCGATGTGCGAGCACGCGGTCCGCCTGGGCATCATCGACAGCAATCCCGCGAAGGGTGCGCGTCGAATGGCCAGCAGCCGTCGAACGCGGCGGTTGAGCGCGATCGAACTCGGCAAGCTCGGCGCCGTGATGCAACTCGCGGCCACGCGCGACGAGAATCCGACGGGGCTCGCTGCCGTGCGGCTAATCGCGCTCAGCGGCTTCCGGTTGTCCGAGGCCCAAGAGGTCGAACGCATCTGGATCGACCCCGAAGGCAGTGCCGTCCACTTCCCGGATACGAAGTCGGGCGCGCAGGATCGCCCGGTGGGAAAGGCGGCGCTGGCGGTGCTCGGAGCGCAGCCCGAGCTGGCCGGGTGCCCGTTCGTGTTTCCCTCCGACTATGGTGACAGCCATTACAAGCAGGTGTCCGACGTGCTGCAGCGCCTCTGCATCGCGGCCCGAATAGAGGGCGTGACCGCCCATACGCTGCGCCACACCTTCAGCAGCGTCGCCGGAGACATGGGCTATTCCGAACTCACGATCGCGGCACTCCTCGGGCATGGGAAGCGCGGCGTGACCCAAGGGTACATTCACATCGAAGAGGGCTTGCGCGAAGCCGCCGACAAGGTTTCGGCAAAAATCGCGGATTTGCTCGACGGCCGCGCCAGCAGCGTTCGAGATGACCACGAGGCTAATCTCGAGCAGCCGCTCGCTGCTTAGGGCATTTCCTCTTCGGACGCAGTGAAGCGATCTGACTGCCCGGCCCCTACGCAACCGAGAGTGACGGAGTCGGTGGGCGCGCCGCGGGAGCGGTTGCTCCTACTGGGCGTCGATCGCCACGGGCGCCGATGCAGGCCAGCAGGACCGCGCTCTGACTCCGCAAGCACGGAGTTGGGCAGTTTCATAAAGCTTTGGCTTTAAGAGACGTGCAAGCTATACAAGACACACCTTGATTCTATTCGAGATAAAATCAAGTTATAACTTGACTTTTTGATAAAGATAATAAACTTGTAGCCTATGAAACCCGCGATTCGCACTCGAGCTCGAGAGAGGCTCGACATGAAATTGGCTGCAATCAAGCCGGTGGACAGGTTTGTTATGCCCCCTAAAGGCTGGGTACGAGCAATCCGTGATGCAATCGGCATGACCGGAGGGCAACTCGGCCGCCGTCTCGGCATGACCGCTCAGGCTGTGGTGAGCCTCGAGCGCTCAGAGGCGAGCGGCAAAATCCAGCTCAATACACTGCGCCGCGCCGCCGAGGCGATGGATTGCGTGCTGGTTTATGCGCTGGTGCCCAATACTAGTCTGACTGAGATGGTCGATCGTCGAGCACGCGAACTTGCCCTGCGCGCACTACGACGCGTCTCCCATTCAATGGCGCTCGAAGACCAGCAGGTTGATCGCGATCTGGAGAAGCGAATCCAGACCTATATCGACACGGCATTGCGCGACCGGGACCTCTGGGAATCAGCGTGACGGATCTGTTCGCGCAGCCTGACGATGCGACGCCCCTCGAAGCCGAAGAGCGCGAGGGGCTGCTGCAGACGTGGATCACGACCCGCGCCGATCTCAACGAAGCAGAGCAGGCCAATATCGACGAGGCCGTGGCCTGGACCGAACGCCGTCGCGATGCCGAGCTTTTGACTGAAGGCTTTGTGTTCGAACTACACAAGCGGATGTTCGGGGACGTCTGGTCGTGGGCGGGTTCGACCCGGAAGACGGGTAAGAATATCGGCATCGATCCCGTGCAGATTCATGTCCAGCTCGGCGGGTTGCTACGCGACGCGCGCTATCGGGTGGACCATGAGTCCTTCCCGCCGGACGAAATCGTGGTCTGGACTGCCCGCAATGACTGGTCCGGTTGTGTAGTTAGTTGATGCGCGCCTCCG
>CAXUMU010000054.1:0-13142 GCA_964252145.1 uncultured Sphingomonadaceae bacterium
CCGGTCGAACGGCGCAAGCTCAGCCAATGGTTCCTGCGCATCACCGACTTCGCCGACGCGCTGCTGGACGGGCTGAACGCGCTCGATCGCTGGCCCGACAAGGTGCGCACGATGCAGGAGAACTGGATCGGCAAGAGCCGCGGCATGAAGTTCCGCTTCGCGATCGAGGGATCGACGGACAGGCTGGAGGTCTTCACCACGCGGCCGGACACGATCTTCGGCGCGTCGTTCGCCGCGATCGCGCCCGATCATCCGATCGCCGCCGCGCTGGCCGAGACGACGCCCGGCCTGGGGGACTTCATCGCCGAATGCCGCGCCACCGGCACCGCCGCCGCCGAGGTGGAAACCGCGGAGAAGAAGGGCTTCGATACCGGCCTGTCGGTCGTCCACCCGTTCGATCCGGACTGGCACCTGCCGCTGTTCGTCGCGAACTTCGTGCTGATGGACTATGGCACCGGCGCGATCTTCGGCGTCCCCGCGCACGACCAGCGCGACCTGGATTTCGCGCGCAAATATATGCTCCCCGTCGCCCGAGTGGTCGCGCCTTCGGCCGACGCGGCGGACTTGGCCATCCGCGACGAGGCGGACGGCGGCCCCGGCATCCTGGTCAACTCGCGCTTCCTCAACGGAATGAGCGTCGAGGCGGCGAAAGCGGCGGTGATCGCCCGCGCCGAGGCCGAGGGCTGGGGCCAGGGCACCACCGTCTGGCGCCTGCGCGACTGGGGCGTATCGCGTCAGCGTTACTGGGGCACGCCGATCCCGATCATCCACTGCGACGATTGCGGGCCTCAAGCGGTGCCGCGCGACCAGCTGCCGGTGATCCTGCCCGAGGACGTCAGCTTCGACGTGCCCGGCAACCCGCTGGACCGCCACCCGACGTGGAAGCACGTGCCCTGCCCGAACTGCAACGCCCCCGCGCGGCGCGAGACCGACACGCTCGACACGTTCGTCGATTCCTCCTGGTATTTCATCCGCTTCGCCAGCCAGCCGGACGACAGGCCGTTCGACCGTGCGGTGGCCGAGAAGTGGCTGCCGGTGGGGCAATATATCGGCGGGGTGGAGCATGCGATCCTGCACCTCCTGTACGCCCGTTTCTGGACGCGCGCGCTCCAGCATATCGGACGCCTCGGCATCACCGAGCCGTTCACCGGCCTATTCACCCAAGGCATGGTGACGCACGAGACTTACTATGAAGAAATCGTCGCGCTGACGGATCAGCAGGATTACGCAGAACATTATGACAGCTTTTCTCAGCTTGGCCCGCGCGCCGCCATAGAAAAGCATGGTCTTGCCACGTTCGTGGGACAACGACCGCTATCGCCCGAAGAGTTCCTGCTCATGAACAGTGGAGAACTTGCATGGCAG
The DNA here is from genome assembly GCA_964252145.1 of uncultured Sphingomonadaceae bacterium. Classification (GTDB taxonomy): domain Bacteria; phylum Pseudomonadota; class Alphaproteobacteria; order Sphingomonadales; family Sphingomonadaceae; genus JAQGLK01. Next base: position 1,366 of record CAXUMU010000054.1, read on the forward strand.
GCGGACTCCAACACCACATATTCGAATGGCCCAAAACGCGGTCGCATTGAAAAGATGTCGAAATCCAAGAAGAACACGGTAGATCCAGCTCCGATCGTCGATCGCTACGGCGCCGATGCGGTGCGCTGGTTCATGTTGTCCGACAGCCCGCCTGAGCGCGACCTCCCGTGGAGCGAGGCCGGCATCGAGGGCGCGCGGCGCTTCGTGCAGCGTGTCTGGCGTCAAGCCACGATCGATCCCGCTCCGCCAGCGAGCTCGGACATCAAATATGTCGGCGCAGGGTCGCCGGAATTGGAGCGCCTGCGGAACCGAATGATCTCCGGGGTCGGTGCGGATATCGAAGCCCTTTCGTTCAACAAAGCGGTCGCCAAATTGTACGAGTTCGTTTCCGTGATCGAGAAATCGCTGCCCTCGCCGGATCGCGATCGGGCGGTGGAAACTCTGGTCCGTCTCGTCGCACCGATGATCCCCCACGTGGCAGAAGATGTCTGGCCGGTCGTCGGCGGCGAAGGCCTGGTGGCCGACGCCCCGTGGCCCGAGGTCGACCCCGCGCTGCTGGTGGAAGACGAGGTCACGATCGCCGTGCAGGTCAACGGCAAGCTGCGCGACACGCTCACCGTGCCGAAGGGCGCGGCGCGCGATACGCTGGAGGCGCTGGCGCTGGGATCGGACAAGATCGTCCGCATCCTGGAGGGCAAAGCGCCGCGCAAGGTGATCGTGGTGCCCGATCGCCTCGTCAACCTCGTCGCATGAAGCGGCTCGCGCCCCTGCTCGCCGCGGCTCTGCTGCTGCCCGGCTGCGGGCTGCATCCGCTCTACGCGGGCGGCAATAACGGCGTGGTGGCGCAGACGCTCGCCGGCGTCAGCGTCGGGCCGATCGCCGGGCGCGCGGGCTGGCTGGTGCGCAACGCGCTCACCGATCGCCTCCATGCCGGCGAACCCTCGCGCTACCGGCTGGAGGTGGAGCTGGACGACCAGATCACCGGCTTCGGCGTCCGCACCGACAATGCCGTCACGCGCGAGCGGCGGACGCTGCGCGCGCGCTACCGCCTGATCGAGGCGAGCGGCGGCACCGTGGTGCTGGATGCGACCGCCGGATCGGATGCCGGCATCGACGTCGTCAGCTCCGAATATGCGACGATCGCGGCCGAGGACACCGCGCTGGAGCATCTCTCCACCGAGGTTGCCGACCAGATCGTCACGCGCGTCGCGCTCTATGCCGCGCGCACGAAGGCCGCCGCGCCGTGAAGGCCAATCGCGGCCAGATCGAGCGCGCGCTCGATGCGGCCGCGGATGCGGTGCGGCTGTTCCTGCTCTACGGCCCTGACGAGGCGGCGTCGCGTGAACTCGCCGCGCGGCTGGGCAAGTCGCTGGGGGCGGATGCCGAGCGGATCGATCTGTCGGGCGCGGTGCTGAAGGCCGATCCGGCCCGGCTGACCGACGAGGCCGCGGCGATCGCGCTGTTCGGCGGCCGCCGTCATATCCGCGTCGAGCCCGCCGGCGACGAGATCCTCGCCGCGGTCGAGGCGCTGCTGGAGGCGCCCGCCGCCGGCAATCCCGTAGCGGTGATCGCGGGCAATCTGCGCAAGGATTCCAAGCTGCTGAAGCTCGCACTCGCCCACCCGGCGGTGCTGGCGCTGGCGAGCTACGCGCCCGAGGGGGGCGACGCCGACCGTCTGGTGCTGACGATGGCCCGCGAGCTGGGAGTGAGCATGCGCCCCGACGTCGCCCGCCGCATCGCCGCGGGCATGGCCGGCGACCGCGCGCTGATCGCCCGCGAACTGGAGAAGCTGGCCTTGTTCGTCGACGCGGCGCCCGATCGCCCCGGCGAGATCGACCATGCCGCGCTGGACGCACTGGGCGCCGATTCGGAAGAGGGCGATCTCAGCCGCCTGGTCGATGCGGTGCTCGGCGGCAAGGTGGATGTCGCCGAGGCGGAACTGGCGCGGCTGGTGGGCGACGGGGTGGACGCGATCCCGATCTGCCGCGCGATGCTGCGCCGGCTGCACCTGTTGGCCGATCTGGGCGGCAGCGTGGCGGAGGGTAACGCGGTCGAATCGGTGATGGGCGGCGGCGCGGGGCGTGCGCTGTTCTGGAAGGACAAGGCGGCGGTCTCCGGCCAGCTCTCCCGCTGGCGCCCGCCCGACATCGCCACCGCGCTGGAGCGTTTCCTGCAGGCGGAACGCGAGGTGAAACGATCGGGCGGCGTCGGGCTGGTGGCGGTGGGCGAAGAGTTGCTGATGGTGGGGCGGGCCGCGGCACGGATGCGCTAGCGCTTGCTTCCCTTGGATTGACCTGATCCGTTCGTGTCGAGCGAAGTCGAGACACAAGCACCCGCCTCGAACGTGTCTCGACTGCGCTCGGCACAAATGGGTTCAAGATATCTCATCAAACTCCGGCGCTTGACCGACGCAGCGACCCAGCTATTCGTCATTGCGAGCGAGGCGAAGCATCCATCTCGCGGGTCATATGTTTGACTATCGCCGGAAAGGGATCGCCGCGTCGCTTCGCTCCTCGCGATGACGAGTCTGTCTTAGGTCATCGTACCTTAGATCGGCTCGCCGCTCAGCCGCTGGCAGATCATGTCGAGCTGGTCGAGCGAGGAATAGGCCAGGCTTACCGTGCCGCCTCCCGTTCCGTGAACGATCCGCACCTTCAGCCCGATCATGTCACCCAGCTGGCGCTCCAGCGCGGCGATGTCCGCTTCGGCGCCCTTCACCTCCACCGGCGCCGCGCGCACTGCCGGCCTGGCGCCGCGCGCCAGCTTCTCCGTCTCGCGCACCGAGAGCCCGCGGCGGATCACTTCCGCAGCGAGCGCTTCGGGATCGGCGGCGGTTATCAGCGCGCGGGCATGCCCCATCGACAGGCTGCCGTCCGCCACCGCTGCCCGCACGCCGGCCGGAAGTTCCAACAGTCTCAACAGGTTAGTCACGTGGCTGCGCGACTTATGGACGAGCCGCCCGATCGCCTCCTGCGTATGGCCATATTCGGCGACCAGCCGCTGATAGGCCTCCGCCTCCTCGATCGCGTTCAGGTCCTCGCGCTGGATATTCTCGATCAGCGCGATCTCCAGCGTCTCGCCGTCGCCGAACGGCCGGACGATCACCGGCACCTCGTGCAGCCGCGCGCGCTGCGCTGCGCGCCAGCGCCGCTCGCCCGCGACGATCTGATAGCCGCCCTCGTGCGGCCGCACCACGATCGGCTGAATCAGTCCGCGGCTGGCGATCGATTCGGCCAGTTCGTCCAGTGCCGCATCGTCGAAATGGCGGCGCGGCTGGCCGGGGTGCGGATGGATCGCGGCGACCGCGAGCGTCTGCAAACCGGGCGCGGTGGCACCGCGCAGCGGCTGCTCGCGCTCGATATCGCCCATCAGCGCGGACAGGCCGCGACCCAGCGCGGACGGGCGGCGGCGCACGGCCGCGTCTTCGCTCATGCCGCCTCCGCGCGCGCCGGCAGCCGGCCCATCAACTCGCGCGCCAGCGCCATATACGCCTCCGATCCCAGGCAGCGATGATCGTAGATCAGCGCCGGCAGCCCGTGGCTGGGCGCCTCGGACAGGCGGACGTTGCGCGGGATCACGGTCTCGAACACCAGCTTGCCCAGGCACGCCCGCACATCCTGCGCCACCTGTTCGGACAGGCGGTTGCGGCGATCGTACATCGTCAGCGCGACGCCCAGGATCGACAGCTCCGGATTGAACCGCTCGCGTACCCGCTCGATCGTCTGCAGCAACTGGCTCAGCCCCTCCAACGCGAAGAACTCGCATTGCAGCGGCACCAGCAACTGACGCGCGGCGACCAGCGAATTGATCGTCAGCAGCCCCAACGACGGCGGGCAATCGATTAGGCAGATTTCCCAACGCCCCGCTGGCGCCGCATCCAGCGCTTCGTTCAGACGGTGCGTGCGCCGTTCGAAATCCACCAGCTCGATCTCCGCGCCCGACAGATCGACCGTTGCGGCGACCACATCCAGGCGCGGCACCCGGCTCGGGATCGCCGCATCGGCAATGAGACAGTCGCCGCGAAGCACCTCATAGCTCGATCGCGCACGCGCGGCGCGGTCGATTCCCAGGCCGGTGGAGGCGTTGCCCTGCGGATCGAAATCCACGAGCAGCACGCGCCACCCGGTCGCGGCAAGCGCGGTCGCGAGGTTGATCGCGGTGGTGGTCTTGCCCACCCCGCCCTTCTGGTTCGCGACCGCAATCCGGATCATCGCTTCGTCCTCGGCCTGACCCGCTCGGCAACGATGATCGCCGAATCCGGATCGGTGATGCTGGGGTGGATCCGGAAGTCACCCTGCCACGTCCGCCGCGCCATATCCAGTTCCGCTTGCGCACCGCGTCCTTTCGGCAGGATCCAGCGCGTGTCCGGGCCGACGAACCGCTGGCCCACGGTAAAGAGTGCGTCGAGCGGCGCGAATGCGCGCGCGCTGATCGTCGCGTAGGGAGCGGGGTCGATCGTTTCCGCACGGCCTTGGATGATGCTCGCTCGCGCGGCGATATTCAGCAGATCGGCGGAAGCTCGCAGGAACTCCGCGCGCTTGCGGCGAGACTCGACCAAAGTCGTTGGTTCTGGGCGGAGAACGGCGGCGATCAGGCCGGGGAAGCCGGCGCCGCTGCCGAGGTCGATCCAGGGTCCAGCCGCCGCGAGCGGAACCAACTGTGCGGAGTCGACGACATGGCGTGACCAGAGATGGTTGATCGTGGACGCGGCGATTAGGTTGTGGCGCGCTGCCTCGCAACGGAGGAAATCGAGAAATCGCGTAATTAGATCCAATGTTTCACGTGGAACATCGATCGCACTCCCCAGCCAGTCCCGCGCATCGACCTCGGTCACGCCGCCTTCCGCCGCAGGTGGATGAGAATCGCGGAGAGTGCCGCGGGCGTGATGCCGCGGATTCGACTCGCTGCAGCCAGTGTCTCCGGTCGCGCCTGCGACAAGCGCTCGACCATCTCGATCGACAGGCCCGGGATGCGCGAATAATCGAACATGCTTTGGATAGTTACGTTCTCGTCGGCGCGGCTCCGCTCCTGCTCCCGGGCTTGGCGTGTCAAATAGGGTTCGTACCGGGCATCGGCGATCGCCTCTTCGATTACCGCCGCTTCGATTGCAGCCAGCGCCGGGAAGGCGGACCTCAGCCCATCGCTGTCCAGCACACCCATGCGGCACCAGTCGCCCGCCGTCCGCGCCTGCGCGGCGTTGCCTGGCGTATCGCTCTGTCCGATCTTCTGCGCCGAAAGCGATGTCGCTAGCGCCGATCGTACGATCTCGTGGGCGCGAACATGCTTCCGGAACCAATCGGAGCGCTCCGGACCGACCGCGCCGGCGGCGATCGCTGCGCCCGTTAGCCGCGATGCCGCATTATCCGCGCGCAGTGACAAGCGATTCTCTGCACGTGCCGTGAGCATTCGGTAGGGCTCGGTAATCCCCTGCAGGGTCAGGTCGTCGATCATCACGCCGATATAGCTTTCGCTGCGGCCGAAGACGATCGCCGGCGCGCCCCCGGCATGGCGTGCCGCATTGACCCCCGCGACCAACCCTTGCGCGGCCGCTTCCTCATAGCCGGTCGTGCCATTGACCTGACCTGCGAGGTACAGCCCGGAAACGTCGCGAACCGCCAATGTGCTGTCGAGCACGCGTGGGTCGATATGATCATACTCGACTGCATAGCCGGGCGCGACGATTTCGACGCGTTCCAATCCGACGATCGTGCGCAGCATCGCCCGCTGCGCTTCCACTCCGAGCGAGGTCGAGATACCGTTCGGGTAGATCGTCGGGTCGTCGAGGCCCTCCGGCTCGAGAAATATTTGGTGGCCATCGCGGTCGCCGAAGCGGAGCACCTTGTCTTCGATCGACGGACAGTAGCGTGGCCCCGGGCCCGTTATTGCTCCGCTGAACAGCGGCGACTCTTGGTTAGCCGCGCGGACTATCGCGTGCGTCGCTGGGTTGGTGCGGGTGATGCCGCAAAATAGCTGCGGCGCCGTCCGTCCGGTCCCGATGGGCGACATCGACCATGGTTCGTCATCCGATTCCTGCCGCACCAGCCGCGACCAGTCGATTGTGCGCCCATCCAGCCGCGGCGGCGTGCCCGTTTTCAGGCGACCGACCGGCAGTCCGCGCGAGCGCAGCTGCCGCGCAAGGATCGTGCTGGACCGCTCGCCCACCCGGCCGCCGGATTGGCGCTCTGCACCGCAGTACAGCGTCGCGTTGAGGAACGTGCCGGTGCATAATATTGTCGCGGCGGCACCGAGCGCGCTGCCATCCGTCAATTTGAGACCCGCAACAGATCCGCCTGGCCGGAACTGCAATTCGGCCGCTTCTCCGGTTATTACCGTCAAACCAGCCTGAGCGGCGATCTGACGTTGGATGGCGCGCCTGTAACGGCGACGGTCCGCCTGAACGCGCGGGCCTTGCACCGCCGGTCCCTTGCTCCGGTTGAGCATGCGATAGTGGATGGCGGCGTCATCGGCGGCGCGCGCGATGAGCCCGTCCCACGCGTCGACTTCACGCACGAGGTGTCCCTTCCCCACACCGCCAATCGCGGGGTTGCAGGACATCGTGCCCAGATTGTCCGGTTGCAGCGTGATTAGCGCAGTAGCGGCACCCATGCGCGCCGCAACGGCGGCAGCCTCGCATCCGGCATGGCCGCCGCCGATGACGATCACATCATAGTTCATGCCGGCTGGCTATCGCCGCGCGCTCGGCGTGTCAAAGCAGGTTCCACGTGGAACATCACTTGCCGATGCAGAAGCGGCAAAATAGCGCATCAAGCATTTCCTCCACGCCGGCTCGGCCCGTCAGCCGGTCCAACGCCTGTCGTGCCGATCGCAGCAACTCCGCGACCAGCACGAGATCGTCGCACCGGCTGGCCTCCCGAAGCCGCGCGTGACACATCGTCACGACGTCGCGCTGCCGCATATCCAGCGTTACGTCGGAAGCTGCCGGCAACAATGCCTTGCCTAACCGGGCGATCACGCCGAGCAACTCCGCCACGCCGGCGCCAGTCACCGCCGACACAGCGATGTCCACCTGATCGGGCTTTCGGCCACGTCCAAACTGGTCGCAGCGGGGGTGGAGGATCAGCCGCCGCGCATGATCCGGCGCAGCGTCGGCGTCGCCCAGCCACAGCAGGATGTCGGCCCGCTCGACCGCGGCGTGGGCGCGGGCGATGCCGATGCGTTCCACCGCGTCGCCCTCGTCACGCAGTCCGGCCGTATCGACGAACAGGAACGGGACGCCGGCGATCGCCAGCGGCGCCTCGATAACGTCGCGCGTCGTCCCGGCGGTCGCGGCGGTGATCGCCGCCGCGCGGCCGACAACCGCGTTGAGCAGGGTCGACTTGCCGGCATTGGGCGGCCCCGCCAGGACGACGCGAATACCTTCCCGTAGCCGCTCGGTGGGCACGGCCTGCTTGAGCTCGGCCATCTGGTTCGCCAGCGCGTCGATCTCGCGTCGTACCGGCGCGTCATCCGGCGCAACATCTTGCTCGTTGCCGAAGTCGAGGATCGCCTCTACCTGCGCCGACAGCGACAGGATCCGCTCCTGCCAGGCGGCGACGCGCCGGCTGAGCAGGCCGCCGGCATGGTGCTGCGCGCTGCGGCGCTGGACATCGGTCTCGGCCGCGATGAGGTCGGCCAGTCCTTCCGCCTGCGCCAGATCGATCATCCCATGCTCGAACGCCCGTCGCGTGAACTCCCCGCCCTCGGCCGGCCTCAACTCGTCCAGGCTTCCCAGCGCCGCCAGCACCGCGGCGGTCACGGCGCGGCCGCCGTGCACGTGCAGCTCGGCCAGGTCCTCGCCAGTGGCGCTATGCGGGCCCGGCAGCCATAGCAGGAGCGCGCGATCGATCCGCTCGCCCGTCGCCGGATCGCGCAGCCAGCCCAACGTCGCGCGGCGGGGCTCCGGCAGCCGCCCGTGCATTGCAACGAGCGCGGCACCGGACCGCGGCCCGCTCACCCGGATCACGCCGATGGCAGCCGGCGGCGCGCCGCTGGACAGCGCGAAGATCGTCGACGCCTCCGTCACGCGCGCCTCAACGCTTGGCCGGGCCACCAAGCTGATCGAACATCTGCCGCCACATCGCCATGCCCGCCTCGCCCATCGGCGCCCAGGCGCGCATCATCGCCTCCATATTGTCGGCGGTGATGCCCTCGTCGACGATCCGCTCCAGCTTGCCGATATAAACGGCATGGACGCTCGACAGATCGGGCAGTCCCATGAACCGGCGCGCTTCCTCGGGCGTGCAATCCACATCGACGCTTATCTTCATCGCTGACACCCATGCGCTTGAGCAGCTATCCCGCTTGCTGGTAGAACGTCGGCGAGGAACCGTCCATGTCGCACGCCAGTCTTGTCACGCCGATCGGGACGCTGCTGGTGACGGCGGACGGGCACGCGCTGACCCGCATCGAAGTCGGAACGGGTCCGCAACGTCCGCCGGAAACGGCGCTGCTGGCCGAGGCGCTGGCGCAGCTGGAGGCGTGGTTCGGCGGGCGGCTGGCGGTGTTCGATCTTCCGCTCGCCGCGCCCGCGTCGCCGCGCGGTGCGGCGCTGCGCGGCGCGATCGCCGCGATCGGCTATGGCGAGACCGCCAGCTACGGTGCGGTCGCGCGCGCGATCGACTCCGGCCCGCGCGCGGTAGGCCAGGCGTGCCGCCGCAATCCCTTTCCGTTGGTGATCCCCTGCCACCGCGTCGTCGGCTCGGGCGGGACGCTGGGGCATTATTCCGCCGGCGCGGGCGTCACGACGAAGCGCTGGCTGCTGGATTTCGAAGAGAGGATGAAGACGCGATGGGCAGCATGATCGAAGTGGAAACGCTGGCGCACGACGGCCGCTTCCAGGCGTACGCGGCCGAGCCGGCGGGCACGCCAAAGGCGGCGATCGTGGTCATCCAGGAGATTTTCGGCGTGAACCCCGGCATCCGCGCCAAGTGCGAGGCGCTCGCGGCGGACGGCTATCTCGCGCTGGCACCCGATCTGTTCTGGCGGCAGCAGCCGGGCGTGCAGCTGGACCCGGACGTGCCGGAGGAGTGGAAGCAGGGCTTCGGGCTGATCCAGGCGCTCGATCTGGGCCTTGCGGTGCAGGATATGGAGGCGACGATCCGCGCCGCCCGCGCGCGCGTCGGGGGCGGCAAGGTCGGGGTGGTCGGCTTCTGCTTCGGCGGGCGGATGGCCTATCTCGCCGCGACGCGCACCGATGCGGATGCGAGCGTCGGCTATTATGGCGGCGGGATCGACGGACTGCTGAGCGAGGCGCATGCGATCGGCAAGCCGCTGCTGCTGCATTTCGCCGGCGAGGATGCGCACATCACGCCGGACAAGGTCGCCGCGATCCGCGCCGCGCTGGACGGCAACCGCCACGTCACGATCCACGAATATCCAGGCGCCGACCACGGCTTCGCGACCGAATCGGGCAAGCGCCGCCAGGAGGCGCCGAAGGCCGACGCCGACGCGCGGACGAGCGCCTTCTTCGCGGAGCATCTTGCTTGACCGACGGATATCGCATGGTCGCGCGCGCGGCGGGCGGACCCGAGGTGATCGCGCGCGAGGCATTCGATCCGCCCGCTCCCGCGCCCGGCGAGCTACAGGTGCGGACCACCGCGATCGGGGTGAACTTCATCGACACCTATCACCGCTCCGGCCTGTATCCGCTGCCGCTGCCGGCGGGACTGGGCGGCGAGGCCGCGGGCGTGGTCGAACGGGTCGGCGAGGGGGTGAGCGGCTTCGGCCGCGGCGACCGCGTCGCGCTGCTGCCGTCGGCGCCCGGCACCTACGCCACCGGCGTGACGATTCCGGCGGACAAGGCGGTCCGGCTGCCCGACGACGTGCCCGACGAGATCGCCGCCGCCAGCCTGCTGAAGGGCCTGACCGCCTGGTTCCTGGTCGAGCCCTGCGCGCGGATCGCGCCCGGCGATACGGTGCTGGTCCACGCCGCGGCCGGGGGTGTCGGATCGATCCTGGTGCAGTGGCTGAAGGCGATCGGGGCGACGGTGATCGCGCATGCCGGATCGCCCGAGAAAGCGGCGCGGGCGACCGATTTGGGCGCGGACCATGCGCTCAGCTGCCCGTTCAACGCGCTCGCCGGCGAGGTCCGCGCGCTGACCGGCGGCAAGGGCGTGTCGGTGGTGCTGGACGGGGTGGGCGCCGCGAGTTGGGCGGCGTCGCTGGCGGCGACCGCGCGGCGCGGGCTGATCGTCACCTACGGCAATGCGAGCGGCCCGGTGCCGCCGTTCAGCGTGCTGGAGCTGAACCGGGCGGGATCACTGTTCGTGACGCGGCCCAAGCTGTACGATTACGTCGCCGAGCCGGGCGAATTACAGGCGGCGGCGGCCAAGCTGTTCGGAATGATCGGGGCGAGAACGCTCAAGATCGATATCGGCCGCCGCTTCGCGCTCGCCGAAGCGGCCGATGCCCATCGTGCGCTGGAGGCGCGCGCGACGACGGGGTCGACGATCCTGATACCGTGATCGCGTCATCCCCAGCGAAGGCTGGGATCTTGTCGAGCTTCACGCGCCACTTCGAACGATCCCAGCTTTCGCTGGGATGACGTCGCTACGAGAACAGGTGCGGCGCGACGTCGTGCCAGCCTTCCCACACCATCTTGACGGCGACATAGAGGATCACCGCCAGGCCGAGATAGGCGATCCAGCGGTAGCGCTCGATATATTTCGCCAGGATGTTGGCGGCGACGCCCATCAGCGCCACCGACAGCAGCAGCCCGATCACCAGGATGCCGGGATGCTCGCGCGCCGCGCCCGCCACCGCCAGCACATTGTCCAGGCTCATGCTGACGTCGGCGACGGCGACCGCCCAGGCGGCGCGGGCGAAGCTTTTCGGCCGCGTCACGCCCTCGTGCATCTCGTGCCCGGCGCCCGCCGGCTGGCGCAGCTCGCGGAACATCCGCCACGCCACCCACAGCAGCAACAGCCCGCCCGCCAGCACCAGTCCGACGATCTGGAGCAATTGCGTCACCGCCAGCGCGAAGCCGATCCGCAGTACCAGCGCGGCGATGATGCCGATCAGGATGACGCGGCGTCGCTGTTCGGCGGGAAGCCCCGCCGCGAGCGCGCCGACTACGATCGCATTGTCGCCGGCCAGCATCACGTCGATCATCAGCACCTGCACGAAGGCGGCGGCCTGCGCCGCCTCCGTGATGTTCGCGAAATCGGCGAGGATGCTGTTCCAGATCTCCAGCACGCCCAGGCGTCGTCCCTACGAGTTCATCGAGTCGAAGAAATCCTCGTTGGTCTTGGAATCCTTCATCTTGTCGAGCAGGAATTCCATCGCGTCGATCGTGCCCATCTGCATCAGGATGCGGCGCAGCACCCACATCTTGCTGAGCTTGCCCTTGTCGACGAGCAGCTCCTCCTTGCGTGTGCCGGACTTGCCGACGTCCAGCGCGGGGAAGATGCGCTTGTCGGCGATCTTGCGATCGAGCACGATCTCGGAATTGCCGGTGCCCTTGAACTCCTCGAAGATCACCTCGTCCATGCGGCTGCCGGTGTCGATCAGCGCGGTGGCGATGATCGAGAGCGAGCCGCCCTCCTCGATGTTGCGCGCCGCGCCGAAGAAGCGCTTCGGCCGCTGGAGCGCATTGGCATCGACGCCGCCGGTCAGCACCTTGCCGGAGGACGGCACGACGGTGTTGTAGGCACGGCCGAGGCGCGTGATCGAATCGAGCAGAATCACGACGTCCTTCTTGTGCTCGACCAGGCGCTTGGCCTTTTCGATCACCATCTCGGCGACCTGGACGTGGCGCTGCGCCGGCTCGTCGAAGGTCG
>CAXUMU010000055.1:0-13140 GCA_964252145.1 uncultured Sphingomonadaceae bacterium
GTCGATGGCCGGGCGGGTGCGGCGTGGGCGCGCGATGCGGCGGGCGAGTTGGCTGCCCTGCCCAACGTCACCGTGCTGACGCGCACCACCTTATTTGGCGCCTATGACGGCGGTACCTTCGGCGCGGTGGAGGAGCTGCCCCCAGGTGGGCCCCGCCAGCGGCTGTGGAAGATCCGCGCGCGCCGTACTTTGCTCGCCACCGGCGCGCTGGAACGGCCGCTCGTCTTCGGCGGCAACGACCGGCCGGGGGTGATGCTGGCCTCCGCCGTACAGGCGTACGTCAATCGCTTCGCCGCCGCGCCGGGCAAGCGTGTCGCGATCTATGGAACGACCGACAGCGCGCACCAGGTCGCGGCCGATCTCGCCGCGGCGCGGGTGGAGGTGGTGGCGCTGATCGATCCCCGGCCGGAGGCGGCGGCCGCGCCGGAGCCGGGCGTGCCGTTCTTTCCCGGCTGCGTCGTCACCGCCACGCACGGCAAGCTGCTCCGCTCGATCGACATCCGCGATCCGAACGGCCGCACGACGCGGATCGACTGCGACGTGCTCGCCACCAGCGGGGGGTGGAACCCGGCGATGGGGCTGGGCTGCAACCTGGGCGTCAAGCCGGTCTGGTCGGAGCCCATCCACAGCTTCGTACTGGACGCGCCGCCCGCTGGTATCGCGCTGGCCGGCGCGGCCGCCGGCCATTTCACGCTTGCCGAGTCTTTGGTGGAGGGGACGCGCAAGGCATCCGCCGCCGTGGCGGAGCTGGGCCGCACGCCCACAGCGTCCGCTGCGCCGCGCGCCGATGCCGAGGCGGCGGGGGTCTCCGCTTTCTGGTATGTCGCGGGATCGAAGCAGAAGGCGTTCGTCGATTTCCAGCACGACGTGACCGACGCCGACATCGCGCTATCCGCGCGCGAGGGCTTCAAGTCGGTCGAGCATCTCAAGCGCTACACGACGCTCGGCATGGCGACCGATCAGGGCAAGACCAGCCAGGTCAACGGCCACGCGCTGCTGGCGCTGCACGCCGGCAAGACGATCGCCGAGGCCGGCACGGTGCTGTCGCGCCCACCCTATCTGCCGGTGTCGATCGGCGTGCTCGCCGGCGCGCACCGGGGCGAGCATTTCCGCCCGGTGCGCCACACCGCCGCGCACGGCTGGGCGGCGGAGCAGGGGGCGAGCTTCGTCGATGCCGGCCAGTGGAAGCGCGCGCAATGGTTCGCGCGACCCGGCGAAAGCGACTGGCTGGAGACGGTCAGCCGCGAGGCGCGCAGCGTGCGCGAGCGCGTCGGCATCTGCGACGTATCGACGCTGGGCAAGATCGAAATCCTCGGGCCGGACGCGGGCGCGTTGCTCGATCGGCTCTACATCAACACATTTTCCACGCTGCCCGTCGGCAAGGCGCGTTACGGCGTGATGCTGCGCGAGGACGGCTTCGTGCTGGACGACGGCACCGTCAGCCGGCTGGCCGAGCAACGCTGGTTCATGACGACCACCACCGCCAACGCTGCCTGCATCATGCAGCATGTCGATTATGCGCGGCAGGTGCTGTGGCCGCAGCTCGACGTGCAGGCGGTCTCGGTCACCGAGCAGTGGGCGCAGTTCGCCGTCGCCGGCCCGAAATCGCGCGCGCTGCTGCGCCGGCTGCTGCCGGAGCGCGACCTGTCCGATGCCGCCTTCCCCTATATGGCGGCGGCCGCGTTCGAGTGGCACGGGCTGCCGGTGCGGCTGTACCGGCTCTCTTTCTCGGGCGAGCTGGCGTACGAGATCGCGGTGCCGGCCGATCATGGCGACGCGCTGGCGAGAGCGCTGCTGAAGGCGGGCGAGCCGGACGGCGCGGTGCCCTACGGCATCGAGGCGCTGGGCGTGCTGCGGATCGAGAAGGGCCATCCGGCCGGCAACGAGCTGAACGGCCAGACCACCGCCGCAGACCTGGGGCTCGGCCGGATGATGTCGGCGCGCAAGGACTATGTCGGCCGGGTGATGGCGCAGCGGGCGGGGCTCGTTGCGCCGGACCGGCCCGTGCTGGTGGGGATCCGCCAGGTCGAGCCGGGCGTGCGGCTGCGCGGCGGCGCGCACCTGCTGCCGGTAGGCGCGCCCGCCGATGCGGCGAACGATCACGGCCACGTCACCTCGGTCGCCTTCTCGCCCACGCTCGGCCATTGGATCGGCCTCGCGCTGCTGCAGCGCGGACGCGAACGGATCGGCGAGCGGGTGCGCGCCTACGATCCGGTGCGCGGCGGCGATGCCGTCGTGGAAGTGTGCGATCCGGTGTTCGTCGATCCGGAAGGGAAGCGGCTGCGTGGCTGATCCGCTCGCCCGCCTCGATCCGTTCGCGGCGCGCATCGCTGTGCTCCCGTCGGAAGGCGACGTGATCCTTGCCGGCCGCCCTGGCCTCGGCATCGCGACCGTGATGGCGCGCGCGCCGTTGACCCCGATCGGCGGGTTGGCCTTGCTCGACGGCCCGAGCGTGGTGTTCGGCGGCGATCTGACGATCGTCGGCACCGGACCCGCTACATGGCTGGCGGTTCGCGAAGCCGCGCCGCCCGGCTGGATCGGCTCGCTGGAACGCGAGCTGGGCGCCAGCGCCGCTATCGCCGATCAATCCTCCGCCTACGCCGTGCTGCGCCTGAGCGGGGAGGGCGCGCGCCGGCTGCTCGCGCGCGGCGCGTTCCTCGATTTCCATCCCGACGGCTTCCGCGCCGGATCGGCCGCGGTCACGCTGATCGCGCACATGGGGGCGATCGTCTGGCAGCGCGACGACGCGCCGACCTACGAGGTGGCCGTGTTCCGCAGTTACGCGGGCAGTTTCTGGCACTGGATCGAAACCGCCGCCGCAGGCTTCGGCGCGCGGCTCGCCCGGATCGGTTGACATCGCAACGGGCAGGCGCGACAGGGTCGGCAAACCCTGGAGAGAGTGATGGCTGCAGAACAATATATTCTCACCTTGTCGTGCGCGAACCAGCCCGGCATCGTCGCCAAGGTATCCGCCGCCCTGTTCGATCATGGCGGCAACATCGGCGAGGCGCACCAGTTCGACGATCCCTTGAGCGGCCGCTTCTTCATGCGCGTCGTGTTCGGCATGAGCGACGGGCAGGACATCGCCGGCATCTCCGAGACGCTAGCTCCGCTCGCCGAAACCTATGGCATGACGTGGGAGCTGCGCCCGCGCTCGCAGCTGACCAAGGTGCTGCTGCTCGTCTCCAAGTTCGATCATTGCCTGGGCGATCTGCTGTACCGCTACCGCATCGGCGAGATGAAGATGGACGTCGTCGGCATCGTCTCGAACCATCCGCGCGAGGCGCTGAAGATCTCGATGATCGGGGACATTCCCTATCATTATTTCCCGGTGACGAAGGACACCAAGCCGCAGCAGGAAGCGCAGATCAAGCAGGTGGTGAACGATACCGGCGCCGAGCTGATCGTGCTGGCGCGCTACATGCAGATCCTGTCGGACGATCTGGCCGCCTTCCTGTCGGGCCGCTGCATCAATATCCACCACAGCTTCCTGCCAGGCTTCAAGGGCGCCAAGCCCTACCACCAGGCGCACGCGCGCGGGGTCAAGATGATCGGTGCGACCTCGCACTACGTCACCGCGGACCTGGATGAAGGCCCGATCATCGCGCAGGACGTCGAGCATGTCAGCCACAGCGATACGCCCGACGACCTCGTCCGCAAGGGCCGCGACATCGAGCGGCGCGTGCTGGCGCGTGCGGTCGGCTGGCAGCTCGACCGGCGCGTGCTGCTGAACGGCTCCAGCACGGTGGTGTTCAGGGATTAGCGGCGGCTTGACCTTGCTGCTCCGCCTGGCGCTAAACACCGCGCCAGCAGGAGAAACTCATGGCGAAGACCCCGCAGGACCGCGGCACGCCGGCCGCCGATCCGGACGAATATCGCACCGGATCGAGCGCGCCGGCGGCGGACCATCGCACGCTGGAAAAGGCGCTCGGCGTCCAGATCCGGCTGCTGCGGCGCAAGCACGACCTGTCGGTGTCCGATCTGGCCGGCGCCGCCGGCATCTCGCTGGGCATGATGTCCAAGATCGAGAACGGCCAGATCTCGCCGTCGCTCACCACGCTGCAGTCGCTTGCCGGCGCGCTGTCGGTGCCGATCTCGTCGCTGTTCGCGAGCGTCGAGGAACGGCAGGATTGCTCGTTCGTGCCGGCCGGGCAGGGCGTCTCGATCGAGCGGCGCGGCACTAAGGCGGGGCATAACTACCAGCTGCTGGGCCACCTGCTGCGCGGCGACGTGGTGGTCGAGCCCTATCTGATTACGCTGCACGAGAATGCGCAGCCGCACACCAGCTTCAGCCACCAGGGTATCGAGCTCATCTACATGCTGGACGGCAAGCTCAGCTATCGCCACGGCGGCGAGGTGTACGAGCTCAATCCGGGCGACACGATGATGTTCGATTCCGGCGCGCAGCACGGCCCCGAGACGCTCACCAGTCTGCCGATGCGCTATCTGTCGATCATCATCTATCCGCGCAGCGCGAGCTAGGCGACTTTCCTAACAGGAAATTTCAATTCCTTTCGATTGACAGTGCAGGTGGGTCGGGCGTAGCTCGTCCGGCAAGCGGAGGGGCAGTGGGCCAATGTGCGGCATCGTTGGATTGTTTCTGAAGGATCCGGCGCTGGAGCCGCAGCTCGGCCGGTTGCTGGCCGGCATGCTGGAGGTGATGACCGACCGCGGCCCCGACAGTGCGGGCTTCGCGGTCTATTCCGACGGCGCCGAGGGCCGTGCCAAGCTGACGCTGCGCGGACCGGGTGGCGGCGATGTGGGGGCATCGCTAGGCGACGCGCTGGGCGTGCCGGTAAGCGTCGCGCGCCACGATACGCACAGCGTGCTGACGCTGCCGGACTCGCACGAGCAGGCCGCGCGCGCGTGGCTGGCCGCCGAGCGGCCCGACCTCGCGATCACCGGCGCGGGCAAGCGGATCGAGCTCTACAAGGAGGTCGGCCTGCCCGCCGACGTGGCGACGCGCTTCGGCCTGCCCGGCATGTCCGGCAGCCACGGCATCGGCCACACCCGCATGGCGACCGAGAGCGCGGTCACCACCGCCGGCGCGCATCCCTTCTCCACCGGCGCGGACCAGTGCCTGGTCCATAACGGCTCGCTCTCCAACCATGCGAGCCTGCGCCGGATGCTGACCGCCAAGGGCATCCGCTTCGAGACCGAGAATGACAGCGAGGTGGCTGCCGGCTACCTCACCTGGAAGATGCGCGAGGGCGCGACGCTGGCGCAGGCGCTGGAGGCCGGGCTGGACGAGCTGGACGGTTTCTACACCTTCGTCGTCGGCACCGGGAACGGGTTCGCGGTGGTACGCGATCCGATCAGCTGCAAGCCGGCGGTGATGGCCGAGACCGGCGGCTATGTCGCCTTCGCCTCGGAGTATCGTGCGCTGGTCGGCCTGCCGGGGATCGCGGACGCCACGGTGTTCGAACCCGAGCCGGCGCGCGTCTATGCGTGGGAGCGCCACTGATGGAGGTGGTGGATCTGGCCCAGGTGAGCCGCACCGAACTCAACCAGCGGCTGCACGGCTTGCCCAAGACCACCAACCAGACCGCGTGGAAGGTGCTCAATCCCGCCGGCCAGCACGCCATCGCCGCCGGGCTCGACGCGCCGATCATGGTGCAGATCGCGGGCCACGCCGGCTATTACTGCGCCGGCATGAACCAGCAGGCGACCGTCGTCATCGAGGGTAATGCCGGGGTCGGCGTCGCCGAGAACATGATGTCGGGCAAGGTGCATGT
Organism: uncultured Sphingomonadaceae bacterium; assembly: GCA_964252145.1. GTDB lineage: Bacteria > Pseudomonadota > Alphaproteobacteria > Sphingomonadales > Sphingomonadaceae > JAQGLK01. The sequence goes on from CAXUMU010000055.1 coordinate 5,736, forward strand.
GCAGGGCGATGCCAGCCAGTCGGCCGGTGCGACCGCGCATGGCGGGCTGCTGGTGATCGACGGCAACGCGTCGGCGCGCTGCGGCATCTCGATGAAAGGCGTCGACATCGTCGTGAAGGGCGGGGTCGGGCCGATGAGCGCATTCATGGCGCAGGCCGGGTCGCTGGTGGTGCTGGGCGATGCCGGCGATGCGTTGGGCGATTCGATCTACGAGGCGCGCATCTATGTGCGCGGCGCGGTGAAGAGCCTGGGCGCCGACTGCATCGAGAAGCCGCTGCGCGACGAGCACCGGACCGAATTGCGCCGCCTGCTGGACGCCGCCGGGCTGGACGGCGAGGTGAGCGTCGCTCAGTTCCGCCGCTACGGCTCGGCCCGGCAGCTCTACAATTTCCATGTCGACAATGCCGGGGCCTATTGATGGATACGGGCGCGATCCCGCGGACGCTGCCGCGCCAGTCGGCGACGTTCGATCCGTACACGATGTCGGAGATCCGCCGTGCGGCGGCGACCGGCATCTACGATATCCGCGGCGCCGGCACGAAGCGATCGCTGCCGCATTTCGACGATCTGCTGTTCCTGGGCGCCTCGATCTCGCGCTACCCGCTGGAGGGCTACCGCGAGAAGTGCGCGACCGATGTGTGGCTGGGCACGCGGTTCGCGAAGAAACCGATCCACCTGAAGATCCCGGTGACGATCGCGGGCATGAGCTTCGGCTCGCTGTCGGCGCAGGCCAAGGAGGCGCTGGGCCGCGGCGCCAAGATCGCCGGCACCTCCACCACCACCGGCGACGGCGGCATGACGGCCGAGGAGCGCGGCCAGTCGCAGACGCTCGTTTACCAGTATCTCCCCTCGCGCTACGGCATGAACCCGGACGACCTGCGCCGCGCCGACGCGATCGAGATCGTGATCGGGCAGGGTGCCAAGCCCGGCGGCGGCGGCATGCTGCTCGGACAGAAGATTTCCGACCGGGTCGCCGCGATGCGGACCTTGCCCAAGGGCATCGACCAGCGCTCCGCCTGCCGCCACCCCGACTGGACCGGACCCGACGACCTCGCGATCAAGATCGAGGAGCTGCGCGAGATCACGGCCCACGAAAAGCCGATCTACGTGAAGGTCGGCGCGACGCGGCCCTATTACGACATCGCACTGGCGGTGAAATCCGGCGCGGATGTCGTTGTTCTGGACGGCATGCAGGGCGGCACTGCGGCGACGCAGGACGTGTTCATCGAGCATGTCGGCATCCCCATCCTGGCGGCGATCCGCCCGGCGGTACAGGCGCTGCAGGATCTGGGCATGCACCGGAAGGTGCAGCTGATCATCTCGGGCGGGATCAGGAACGGGGCCGATGTCGCGAAGGCACTGGCGCTGGGTGCGGACGCGGTCGCGATCGGCACCGCTGCGCTGGTCGCTCTCGGCGACAACGATCCGGCGTACGAGGCCGAATATGCGGCGCTCGGCACCACCGCCGGCGCCTATGACGACTGGCAGGATGGCCGCGATCCGGCCGGCATCACCACGCAGGACCCGCTGCTCGCCGCCCGGCTCGATCCGGTCGCGGCGGGTCGGCGGCTGGCCAATTATCTCGCGGTGCTGACGCTGGAGGCGCAGACGATCGCGCGCGCCTGCGGCAAGAGCCACCTCCACAATCTGGAGCCGGAAGACCTGGTCGCGCTGACGATCGAGGCGGCGGCGATGGCGCGCGTGCCGCTGGCGGGGACGGACTGGATCCCGGGGGCGCGATTCTGAGACAGGTGCGTCGACCCCGCCGTCATCCCGGCGAAAGCCGGGATCCATGGAAACGGGGCGATGAGATGGAGAGCGGACGCCAACCGTGGATCCCGGCCTTCGCCGGGACGACGGAAGAAGCTGATCTGAACCATGGGCGCAAGGGAACGCACCAATGAGCATCGATCTCGAGGCCGCGGCCAAGAAGCAGGGGATCCGCTATTTCCTGATCTCCTATACCGACCTGTTCGGCGCGCAGCGCGCCAAGCTCGTGCCCGCCTCCGCCATCGCCGGGATGGCGCGTAACGGCGCCGGCTTCGCCGGCTTCGCGACCTGGCTCGACATGAGCCCCGCCGATCCCGACCTGTTCGCCGTGCCCGATCCCGCCACGCTGATCCAGCTGCCATGGAAGCCCGAGGTGGGCTGGCTCGCGGCCGACCTGTGGATGGATGGCAAGCCGGTGGAGCAGGCGCCGCGGGGCGTGCTCAAGGCGCAGGTCGCCAAGGCCGCGGCGCTGGGGCTGGAGATGAAGACCGGCGTCGAGTGCGAGTTCTTCCTGATCACGCCCGACGGGCAGCGCATCGCCGACGCCGCCGACAGCCAGGAAAAGCCCTGCTACGATCAGCTCGCACTGATGCGCCGCTACGACGTGATCACCGAGATCTGCGATGCGATGCAGGCACTTGGCTGGCAACCTTACCAGAACGATCACGAGGATGCGAACGGCCAGTTCGAGATGAACTGGGCGTTTGACAGCGCGCTGGTCACCGCCGACCGCCATGCCTTCTTCAAATATATGGCGAAGTCGATCGCCGAGAAGCACGGCCTGCGCGCGACGTTCATGCCCAAGCCGTTCGCGGGGCTGACCGGCAATGGCTGCCACGTCCACGTCTCGCTGTGGCGGGGCGAGACGAACGTCTTCGTGGGCGATGGCGAGCTGGGCCTCTCGGCGACGGCCTACCAGTTCATCGGCGGGCTGCTGCATGCGGCACCGGCGCTGGCGGCGATCACCAACCCGACGGTCAACTCGTACAAGCGGCTGAACGCACCGCGCACGCTGTCCGGCGCGACCTGGTCGCCGAACACGATCAGCTATACCGGCAACAACCGCACGCACATGATCCGCATCCCGGAGGGCGACCGGCTGGAGCTGCGCCTCGCCGACGGCGCGGTGAACCCCTATCTGCTACAGGCGGCGGTGCTGGCGGCGGGGCTGGACGGCATCGCGTGCAACCGCGATCCGGGCAAGCGGCTGGACATCAACATGTACACCGAAGCGCACCTGGCGCCGGACGTGGCGCGGCTGCCGCTCAACCTGCTCGACGCGCTGCGCGCGCTGGAGGCATCCGACGTGCTGCAGGCGGCGATGCCGGCACTCGTGCCGTCATATCTCAAATTGAAAATGCAGGAATGGCAGGGCTTTGCCGGCCACCTCAGCGAGTGGGAGCGAGCGACGACGCTGGACTGCTGAGCCGTACCGCCCTCCCGTCATGCCGGCGAACGCTGGCATAGGGTCAAGTTGATCATGACGGGGGTTGCCAGGGCTCGTTCGGCCTCTCGCCGGCGTGGCATATCCGCGCCTTGCGCATCATGGCCGGGGAGGGACGAGCCCGCGCTCCATACCTCCGCCTGTTCCGCCAGGACCAGCAGATGCGGTCGCGGCGCAAGCCGACGGGCTCAGCCGCCCTCGCCGGACGTGAGCAGCAGCGAAGTCTCGACGCGGTTGCGGCCGTTATGCTTGGCCTTGTACAGCGCCATGTCGGCGGCCTGCAGGAGCCCGGCCGGCATCGTCATCGTGCCCCCGGCCTGCGCCATCGCGGTCGCCGCACCGATGCTGACCGTCACGTGGCCGCCGCAATCGGTGTTGCCCGGATGCGGAAGGCTCATCGCCTCGACCGCTCCGCGCACCGCCTCGGCCAGCGCCGATGCAGCGCCGGCCTCGGCGTGCGGCAGTACGACCGCGAACTCCTCGCCGCCGAACCGGGCGACCGTCGCATCGGCCGCGGTGACCGCGCCGCGCACGGCGGCGGCCACCGTGCGCAGGCAATCGTCGCCCACCTGATGGCCGAAATGATCGTTGAAGCGCTTGAACTGATCGATGTCGAGCAGCAGCAGCGACATCCGGCTGCCCTTCGCCAGCGTGTCCTTCCAGCCCTGATCCAGCGCGGTGTCGAACGCGCGGCGGTTGCCGACGCCGGTCAGCCCGTCGGTGAGCGCGAGCGCCTCCAGCCTGTCCTCCAGCAGCTTGCGGTCGGTAATGTCGCGCAGCACCACGATCATGTCGCCGCTGCCCTCCGCGGCGGAGGCGACGCGGGTGCGCGTCTCCACCCACATCGTCGTGCCGTCGCGGTGCCGCGCGCGGACCTGGCAGCGCTCCATCCTGCTCGCGCCGGACAGCAGCCGTTCGCTCGACGCGTTCAGGATCGGCAGGTCCTCGGCATAGAAGAAGCAGTCGGGCCGCATCGCGCACATCTCGGCCGGCGTGTAGCCGAACAGCGTCTCGGAGGCGGGCGAGAAATATTTGCCCGACCCGTCCGCGCCGATGCGGCAGATCATGTCGCTGCTGGTCTCGGCCATCTCGCGGAAGCTGCGCTCGTCGGATGGCGCCGACGGCTGGCCGCCGCGATTGAGCCAGAGTTTGATCGGGTCGAAAAATCCCACGTCGCTTCTCCGCCCGGCTCCGCTGATACGGGTCGCGGCGGTCTAGGGGCGAAGGCTCAAAAGAAGGTTAAGCGCGCGCCGCACAGCGCACGTCGATCGGCCGCCGTAGCCGCGGCTCCTTGTCGCCGACCGCATGCATCCTGTTGCATGCGCGAACCCGAAGCGCGGTGGCGCCGCTTCCAATGGTCCGTTTCGTTGCACGCAAGAGATAGACAGGATCGTCGGTTGACGCCACAAGCGCGCAGCCGTTCGAGCATGGAGATGGAGCAGGACGATGACGACCCCCTTTCCCGCGACGATGGATTTCAGCGGCTTCAACGCGCCCTCGCGGATCGAGGCGGACGTCTACGACCTAATCGTGGAGGGCGAGATCCCGGCCGAGATCTCCGGCCGCTGGTACCGCGCGACGCCCGACCCGCAATATCCGCCGTTCGTCGAGGACGACACCTATCTGAGCGGCGACGGCATGGTCAGCATGTTCCTGTTCGAAGACGGGCATGTCGACTTCAAGAGCCGTTACGTGATGACCGAGCGGCTGAAGAACGATCGCAAGGCGCGCCGCGCGCTCTACGGCCGCTACCGCAATCCCTATACCGACCATGAGAGCGTGCGGCACACGCCCGGCCGCAGCGCCGCCAATACGACGCCCGTGTTCCACGCCGGCCGGCTGCTGGCGACCAAGGAGGACGGGCGGCCGATCAAGCTGGATCCCGACACGCTGGAGTCGCTCGGCGAATATGATTTCGGCGGCAAGCTGCGCAGCGAGACCGTCACCGCGCACGTCCGCATCGATCACGACACCAAGGAGATGTTCGCGTTCGGCTACGAGGCGGGCGGCCTGGCGACGCGCGACTTCTCCTACTTCATCGTCGATGCCGAGGGCGCGCTGGTGCGCGAGCAGTGGTTCCAGGCGCCGTACGTCGGCATGGTCCACGATTTCGCGGTGACCAAGAGCCATGTCATCTTCCCGTTCTTCCCCGTCACCACCGATCTGGAACGGCTGAAGGCCGGCGGCCCCCACTGGGTGTGGAACTTCGACGAAGAGACCGTGATGGGCATCATGCCGCGCTACGGCGAAGTGAGCGAGATCCGCTGGTTCCGCGGCAACCCGGCGATCTCGTTCCACTTCATGAACGCGTTCGACGAGGGCGATACGGTCAACCTCGATTTCGGGGTGAGCGAAATGGTCGCCTTCCCGTTCATGCAGCGCGATTCCGGGCTGGAGCCGAAGCTGGGCGGCAGCCGCAGCGGCGTCGTCCGCTGGACGTTCGATCTCGCCGGCCAGGACAATACATGGAAGGAGCGGGTGCTGGCACCTCCCGGCGACTTCCCCCGCATCGCCGACAAGGATCATATGAAGCCGTACCGGATCGGCTATTATCAGGGCTTCGATCCGGCCAACGGTCCGCCGCTTTCGGCCGGGCCGGTCGGCGTCGGCTTCAACACCATCCACCGGCTGGACAATCACACGGGCGAGCGGCGCAGCTATTCGGCCGGCCCCGGCACCACCGTGCAGGAGCCGGTCCACATCGCCTCGCCCACGGCGGGGCACGAGGGCTATCTGCTGTTCGTGGTCGACCTGCACGAGACGATGCTGTCGGAGGCGCACCTGCTCTCGGCCGAGCATCCCGAGGCGGGGCCGATCGCCCGCATCCACATTCCCTTCCGCCTGCGCAACCAGGTCCACGGCACATGGGTGCCCGAAACGGAGATTTCCGCGTGACCCAGACGATCGCCACCACTCATGTCGGCAGCCTGCCGCGCGGCCCCGAGCTGGTGCCGCTGCTCCTCGCCCGCGACCACGGCGAGTCCTACGACGTCGAGGCGTTCGACACCACGGTGCAGGCGGCGATCGACGCGGCGGTGAAGGCGCAGGTCGAGGCGGGCGTCTCGATCGTGAGCGACGGCGAACTCGGCAAGGTCGGCTATTCGACCTACATCATCGAGCGGCTGTCCGGCTTCGGCGGCCATACCGAGCGGAAACCCGCCAAGGATCTCGCGCCGCTGCCGGAGTTGCGCAAGAAGCTGGCGCTGATCATGGGCGACCAGGAATTCACCCGCGCCTCGTGCATCGCGCCGGTGAAGCTGGTCAACATGGAACCGTGCCACGAGGATATCCGCCGCTTCAAGACCGCGATGGAGCGGCAGGGGCAGGGGGTGAAGGGCTTCCTCAACGCGGCGTCGCCGGGGCTGATCACCGCCTTCCAGCCCAACGCCTACTACCCGACGCACGAGGCCTATCTGGCCGATCTGGTCGAGGCGATGCGGCCGGAATATGAGGCGATCGTCGCCGCCGGGTTCGACCTGCAGCTCGACTGCCCCGATCTCGCCATGTCGCGCCACACCGGCTACCAGGATGCGAGCGACGACGAGTTCGTGAAGATCGCCGAGGCGAACGTCGAGGCGCTCAACGCCGCGACCGCGAACATCCCGGCCGATCGGATGCGGATGCATGTGTGCTGGGGCAATTACGAAGGCCCGCACGATTGCGACATCGATCTGGTGAAGGTGCTGCCCGCGATCCTGAAGGCGCGGCCGTCGACGATCCTGTTCGAGGCGGCCAACCCCCGCCACGATCATGAATGGGCGGTGTGGAAGGAAGCGAAGCTGCCCGACGACAAGATCCTGGCGCCGGGGCTGATCGATACCTGCTCCAACTATGTCGAGCATCCCGAGCTGATCGCGCAGCGCATCGGCCGCTTCGCCGATTTCATCGGCGCGGACCGCGTGATCGCCAGCACCGACTGCGGTTTCGGCACCTTCGCCGGCTACGGCAAGATCGATCCGGCGGTGACTTGGAAGAAGCTGCGCGCGCTGCGCGAGGGCGCGGATATCGCGGCGGCGAAGATGTGACCCAGATCCTCCCCGGCACGGGGAGGGGGACCAGCCGCAGGCTGGTGGAGGGGGCGCGCAGCGCAAGCGACGCTGCGGTGGTTGAAGCCCCCCTCCCCCACGCATCGCGCGGTCCCCCACCCCCAGCCGGGGAGGGGCGTATACCCCCCAGTTAGCCCCCAGGTCG
>CAXUMU010000056.1:0-13042 GCA_964252145.1 uncultured Sphingomonadaceae bacterium
CTTCAGGGGAGGGACGAATCAACCTGATCGTAATCCGCTCTAATCGCGATATCGCTCGACCGCGTCGCCCAGCGCCACGCGCAGCGGCCCCAGCCACGGCTCGAACTTGCGCCACTGGTCCAGCCCGTCGCGGAAGATCGGCTGGCGCACCTGCTCGGAACTGGGCGTCCGCACGCTGCGCCGGCTCTTGTGGAAGTCGATGCAGCCCGGCTCGAAATCCAGCCCGCAATGGTCGAGGATCCGGCGGACGCTGCCCTCGAGATTGTCGACGACGTCCTCATGCTGCACGCGCAGCACGCGGCCGGGCAGCGCCCTGTCCCAATGCCGCATCAGCTCCAGATAGGTGCGGTAGTAGCGGGCGATATCCTCCACGCTGTAGGCGAACTCCTGCCCGCTCGCGAACAGCTGCTTCAGGTTGCTGAAGCAGCACGACATCGGATCGCGCCGCGCATCGATGATCCGCGCGTTCGGCAGCATCAGGTGGATCAGGCCGATATGGCGGAAGTTGTTCGGCATCTTGTCGATGAAGCGCGGCTTGCCGGTGCGGTAGACGCGCGTATCGGCGAGATAGGTCTCGCCCAGCGCGCGGACCTGCGCCTCCGAAAGCTCGGTCAGCGCGCCCGGATAGCGCGGATTGTCATAGTCCGGCTCGCGCTCCTGCATGCCGTGGACGGCGCGCTGGATGTCGGACAGTTCCTGCGTGCCCTCGACCTGCGAATGCGAGGCGAGGATCTGCTCCAGCAGCGTGGAGCCCGAGCGCGGCAGGCCGAGGATGAAGATCGGATCGGGCGCGGGCGTGCCCCAGCCGGCGCGGCGGGCGAAGAAATCGGGCGTGCAGACCTGGATCTGCAGCCGCGTATTGGTCTCGATCACCTCGGGGCGGTAGCGGCTCTCGGCGCGCCGCAGCGCGTTGCCGCGCTCATAATATCGCCAGGATTCCGCCGGTTCGCCCCGGTCCTCCAGCGCCTTGCCGAGCGCGAAGCAGAGGTGGACGCGGTCCTCCGCCGCGATCGCCGGCGCGGCTTCCTCGGCGCGCATCCGCGCGATCTCTTCGTCGGTGAAGCTGTAGGTCTTGAGGTTGGCGAGGCTCCAATAGGCGTCGCCGAAGTCGGGGCGGGCGGCGGCGGCGGCGCGGTAGGAGTCGATCGCCTCCGGCAGCCGGCCGATCGTCTTCAGCGCATGCCCCTGCCACAGCAGCACGTCGGGCGAAGCAGGCACGTCTGCCAGCAGTTCGCGGTAGAGTTCGATCGCGCGCGCATGCTCGCCCAGGCCGACCGCGGCGGTCGCGGCGAGCGTGCGGTAGTCGATATTGCCGGGATCGATCGCGAGCAGCCGCTCCAGCTGATCGCGTGCCGCGGCGAACTTGTGGCGCGAAACCAAGCAGCGCGCGTAATCGTAGCGCGCCGCATGATGCTCGGGCGCGATCGTCACAACGCCAGCCAGCAGCAGCTCGGCATCGTCCAGCACGTCGTGCGCCATGCCGATCTTGGCGAGCAGCCGCATGCCCTCGGGATGGTTGCCGTGGCGCAGCAGGAAGGCGCGGATGATCTGCTCGGCGGGCGCCAGCTCGCCGTCCGAGAAAAGCGAGGTCGCCGTCACCACCTCGGGCGGCAGCGCGGCGAGCACCGCGCGATGCTTCGCTGCGACCGCGGCGTTGTCCGCATCGCCGACCAGGCGGTAGACGCCCTCCAGCATGCGCCAGCTCATCGGCAGCGCGGGATTGATGTTCACCGCGCGCAGCAGCGCATCGATCGCCGCCGGTGCGTCCTTGCGCGCGACATGGCAGAGGCCGCGTTCCTGGTGCATCAGGCTGAAGCGCGGCTGCAGCGCCTCCAGCGTGGCCAGCGTGGCCAGCGCGTCCTCGGTCCGCCGCAGATGGCGCTGGCAGGTCGCCGCCAGCAGCAGCAGATCGCGATTCTCGGGATAGGCGGCGAGCAGGCCCGCCTGCAGCTCCGCCAGCACCTCGGCATGCCGGTCGTCGTCGGCCATGCGACGCAGCCGCACGACCTCCTGTTCCAGCGAGACCGGAGCGGCGAGCGAAATCTGCGTGCTCATGGCGTGATCACCGGGCGGAAGGAAGCAGCGGGCCGCACCGTGGAGGAGCGGCCCGCTTTAGTCCATCGCGTCGCCCCGGATGGCGTCCGGTAGCGGCCGATCAGAAGTCGTAGGTCAGCTTGAGCCCATAGGTCGTCGGGCGCAGCGCCACCTCGGACTTGATGAACTGCGCCGACGAGGTGAACGTGCTGGCATTGCTGTCGGTGAGATTCTCGCCGAAGATCGCCGCGCTCCAGCGATCGCGCTTGATGCCGATCTGCGCGTCGACCGAAGCGTAGCCCGGCATCCGGTAGCGGAGCAGCGTCGTTCCCGGGATCAGGATGCCGTTGGGTCCGGGCGTCGCCGAAGAGCTCGGCACGGTGCCCGACGGATAGGTCGACGGCTGGTTGTAGGTCGCGCCCGTATAGGAGACGCCGCCCGAGACCCAGAAGTTCAGGTCCGATGGCGCCGTCCAGTCGTAGCGCAGCCGCAGATTGCCCTGGATGTGCGGCGCATAGGGCAGGGACGAACCCTCCGCGCCGAACGGGCTGAGGACCGGCGTGGCGACGCCGGCGCGGTAGCGATTGGTGATGCACTTGCCGAGCGTCGCCGACCCCGGATTGTCCGACACCAGGCAGGGGGACGAGACCTGCTTGCTGTCATTGTAGGTGAAGCCCGCCTGCACGCCGAGGCCCGCGAACGGCCGCGCCGAAAGCTGCACCTCGACGCCCTTGATGTCGAAATCGGCGCCGTTGGTGACGTAGGCGGTGTTGCCGAAGCCGCCGGCCGGGTTGAAGAACTGGATCTGGACCTTCTTCCACTGCATGTAGTAGCCGGAAAGGTTCAGCTGCACCTTGCGGTCGAACAGATCGGTCTTCAGGCCGATTTCGTAGTTGGTCAGATTGTCCGGCGCATAGACGCTCGGTCGGCGGAACTGCGCCACGCCGTTTATGTCGGGAAGGATCAGCGCGCCGCTGCGGTTGAAGCCGCCGGGGCGGAAACCCTGGCTGAACGTGCCGTAGGCGGTGGTGAAGTCGGTCGGCTTCCAGGTCAGCGTGAACTTGCTCTTGAAGCCCTTGTAGACGACGTGGTCGTTGGCGGCATCGATATCGACGTTGCCCGGATAGGCGACGCCGGTCGCCGGATTGACGAAGTTGCAGATCAGGACGTTGGAGCAGGCCGCAGCGGTCGTCTGATATTGCGAGCCGACTTCGAACTCCTTGTAATGATAATAACGCGTGCCGGCGGTGAACGTCAGGTTGGACAGGATGTCGAAATCGACCGAGCCGAAGAACGCATATTGATCGTAGCCGCGCTGCACGTCTTCGCCGAACGCCGACTTCGGATTGCGCGGATCGGGATTGTTGGTCGTCGAGGTCAGGTTGGGCCGGGTCAGGCCAAGGCAGCCCGTATTGGCCGCGATCAGGCCAGGCGTGCAGACGGGGGTCGACTTATAGTTGAAGTCCATTTCGTCGTAGATGCGGAACTTCTCGTAGAACGCGCCGCCGATGAAGCGGAGCCGCTGTTCGACCGGGGTCGAAACGCGAAACTCGTGCGTCATGTGCGTGTTGCGCGTCTTGTCGTTCCAATAGCTGTACGGATCGGTGCAGCGCGGCGGCCCCGCGCCGATGCCGGTGCCGCTGCCGGTGCACTGATAATATTCGCCGAACGCGCGCGAATAGTTGGTATAATCCTGCTGCGCTTCCAGGTGGCGGACCATATAGGCGCCGGTATAGACCAGGTGGAAGTCGCCGAGCTGGCCGTTCAGCGTCCAGGCGGTGTTGTAGAACTCGTCCTTGTTGAAGCCGTTGTTGAACGTCACCGTCTGCAGCTTGCCCAGCTTGACGAAATCGGGGCTCGACGGCTCCTGCGCGAAGCTGCCCTCGCTGTTCAGCTTCTGGTACGATTCGGAGACCAGCAGGTCCCAGTCCTCGGTCATCTGCCACTTGGCCGAGACGCGGCCGCCGATATAGTCGACGGTGTTGAAGTCCTTCCGTATCGTGCTCTCGTTATTGTACTGGCCCGCGTTCGTCTGGTTCGCCGCGGTCGGGTTGTTGCCGATATAGTTGGCGTAGTGATCGATCTTGGGGTTGCCGGAACGCGTGAACGTGCCGAAGACGTTGTCGATATAGCCGCCGCGATGATCGTCATAAATCACCGCGCGGACGGCGAGCTTGTCCTTGATGATCGGAATGTTGATCATCGCGTTGAACGCGCCGTTGGGATCGCCGTGCACCGTACCGCCGGCGCTGCCCTCGAAGCGGCCGGCGAATTCCGACAGGTTGGGCTTGTTGGTGATGTAGCGCACCACGCCCGCCTGCGCGCCGCCGCCGAACAGCGTGCCCTGCGGCCCCTCGAGCACCTCGACGCGCTCCAGATCCGCCACGTAGACGTCGGCATTGCGGCCCGGAAACTGCATCGACTGGTCGTCGAGATACAGCGCGACGTTGGGGAAGTAGCCGATCGTCGCGGCCGACTGCGTGCCCGAGAAGCCGGTCGACAGGCCGCGCAAGAAGATCGCGCCGGCGCCCGGACCGTTGTTTCCGAAGGTCACGTTCGGCGTATATTTGACGAGATCGTTGAAGTTCTTGACGTTGAGCTGGCCCAGCGTCGCGCCGGTGAACGCCTGGATGGTGAGCGGCACCTTCTGCAGGCTCTCGTTGCGGCGGGTGGCGGTGACGATGATCTCGCCGACGCCTGCATCCGCGCCCGCGGCGGGCGCCGCCGCGTCCTGCGCGGATACGGCGGTGCCGCTGCCCAGCAGCGCCAGCGCGGCGCACGACATGAGGTATCGCGACTTCATCCCTTTTCCCCCCGGATATTCTCGATCGGACGCAATTGTCTGCATTCGGCCGGCTCCCCCGCCGACTCGCCATTCTTACGGCTTTCGTAACGCCGACCCTATCCAACGGGACCGGCCCGGTCCATGCTGCGCCGCGGTGCCGTTCACTATTATGACGACCATAAGCGAAGCCTATCTTGCGGCGGTGCCCGAGGTCGGCGCTCGCAACAACGTGTCCTCTCAGTCCGGCAGGCCCGCCCCGCCGGCGAAATGGCGGATGATCCATTCGCGCAGCAGATAGATCGCCGGATCGGCGAGATCCTCCGCATTGGTCTTGAGATAATAGCCGAAGCCATCGGCCGACACGCGGTCGTACGGCATCACCAGCCGGCCGGCGGCGATTTCGCCGGCGAACATGTCGATGTCGGCCAGCACCACCCCGGCCGCGTCCATCGCGTAGCGGACGGCGGAGAAGGCGGTGTCGAACGCCAGACCGCCGTCGGTACCGAGCGCGAGCCGCTGCTGCTCGGCATAGGCGCTCCACAGCAGCCCGCGCGGTTCGCCCTCCAGCTTCACGTGCAGCAGGTCGTTATCCTGCAGGAACTGCTCGAGCGGCTTGCCGCGGTGCGCCTGCGCCGTCGCGGGCGAGCAGAGCGGCGCGACGCGCACCAGCCACAGCAGGTCGGCCACCCGGCCATCCACGGTCGGCCGGTCGAACACGATCGCCATGTCGACGTCGCCGCGCGGCTCGCCGGTCACGTTGGAGGTGGTGACGTCGATCCGGATGTCGGGATGCTCGCGGTGGAAGTCGCGCAGGAACGGGATGCCGTTCTGATAGAGCAGGGAGGGCGGGAGGTGGACGCGCAGGGGGCGGCTCTCCAGATCCTTGTTGCGGACGACGTTGATCGCCTGCTCCATCCGGTCGAGGCACTTGCTCACCACCGGCAGCAGGATCTCCCCTGCAGGGGTGAGTTTCAGCCCGGCCGGTCCGCGATCGAACAGCGGCTTGCCGATCAGCTCCTCCAGCCCGCTCACGTGGCGGCTGACCGCGCTCTGCGTGACGGTCAGCGCCTGCGCGCCCGCGGTGAAGCTCATGTGCCGGCCGACCGCATCGAACGCGCGGAGCGCATTCAGCGGCAGCCAGCGCCGGTTGAACGGGCGATCCGCGGCGATCTCGGCGTCTCCTTCGCCCGTGCGACCGGATCAGACGATGCCGATCGCGCGCTGCTGATCCCCGACGATCGTGCGCACCGCCAGGAAATAATGCGCCGCCGCCCAGAAACCGGTCGGCGCCAGGAACAGCAGCGCGGTGCGGAGCGAGACCGCGTCGGGCCCGGCCGGCCCGGCGAAGAAGTCGCTGAGCAGGCCCACGCCCTGCGGCGCGACGATCAGGTTGAACACGTTGGCGATCAGCAGCCCCACCGCGCTGAACATCGCGCGCATCTTCGGCGGCGAGAGATTCTGGATCAGCGCCCATTGCGGCCCGAGATAGGAATAGACCGCGGGCACGAACAGCCACAGCGCGATCGTCGCCACCTGCAGCGAGTGCGTGGCATAGGCCACGATCGACGGGACCGTGGCCAGCCCGGTGCTGATGCCCAACAGGTACAGGATCCGCCGGGGATCGGTGAAATAGGGGCGCGACAGCAGCCACGCCGTCAGCAGCGAGGCGGAGACGCCCATCACGAGATGGATCGGCCCGATGATCGCGCCCGCCTGCCCCACGTCCAGGTTGAACGCGCGCTGCAGGTAGGTGGGCGTGAACCACATCAGCCCCCAGCCCCAGAAGCAGGTGATGCCGCTGCCCATCAGCACATGCACCGCCGCCCGCTGGCTGACGATGAAGCGCAAGGTCTGCGCCAGCGTGGGCGTGTCGTCGGACGCGATCCTGTCGAGGCAGCCGCGCCTGGGCTCGCGGATCGTGGCCATGATCACCACCGCCAGCAGCAGCCCGGGGACGCCGAGCACCAGGAACGCCGCGCGCCAGCCATAGGCATGCGCGACGGCGCCGGCCATGTCGGCGCCGATCCACGCGCCGATCGGCGCGCCCAGACAGAAGATGGTGAGCGCCATCGGCCGCCGCGGGGCGGGAAAGCGGTCGCACACGATCGACACGCAGGCCGGCGTCCCGCCCGCCTCGCCGACGCCCACGCCCATCCGCGCGAGCAGCAACTGCGTATAGTTGCGCGCCAGGCCGCAACAGGTGGTCAGGATCGACCAGAGCGTGATCGAGGCGGCGAGCAGGTTGCGCCGGCTGTAGCGGTCGGCGATCCACGACAAGGGGATGCCCATGCCGATGTAGAAGAAGGCGAGCGACACGCCGGTCAGGAAGGCGACGCCGCCGTCGCTCAGGTGCAGCTCCAGCCGGATCTGCTCCATCACCGTGGACATCACGTAGCGGTCGGCGATGTTGATCGTGTAGGCGAGCATCATCACGAACAGGACGTACCAGCGCAACGCGACCGAGGAGGAAACCCCCTCGTCGGCCGAGGGGCTCAGGGTCGCGACGCCGATGCCTGCCATGCTCTATCGTTCCCCATGCGAAGTCGGCGGCATGGCGAAGGGAAGCGCACGGCGGCGGCTTTGTCAAACCGCGATCGGCGACCGGGCGGGACGCGTGGCCGGTATCAGCATTTTGCCACCGATCATGCCGAAATGCGATTGGCCGGCGGCGGCGGGTTGGTCCACCAGACCGGCGACCAAGCCGGGTTCTGGACACGCGACATGATCGATCTACGCCGGATAGGGGCGCTGGTGGCCGAACGGCGCGAAGGCCACTGCCTGCCGCAGGGGCTCTATAAGGACCCCGACGCGTTCGAGTTCGACATGACGGCGATCTACGGCCGCAGCTGGATCATGATCGGGTTCGAGTGCGAGCTGCCGAAGCGCGGGAGCTATCTGTCGGAGATGATCGGCACCTGGCCGGTGCTGATCGTGCGCGACCGGGGCGGCGAGATCCGCGCCTTCCACAACAGCTGCCGCCACCGCGGATCGATCCTCTGCCAGCCGGGCAGCGGCACCGCGCCCCGGATCGTCTGCCCCTATCATAGCTGGACCTACAATCTGGACGGGTCGCTGCTCGCCGCGAGCCGGATGGCGGAGGATTTCGACAAGGCGGACTATGGTCTCCGCCCGATCCAACTGCGCCGCGCGGCGGGCGCGATGTTCATCTGCTTCGCCGCCGATCCGCCGCCATTCGACGATTTCGCGCAGAAGCTGGAACGCTATCTCGGCCCGCAGCGGATGGCGGACGCCAAGCTGGTGCATCACAGCGTCATCGCGGAAAGCGCGAACTGGAAGCTGGTGATGGAGAATGGCCGCGAATGCTATCATTGCGCGACCGGCCATCCGGAGCTCGCGCGCACCTTTCCGGTCGGCATGAAGAAGCATTTCTCGGCCGACCAGGACGAGCGGATGGCGAGCTTCCTCGACACGATGGCAACGCACGAGCTGCCGAGCGAAGCGATCGAGGGCAGCTGGTGGCAGCTGGCCCGGTTCGCGCTCAACCCGGACATACTGACGCTGTCGATGGACGGGCAGCATGTCGTGAAGAAGCTGATGTGCGGCGCGAACGACGGCTATGTCGGATCGATGCGCCTGGCGGTCGATCCGCACTGCTTCATGCATGCCACGGCGGACCACGTTTTCATGTTCAGCGCGATGCCGGTGTCCGCGACCGAGACGCACGTGTTCGGCAAATGGTATGTCCACAAGGATGCGGTTGAGGGAATCGACTATGACGTGGACAGCCTGATCGAGCTGTGGACGCGCACCAACCTGCAGGACAAGGAATTGGCCGAGAATAATCAGCGCGGCGTGAACAGCCCCGGCTATGTGCCCGGCCCCTTCTCGCCCGACGCCGAGACCTTGGCGCTGCGCTTCACCGACTGGTATTGCGACACCGCCCGCGCCTATCTGGCCGCGCAGGATGCGTGACACGCAGGGGCTGCGCCCCGAGACGCTGGCGGTCGCGTTCGGCTATGATCCGGCGGACGCGCTGGGCGCGGTCAAGCCGCCGGTCTATCTCAGTTCCACCTTCATCTACCCCTCTGCGCAGCATGCCAAGGACGTCCACCGCGCCTTCTTCGACAAGCAAGGCCCGCTGGTCGGCGGCGACAACCATATCTACGCGCGGCTGGGCCATCCCGGGCTCGATATCCTGGAGAGCCGGCTGGCCGCGGTCGACGGGGCCGAGGCGGCCGCCGCCTTCGCCAGCGGCATGGCGGCGCATTCCTCGATCGCGCTCGCCTTCGTGCGGCCCAGCGACAGCGTACTCCATGGCCGGCCGATCTATGGCGGGGTCGACATGCTGTACGGCACGGTCATGCCGCAGTTCGGCGTGTCGGTGGAAACCTATCTCGACGGCACCGACCCGGACGGCGTGCGCGCCGCCGCGGCGGCGGCGATGGCGAAGGGGCCGCTCGCGCTGATCGTGGCGGAGACGCCCGCCAACCCCACCGCCGCGATCGTCGATCTGGACCTGATGGTCGCGGTGGCGGACGAGGTGGCGGCCAAGCAGGGCCGCCGTCCGCTGGTGGTGGTGGACAATACGTTGCTGGGCCCCTTCGCGCAGCGGCCGATCGAACATGGCGTGGACCTGTGCCTCACCTCGCTCACCAAATATTGCGCGGGGCATAGCGACCTGCTCGCCGGCGGGATCAGCGGGCGGGCCGAGCTGATCCAGCAGCTGCGGATGCTGCGCACGACCTGGGGCAACCATCTCGATCCGTTCACCGCGTGGCTGGTGGTCCGCTCGCTCGAATCCGCCTCGGTCCGGATCGAGCGCGCGATGGCCAATGCGCGCGCGGTGGCGGAATATTTGCGCGGCCATCCCAAGGTGGCGGGCGTCACCTATCTCGGCTTTCTCGAGGAGGGTACGCGCCAGCGCGCGGTGTATGACCGGCAGTGCAGCGGCGCGGGATCGACCTTCTCCTTCCACCTCCACGGCGGCGAGGCCGAGTCGTTCCGGATGCTCGACCGGCTGAGGCTGCTCAAGCTCGCGGTCAGCCTGGGCGGATCGGAGACGCTGATCTGCCATTCGGCCAGCACCACGCATTACGCCGTGCCGCGCGAGATGCGGCTGGCCGGCGGGATCACCGACGGCACGATGCGGCTGTCGGTGGGGCTGGAGCATGCCGACGATCTGGTCGCGGATCTCGCGCAGGCGCTGGAGGCGGCATGATCGATCCCCATGCCTTGAACGGCAAGCTGCCCGCGCCGTCTGCGCGCTACGATCTGGTCGTCATCGGCGCCGGCCCCAGCGGCATCGCCGCCGCGCTTGCGGGCGCGGGGGAGGGCAAGGCCGTGCTGCTAGTGGACGAGCATCCCGTGCCGGGCGCGACGATGGGCAACGACGTGCCCTTGTTCTTCGGCGGCCGCATGACCACTGCGACGCTGAACGCCGAGCGGATGGTCGAGACCGTGTTCCTGGGCACGCCCGGACTGGAGACGGCGATGGAGGCCGGGGTCGAGCTGCTGCTCGGCACCTGCGCCTGGGGCGTCTACCGCGCCGGCCCGGCGGTCGCGCCGCTGCCCGAGAAGGTGGTGGGGCTGGCCGATGCCAGCCGCGCGGGGATGGTGGGGTTCGACCGGCTGGTGCTGGCGCCCGGCGCGCGCGCCCTGGCGATCGGCTTTCCCGGCTGGAACCGGCCGGGCGTGATGGGCGCGGCGGCGCTGACGATGCTGCTGGCGCGCTACGATGCGTTCGCCGGCAAGCGCGTGCTGTTCCTCGGCTCGCACGATCTCGCGTTGGAGACCGCGCTGCTGGCGCGCGACAAGGGCATCGCGGTGGCCGGTCTGGTGGAGGTCCGGGACGCACCGCAGGGCCGCGCCGAGCTGGTCGAAACGGTGCGCGCGGCGCAGATCGCGATCCATACCGGCGACGTGATCGCGCGGGTGGAAGGCGGCATCGACGGCGTCGAGCGCGCGATCCTGCGCTCGGGCGTCGAGATCGACTGCGACACCGTCTGCCTCGCGATCGGCCTCGTGCCGTCGATCGAACTGATCGATGCGATGGGCGGCGGGCGGTCGTTCGACCCGGCCCGCGGCGGCTATGTGCCCACGGCGGACGAGGGGATCAGCTTCGTCGGCGACTGCGCCGGACTGCCCGATCCCGGCTTCGATCATGTCGGCTACCGGATGGAATGGGCGGCGGCGCTGGGCGCGGTCAGCGCGCCCGACACGATCGTCTGCCAGTGCGAGGAGGTGACCCGCGCCGACCTGATCGGCGTCCAGCCGCCCACCTATCTGGCGCGCCCGGCGGCGATGGCGGCGCGCTCGCTGGCGACGCTGCGCGGCGACGGCCCCGCCCACCCCGACCAGATCAAGCGGCTCACGCGCGCGGGCATGGGCGTCTGCCAGGGCCGGCGCTGCCGCGACCAGGTGGCGATGATCCTCGCGCTGGAGGCGGGGGCGCCGTTCGGCACCGTCCCGCTCGCATCGCACCGCGCGCCGGTGCGTCCGATCCCGCTGGGTATCCTGGCCGACTGGGACGAGGACGACGCGATGCGCGCCGGGTGGGACGTGTGGTTCGGCATCCCGACGCAGTGGATCCCCTACCGCGACATCGATACGCCGCAGGAGCGCGTCCACCAGGATGCGCTGGGCGGGAACAAGCGCCTGTGAGCGCGATGCGGGTGGTCGTCGTCGGCGGCGGCGTCACGGGCCTCAGCTCCGCCTGGTGGCTCGCGCGCTCGGGCGTGGACGTGACTGTGCTCGACAAATTTATCGTCGGCTGGGAAGCCTCGGGCCGCAACGGCGGCGGCGCGTCGCATTATCCCAGCCCGCTGTTCGAGGAGGAGCAGCGGCTGTGGCCGCAGATGGACGAACTGCTCGGCTACCCGACCGAGCACCAGCGCGAACGCATCATCATCGCGGTCTCGGAACGTCAGCTGGAAACCTATCATTACATCGCCGCGATGAACAATTCGATGGGCTACCGCGTCGATCTGCTGGATGCGGCGCAGGCGCGCGCCGCGGTGCCGCTGGCGGGCGACAACTGCCTGGGCGGCATCCACTACCGTTTCGGCGGCCATGCCAATCCGCAGCGCACCGTGCAGGCCTATGCCTGGGCGATCCAGGATCTGGGCGGGCGGATCGTCCAGCACAGCCCGGTCAGCGGCTTCGCGACGCAGCGCGGCAGGGTCGTCGCGGTGGAGAGCGCGACCGGGCGCCACGAGTGCGACGCGGTCGTCGTCGCCGCCGGCCCGCAGACCGGCCTGCTGATGGCGAAGCTGGGCGTGCACGTGCCGCTGGCGGCGGCGCGCGCGGAGATGATCGTGACCGAGCCCGCGCCGAAGATGCCGCTGGGCGGCGTCGACGGCAACGGCCTCTACGGCCGCCAGACGCTGCGCGGCAACCTGGCTTACGGCGGCGGCCCGCACGAATGGATCGAGGTGGGCGAGGCCGGCCCCGCCGCGCGCCCGACCTCGCCGCTGACCCGCAACCTCGCGCGCCGGCTGGCCGAGCTGCTGCCGGGCGCCGCGCACCTGAACGTGATCCGCAGCTGGGCCGGCGTGATCGAGAACACACCCGACGGCCGGCCGGTGATCGACCGCATGACCGATCCCGAGAACGTCGTCGTCGCCACCATGTCCGGCGTCGGCTTCGGCCTGTCGCCCGCGTCCGGCCACGCGGTGCGCGATCTGGTGCTGGAGGGGCATTGCACCTTCACCGACATCGCCAAGCTGCGCCTGTCGCGCTTCGGCGGGATCGCTGGCGACTGGGCCGCGCAGGCAGGGTGGCAGCCGCTTCCGTAAAGCGCATCTAATGGCCGCCATCATCGGCGCGTGCTTCCCTCGCCGCGCCGGATGCGCCACGCGCGAACGCGACAATCCTTGGAGGGTGCCGATGGCCCGTGCCGATCAGCCCAACATCCTGATCCTGATGGCCGACCAGATGGCGCCCAGCGCGCTCCCGATCCACGGCGGCCCCGCGAAAGCGCCGCACATCGCGCGGCTGGCGGCGGAAGGCGTGGTGTTCGACAGCGCCTATTGCAACAGCCCGCTCTGCGCGCCGTCGCGCTTCTCGTTACTGTCCGGGCTGCTGCCGTCGCGGATCGGCGCCTACGACAATGCCTGCGAATTCCCCGCCGACCAGCCCACGATCGCGCACGATCTGCGCTACCGCGGCTACCGCACGATCCTGGCCGGCAAGATGCACTTCGTCGGGCCGGACCAGCTGCACGGCTTCGAGGAGCGGCTGACCACGGACGTCTACCCGTCCGGC
>CAXUMU010000057.1:0-12949 GCA_964252145.1 uncultured Sphingomonadaceae bacterium
CGGCGCGGCGCTGGCGGGCGAGCTCGCCGAGGCGTTGTGGGCGATGCGCGACGGCGTGAACATTGCATTCCTCGATGCCGATGCCGCCTATGACGCTGCTCTCGTCGCACCGCCGGGGCCGGTCGCAATCGGCGACGTGGCGGACAATCCCGGCGGCGGTGCCGCGCAGGATTCGACCTTTCTGCTTGGGCGGGCGCTGGCACGCGGGCTGACAGATATTGCCTTCGCGGCGATCCTCGATCCGGCTGCGGTCGAAACTGCGCATGATGCCGGCCGCGGAGCGACGCTCGATCTTGCGATCGGCGGCCGGCACGGGCCTGCTTCGGGTGCGCCGGTGCGCGCGCGCTGGACGGTCGAGGCGCTATCCGACGACCTGCGCCAGCGCTCGTTCGCGGACGGTGCCGAAATCTCGCTGGGCCGCGCGGCCTGGCTGCGCACCGGCGGCGTCGACGTGATCGTCAACGACGCGCGCAACCAGATCTTTTCCACCGACGCTTTCGCCAATATCGGCATCGATCCGGCGTCACGGCGCATGCTCGTCGTCAAATCGAGCAATCATTTCTACGCATCGTTCAGCCGGATCGCGCCGACGATCCTCCATTGCACGACGCCGGGGGCGCTCAACATGGACTTCGCCTCGATCCCGTATCGCCGCCTGAAGCGTCCCGTCTGGCCGATCGACCCGAGCGTGACCGGCCCCGAGACCGTACCGGCATGACCGCCGCCGACCGCCCGGTCGACGCCGATGCCAACAGCCTCCAACCGACCTTGGCGACGATGCTGCCGATGCGCGACGGGGTGCGGCTTGCCACCTATGTGCGGCTACCCGAGGGGGCGGGGCCGCATCCGATCGTGCTGTTCCGCTCGATCTATCGCGACAGTCTGCTCCATTGGGGCGCCTACCATCTCGCAGAGTATCTGGCGGCGGGATACGGGGTCGTCTGGCAATCGACGCGGGGGACGGGCGTGTCGGAGGGGCGCTACCGCTTCATGGCCGACGAGCGCGCCGACGGCTACGACACGGTCGAATGGATCGCGGCGCAGCCGTGGTGCGACGGGCGGGTGGCGATGGACGGCCACAGCTATCTGGGCATGACGCAGCTCGCCGCTGCTGCGGCGCGACCGCCACACCTGGCGGCGATCATGCCGCAGGTGCCCTCGGCCAGGTTCTTTCGCGAGTCGCCGTATTTCGGCGGCATCTTCATGCGCTATCATCTGCTCAACTGGCACCGCCTGATGTCGGTGGAGAATGTCAGCGAATTGGGCGTCGGTTTCATGAACGCGGCATTCGCGCTCGACGACCCCGACTGGCGCGCGCGATTGACGCATCGCCCGGTTCGCGACGCGGCCGACGGTTTGCTGGTCGGAGACCGCCTCGACCAGTACCGGGCCTTCCTCGACCGGCCGGAATACGATGCCGAATGGAAGAGCCTGGAGCTCGCTCCGCACGATTATGCCGCTATCGACGTTCCCGTGCTGCTGGTGTCGGGCAATTTCGATCTCAACATCGGACCGATGGAAGTCTGGCGCGGGCTGAACGCGCATGCAGCCGACCCGTCATCGCTGCACCTTCTGATCGGCCCATGGACCCACGGCCAGACCCGCGGCGGTGCGGCAACAGCCAACGGCCCATACGACTTCGCCGGGCGCGGCAGCGTTGACATGGCGGCGACCAAGATCGCCTTCCTCGATCATTATGTGCGCGGTGCGGCTCCTGCAGGTGCCTTTCCCGACCGTATCGTCTTGTTCGTAACCGGACGTAACGAGTGGATCGAGCCGGTCGCAATCGAGGGCTCAAAGAGACTGGAACTGAACCTGTCGAGCGACGGTAAGACGGGTTCGCTGTCAGAAGCTGCGGCAAGCGGGCGGGAAACGATCGTCACCGATCCTAACAATCCGATCGTGGTCCTGACGTCGGACACGATTACCGACTATGCCGATGTGGTCGAACGTCCTGACGTGCTTTCTTATACCGGCGCGCCGCTGGAGAATGCCGTCACGCTGCTCGGCGAACCGACGGTGACCCTGCACGTTTCGGTCGACACGGCCGATGCCGATGTCATCGTCCGTCTGCTCGACGTTTATCCCGATGGACGCGCCTTCCAGCTCGGCTATGGCGCAGCGCTCCGGCTAAGGTATCGTGAAGGTTTCGACCGGCAGGTGCCGGCCGTGCCCAACGAGGTCTACGCGCTGAACCTGTCGCTGACCTATGTCGCGCACGAAGTCGCCGCCGGGCACTGCCTGCGGCTGATGGTCAGCGGCACGGAGTTTCCCGCGCTGGATCCCAATCCCAATACTGGCGAACCGATCGCGACCGCGGTCACGATGCAGCCGACACGGCTCACTGTCCACCACGGCCAGGATGCGCCGTCGCGACTGGTTTTGCCGCTCGCCTAGACGAGATTGCCTTCTGCAAAGTCGGTGCATACGCCTACGCAGCGCGCGGGCTCGTCACCGACGGTTAGATAAGCATGAGGCATCGTGCTGTCGAAGAACACGGAGTCGCCGGGGTTGAGGCGGACGGGCGCATAGAGTTCTGTATGGAGCTCGACAACGCCCGTGATGACGAAGATGAATTCTTCACCCGGGTGACGGATCATCTCGCCGAATTCGGCCAGCGTCCGCGCCTTCAGGTCGACGACGATCGGCACGAAACGTTTGCTCATGATATCGGTATTCAGATAGCGGTGCGCATAGGCACGCGTTTCGATCGCGACCCCGTCGTCTGCACGGGTTATGCTGCGGCGAGTTGCGTGCAGTCGCGGCACCGATGCTTCGCCGAACAGCTCGTTGATCTCAACCCCGAGACCTTTGCTCAAGCGCGCGAGCTTGTCGTAGGTCAGCTGAAGCGTGTTCCGCTCAACCTTCGACAGCGTGGAGCGGGAGATCCCCGAGCGTTCCGCAACCTGTTCGAGCGTCCACCCACTGCGTCGACGGATCGTCCGCAAGGCTTCTCCTAAACGGGCTGCGGTCGTCATTCGGCTGGGTCCATCCTGATATGATGTGTCTTTCGGTATTAAACGACACTAAACGAGCTCGGCCACACGGTCCAGTTGACAGCCGATGTTTCTTATACGACCCAAGGGGGGAGTATAGGAGACAAGGGTGCAGAGCTTTGACGTCATCGTCATCGGCGCGGGCATGGCAGGAGCCTCTGTCGCGAGCGAAATGTCATCGATTGCACGCGTACTGGTGCTTGAAGCCGAGCAACAACCGGGCTTCCATTCGACGGGGCGATCCGCCGCGCTGTTCTCCGAAGTGTACGGCGCACCGCCAATTAGGGCGCTCAGCCGCGCCAGCCGCCGGTCTTTCGTCGAGCCGTCGCTCGACGTCGATGTACCGCTCGTCACGCGGCGAGGAACATTGCTCATCGCCGCGCACCAGCAAGTCGCCGCGCTCGAAAACTACCTCGCCGACCCGGCGGTCCGGGCGGCGACGCGCCGGCTGGATAGTGAGGAGACCCGATCGCTCGTTCCGATCCTTCGCGCCGAAGCCGCGATCGAAAGCGTCTTCGAACCAGATTCCTGCGATATCGACGTCCACGCACTGCACCAAGCTTACCTGCGGGACGCGCGCAGGAAGGGCGCGCTTCTCGTGACTGGAGCAAAGATCGAAGAGATCAAACGCGCTGAGGGTGTCTGGCGCGTCACCGTCGCCGGAGATCGGTATATGGCGCCGGCCCTCGTCAACGCGGCGGGAGCGTGGGCCGATCATGTGGCGTGGCTGGCAGGGGTACGGCAGGTCGGGCTCACACCGATGCGTCGGACGATGGCTGTCGTCGAAGCCCCACGCGGGCACGACAGCCACGCCTGGCCGATGGTGGTCGCTGCGGACGAGAGCTTCTACTTCAAGCCCGACGCCGGGCGCATGCTGCTCTCGCCCGCCGACGAGACGCCGACAGAGCCTTGCGACTGCCAACCCGAGGAGATCGACGTTGCGGTCGCGGCGCACCGCTACGAGGAAGCGACCGGCCTCACCGTTCCTCGCATTCTCGGGCGCTGGGCCGGTCTGCGTACGTTCGCGCCCGACCGGCTGCCCGTGGTGGGCAACCTGCCGGACGAGCCGGGATTTGTATGGATGGCGGGGCAAGGTGGCTATGGCATCCAGATCGCGCCGGCGTTGGCTGCCATCACCGCCGCCATTGTCGCGGGGCAGGTCATGCCCGATCGCGTCGCGGCGGAGGGTGTCAGGCTTGAGGACTTGCTTCCGTCACGCCTCTTGATGCGGGAGACTGAATGATGCGCGGCGTCCAGCCGGGCGAGATGCGCGACGGGCGGCGCGCCTGGTACGGTCTCGCGATACTGACCCTCGTTACCGTCTTTGCCTATATCGACCGGCAGGTATTCATCCTGCTGGCCGAACCGGTCAAGCGCGAGCTGTCGCTCAGCGACTTTCAGCTGGGATTGCTACAGGGCGTCGGCCTATCGATCTTCGCAGCGGCCGCAGTCTATCCGCTCGGATGGCTGGCCGACCGTCACGACCGACGGATCGTGATGGCGGGATGCATCGCGGTCTGGAGCGTCGCAGTCGCGGCCTGCGGCTTCGCGGGCGACTTCGGACCCCTGTTCATCGCCGGCGCGGTGGTCGGCGCGGGCGAGGCGGGGCTGTCGCCGATTGCGCTCGCGCTGCTGCCCGAGCTTTTTCGGCGGCGGCTGCAGCCGGCCAATTCCATCTATTCGGTCGCGATCGTTCTTGGCCCCGCTATGGCGGTTGCGCTTTGCGGTCAGCTGTTCCTGGCGGCGGGACATGTTCGCGCTGTATTACCGGCCGCGCTGCAGGACCTGTCGGATTGGCGGCTGACCTTTCTTCTGGCCGCTTTGCCCGCGCCGCTCTTCATCGTTGCGGTTCTGACGCTGCCGATCCGCGGCCACGGGCGCCCGGCAGCTGCGCCGGGCGTCGCTGGCGGCCCGACGATGAAACAATGGCTGCGCGGCAACGGCGCGACGTGCTGGAGCTTTACACTGGGCATGGGAACCGCCTTTTTCGCCTTCTCGGCGCTGACCGTGTGGATACCGGTCGTCGCGATCCGTCTCTTCGCGCTCACGCCGACCGACGTGGGCAACAAGCTGGGGCTGACCACGATCGTCGCGATTGCGGTAGGGCTTGCCGTAACGATGTTCGGAAACAGGGTCCTGCGGCGTCTCTTCGGAGCCGCGATGCCCGTTATGGTGCTGGCCGCTGCAAGCCTGATCGGCGCGGCACTGCTTCTGCTCCTGCCGGCGGCGGCGAACGCCACGCAGCTTTTCCTTGGGCTCGGCATGTACCTGTGCGTCATGATGACAGCGCAAATGTATTTCCCAACCGCGATCCAGGCCCTCGCGCCCACGCTGCTGCGTGGGCGAATGGTGGCGCTTGTGCGGCTATTCTACTGGGCTGGGGGTGCGGCGTCGCCCCCACTGGTCGGCTGGCTTTCCGATCGGGCGGCGGGCGCGCAGTTCGACCTGCTTGATGTAACGATCGCGGTAGCCGCGACCGGCATGGTCTTGAGCGGCATGCTGCTCGGCTTTTGTGCGCGAAGCTTTGCGAAAACGGCGGCCGAAGCCGAGAGGATCGATGCTAACGTTTAAGGCGGACGGTCATCGACCGTGGTTGGTGGAATTCAAACCCGGCCGGCTTTTCAAGTGCACCATCCGGAACCATGTCGGGCCAAAGGCGCAGCAGCGTTGCCACCGCGATCACCGCCTCGGCCTTTGCAAGGCGAAAGCCGATGCACGAATGGCTGCCGGTCGCGAAGCCCAGATGCTGGCGGGCGTTGGCACGGTCCAGCTTGAAGCGGGCCGGATCGTTGAACACCGCCGGATCGCGATTGGCGGCGCCCAGCATGCAATTGACGGTGTCGCCAGCGCGGATCGTCACACCCCCGATTGACACATCCCGCGTCGCGTGGCGTGTTGCCGAGTGTACAGGACTGTGCCAACGCATCACCTCCTCGATCAACTGCGGGACCCTCGCGGGATCGTCGATGCACGCCGCGCGGACGCCATCCTCGCTGAAAAGCGTCCACAGGCAGTTGAGGATCAGCGCCTCGACTGTAGATATCCCGCCGAAGAAGATAACTAGCAGGTTACGGCGGATTTCTTCATCGGTCAGCGCGCCTGACGCGACGAACTTGCCAATCAACGTCGCGGTTTCTCCTGAGCGACGCGCCGAAGCGATGCCTTCCTGAACGAACTCGTGGAACTGCACGACGCAGCCGGCCGCGCGCTCTTTGACCGCCGGATCGCCGCCGAAGTTGGCGAGCGCACGCTCGAACGAATCGTACCAACGGCGCAGATCGCATTCGGCGGACGGGCTCATACCGAAGGCGTGCAACATCGTCTGGATCGGCAGCCGTGCGGCAAAGTCGTGACGCAAATCGGGACGAGCGCACGTCGCGAGTGCATCGGCAAGGGTAACGGCCGCATGCTCGATGGCTTGGGTAAGCCGCCCTTGAATTGAGTTGGGCATGAATGCCGGCTGAGCCGGGCGGCGCTGGCGATCGTGCTCGGCACCGTCGCTCGTCAGCAAATTGACGCCGAAAGTAGCGTATACGGGCGAGTGCTCGAACGCAGTCGTGAAGGTCGCCGGGTCGAGGAGAATGCGGCGAACCAGACCGTAATCGACGACATACCACATCCGCAGGCCGGGTAGCCACGCCAAGGGACCCGCCGCGCGGATACGCTCGAACAGCGGATAGGGGTCGCCGTCGAGATCGGCGGGCCCCACATCTACGGCGATGCTCATTCCTCCGGCTCGGCTTCCATGACGGCCGCTGCGGCGTATAGATCTTGCGCGATCGAGCCGAGCGACTTGAAGATGGTTGTCTCTTTCTCGTCGATGCGCCCGGCCGCCGTGCCGGCCAGAACGTCGCCTAGCTCACCTGCGATGTGATTGTCACGGATTAGCCCCTCGGCAACTGCGGCGCGGAACTCGCCCGCCTGTTCTCGTGCCGCGGTGGCGCTGTCCACAAAGTATCGCGCGCGGGCAACAGTTGCCGCATCAACCTCACGCGCGTGCGCGAAGCTCGATCCGACCAAGTTCAGATGCACTCCCGAAGGAATGTCACTAACGTGCAGGATTGGTTCGGCGGCGCGGGTGAGGGTGCATATTACGTCCGCGTCGGCGACCGCCTCACGCACGCTGTCGTGCACCGTTACGGCTATGCCGAGCGCCTCGGCGTCGCTAGCCAGCGTCTGCGCGTGCACCGACGTGCGGCTCCAAAGCGCGATTGAGTCGAGCGCGAAAGCTCGACCGAAGTGCGCGACATGGGCTCGCGCCTGAGCGCCGCTGCCGAGAATCGCAAGCCGCCGCGGCGGCGCACGACCGAGTAGGCGAGTGGCGATCGCCGATGCTGCAGCGGTGCGGATTGCGGTCAGGCTGTCGGCATCAAGCGTCGCCACGATTCTGCCCGTCTCAGTCGAGTATACGACGAGCAGGCCCGAGTGTCCTGCCTGTGCCATGAGCCCCGCAAGCTTCACCCCCGCCAGTGCAAGGTCGCCAGCGAGCCCGGGCATGATGCCGATCACCGGTAGCTTCCTGCGGTCGAATAGGGCCTGGCGCGCGGGTGCAACGATGCTGCCCGCAGCAAGTGCTGAAAACGACCCTTCGACGGCCGCTTCGGCAACCGTCGGGGTCAGCACCTCGCGGATCCGTTCCTCACCGAAATAGGCCGTTTTTGTCACCCTCAAACTCCTGCATAGTGCTTGTGCCTTATACGAACTGTCCTGCCGATTGCGTCAGTCCGGCAGGGCCTCGCAACGTGCGGTTTCAAGGCCAACCCTATAAGGGCTTGACAAGTCCATCTCGTATATGGACTTTGTGTCGTATAAGACATTTTTAGGGGAGGCAAGGGCGTGGCACTTACCGGAGATCACCTTGTAAAAG
Source organism: uncultured Sphingomonadaceae bacterium (assembly GCA_964252145.1). Taxonomy (GTDB): domain Bacteria; phylum Pseudomonadota; class Alphaproteobacteria; order Sphingomonadales; family Sphingomonadaceae; genus JAQGLK01. Next base: position 7,864 of record CAXUMU010000057.1, read on the forward strand.
GCGCAGCCGCGCTAGCTTTGTCTGCCTTACAAGCCGTGCCGGTGGCGGCACAAACCGCTCCATCGACGGAGCCGGTAACTGCGGACACCGCTGACATAGTGGTGACGGCCAACAAGCGTGAAGAGCGATTATTGGACGTTGCCGCATCGGTTTCCGCGTTGCGTGGAGATGCGCTAGCCGAACGGCGCCTGTTACAGGTCGAGGACTTCGCCGCCCAGGTGCCGGGCCTCTCCGTGCAACCAAGTTCGAACCGTGCCAACCGTATCATCTTACGTGGGCTCAACGCCGGCGGTCAGGGCGCAACTGTCGCCAGCATCATAGACGAGGCGCCGCTCAGCTACTCGTCTGGCACGGGCCCGGGCGCCATCAATATCGCCAACATCGACACCTATGACCTTGCACGCGTCGAGGTGCTGCGCGGACCGCAGGGAACGCTCTATGGCGCAACCGCGCAGGGAGGGTTGGTTAAGTACGTGACCAATGCGCCACGGCTCAACACCGTGGAGGGAGGTGCTGAAGGCACCATTGAGGCGGTTGATGGCGGCGGAATCGGCTATACCGGCCGCGGGTTCGTCAACCTGCCGCTGGGCGACAAGCTCGCGCTTCGCGCGACCGGCTTCTACCAGCATCTCGCCGGCTATATCGACGCGCCGCGCCGTAACCGCCAGGAAGCAAATGAAGGCCGGCGCTACGGCGGGCGCGTCCAGTTATTTTTCGAACCAAGCGAGGAATTGTCATTCCGCCTGACGGCGTTGCGACAGGACCAGCGATTCGAGGACGATGGGCTCATCAACGTCGTTGGGGCGGCGCTGTTTCCGACCGTACCCGCAACCGCCGATCAACTCGAAAGCGTCACATCGGGCCGGTTCGTCCGTAACAACTTTACCGCTGGCGTCAGCGAAAACCGCACCGAGCTTTACAGCCTCGTCGCGAACTGGACGCCCGGTTCCGTCGATATCATGTCTTCCACCAGCTATGGTCGGGTCGACAGCCGTTTCGTTGCCGATGCGAGCAACACCCAGAGCCCGGCCTTGCCGATCGGTGTCAACTTCGCGCAGGCGCTTGGAGCGTTCGTCTATGGGCAGCCGGTCGACTTAAGCGTCCGTCAGATCAACAATCTAAAGAAGTTCAACCAGGAACTACGGATCGCGACCCGGCCAGGATCGACCATCGCCGGGCTCGCGGTCGACTTGCAGGGGGGCGTCTATTACACGCGCGAAGAGACGACGTTTGATCAGTTTTACGATGTGCTTCGCGCGGGCACAAACACTCTTATCACCACGCCCGGGGGCGGTGCCAGCACCTTGCCGGCGACCTATGACGAACTTTCGATTTTCGGCAACGCGAAGGTTCATTTTACTCCAGCCTTCAGCCTAGAATTTGGCGCGCGCAACGCCTGGAATTGGCAGGACTTTCAGGTCTCCACCTCGCCGGGTGTCGTCACTGGACCGGTCGGCATGATAAATCCGACCCGCAAGTCAAACGAGTCCAAGCTGACCTGGTCGGTCGCTCCGCAGCTCAAGCTGGGCGAGACGGCGCAAATCTATGGCCGGATCGCCACGGGCTATCGACCCGGCGGCCCAAAGCCTGTCGTGCCGAATCCGATCAACCCGGTTACTCCGAGCTACCGCTCGGACACCACCACGAATTATGAGGTTGGTTTCAAGGGACAGCTCCTTGACAAGGTGCTGACGGTCGACGTCGCCGCGTTCCAGATCAACTGGAAAGACATCCAGATTTCCACCCTTGTCCCGACCGCGACGACGCCGTTCCGCGTGCCCGACAACGCCGGCACCGCGCGTAGCCGGGGTGTGGAGTGGTCGTTTGCACTGGTACCGGCGCGGGGACTGACCCTCGGCGTAGTCGGCGCGTATGTGGATGCGAAACTGACGCGCGACGCACCCGGGCTGGGAGCGTTCCGCGGCGACCGTCTCCCTTACGTTCCGGATTGGAGCAACACGGTCAACCTCGACTACCGCTTCACGCTTGGCGAGGGCACCGTGTCGGTCGGCGGCAGCTGGAGCCATATCGGCGAGCGACGGTCAAACTTCACCGGCGACGGGATCACGATCGGTCTCGCTCGCCTGCCCGAGTACGATACGTTCAGCGCACAGCTCGGCGTCGAACTGCGCAACCTCCGCGCCGAGCTCTTCATGCGCAACATCGGCAACAAATATGCCGTGCTCGATTACGTCTCGAACAGCGGCTTCGGCCTGACGGGAAGTGCGCAAATCCTCCAGCCGTTCACGGCCGGAGCGACGATCGGTGTGAAGTTTTAACGGGGGATGCCGCCGGGCGTCGGCTGACGCCTGGCGGCAGTAGCGTCGACAACAAATCGCGAAAGGCACCGCGTTCGCCGCTTTGCATTGCCGCGGCCATTATCTGTTGTTCGTAACTTTAGGAACCGACATGGCTTATGATCCTTTGCCGCTGCCCGACCGGATGAACTTCTCCGACGCCGAGATGATCGGACGGGCGCACGAATTCTATGACAAGATGAAGCGGCGCCATACGGTGCGCGACTTCTCGTCCAAGCCTGTTCCGCGCGAAGTGATCGAGGAGTGCATCCGTGCAGCCGGCACCGCACCCAGCGGCGCCAATCACCAGCCGTGGTACTTCGCAGTGGTGGGTAGCGCGGAGTATAAGCGCAGAATACGGGAGGCAGCCGAGATAGAAGAGCGCGGATTTTACGCGGGCCGTGCAGGTGCGGAATGGCTGTCCGCGCTCGAGCCGGTGGGCACGGACGCCCACAAACCGTTCCTAGAAGACGCGCCATGGCTGATCGTGGTGTTCGGACAGCGCAAGGGCGACCACGAGGGCAAGCTGCGGAAAAACTATTACGTCCCCGAGTCCGTCAACATTGCCGCAGGATTCCTGATCGCTGCGCTGCACCACGCCGGCCTCGCGACGCTCACGCATACACCCAACCCGATGAGCTTCCTCAACGACCTGCTGGAGCGCCCGGACCACGAGAAGCCATACATCCTCATCGTTGTTGGGCATCCGGCCGACAACGCGACCGTTCCCGCGCACGCTAAGCAGAAGAAGACGCTGAACGAGATTGCGAGCTTCCTTGTCTGAAACCGCGGAAGCGGCGCCGCCTAAGCCGAAAGTCTTCTTCGAAGAGGAAGTTTTGTCGGTCCATCACTGGACTGAGGAGCTCTTCAGCTTTCGAACCACGCGCGATCCCGGTTTTCGCTTCCAAAGCGGCCAGTTCGTGATGATAGGGATGATGATCGACGGAAAGCCGCTGTCACGTGCCTACTCCATCGCCAGCGCGGCATGGGATGACGAACTCGAGTTCTACAGCATCAAAGTTGCCGGCGGGTCGTTCACATCGCGTCTGCGAAACATTCGCGCCGGCGATCGCGTACTGGTCGGCCGCAAGCCGACCGGAACGCTGGTGCTCGCCGGTCTGCGGCCGGGACGACGGCTCTTCCTATTGTCGACGGGCACGGGGTTGGCGCCGTTCCTGAGTCTTGTTCGCGAGCCCGAGACGTACGAGCTTTTCGATCGTGTTGTGGTCACACACGGCACGCGCGACGTCGCCGACCTGAGCTATGGCGATTTGCTGCGCGACGACCTGCCTGCGCACCAATTCTTGGGAGACCTCGTGCGCGATCGGGTCACTTATTATCCGCATGTCACGCGCGAGCCGTTCGAGCACATGGGGCGAATTACTGAACTCATCCAATCTGGCCGGTTCTTTGCGGACTTGGGTTGTCCGGACTTCGACCCTGCTCACGATCGCGTCATGATTTGCGGCGCGCCCGGAATGCTCGCCGACATGCGACAGATCCTGCTAGACGCCGGCTTTGCCGAGGGCTCGGTCAGCCGACCGGGCGACTTCGTCATCGAAAGGGCCTTCGTCGAAAGTTAGGTCGCCTTTTGCCGACGGCGCGATTTCGCTAAGCGACAAAGATGGCCCGCCCACAAGCCCTCGATTACGCATATAGGCGTATGGCGATCGTCGATGCGGCAGCCGCGCTGTTCGCTCGCGACGGGTATGCGAGCGTACCGATCGCGGCGATCTCTATGAAAGCGAAGATATCGAAGTCGCTCCTCTATCACTATTTTGGGTCCAAGGAGCAGCTCCTTGAAGCCGTCATGGCCTCGCACATCGACGCGTTGCTCGCAGCCGCTGAAGCTGGACGCGAAGAGCCGCTCGAATGTCTGCTGGCAAGGTTCATGGCCGAATATGTCGGTGCCGCAGATCGACAGAAGGTGCTGCTGAACGATCTGGACAGATTGCCAGCGACTTCGCGCGTCGGCATCGTCGCCAAGCAGCGCGAGATAATAGCCATCGTCGAGCATGCTCTTACCCGACTGCGTGGCGACTTGCGCCACGACAGGGCCCGTGCGCGTGCCGAAACGATGATGCTGTTCGGCGCGATCAATTGGGCGCATACGTGGTATCGCGCAGACGGTCCTGTCTCGCCGACGGACTTTGCGGCAATCGTGGCGAAGAGGTTCGGCGCTCAGCCGTCGTAGTCCAGCGCCGCGCCGTCGCCGACAGGCACCGCCTGGCATGTCAGCACATAACCCTGCGCCACTTCCTCGGCGGACAGGCCGTAATTGACCTTCATTCGCACCTCGCCCGCCGTCACCCGCGCGCGGCAGGTGGCGCAAACGCCCGCCTTGCAGGCGAACGGCGCGGGCATGCCCGCGGCGCGCGCGTTCTCAAGGATGCTGCCGCGAGCGGAATCGAACGCCACGGTGCGGCGGCGCCCGTCCAGCGTCAGCTGCATCTGCAGGCCGGCCGCGCTTTCCTCCAGCGCGCGCTCGGCGGCCGCCTGCGCCTCGGACGGGCGGTCGGCGGTGAAGCGCTCGACCAGCACGCGCTCGCGTGGCACGCCGGCGGCAAGCAGGGCGTCCTCGACCGCGGCCATCATCGGTCCGGGTCCGCATATGAAGGCGGCGTCCACCGCGGCGGGATTGACCAGCGTTGTCAGCACCTCGGCGACCTTCGCCGCGTCGAGCCGGCCGTTGAACAGGTCGACGTCCTCCGCCTCGTCCTCCAGGAAATGGTAAACCTCGAGCCGGCCCATGAAGCGGTTCTTCAGCGCCGCCAGCTCCTCCAAGAACA
>CAXUMU010000058.1:0-12913 GCA_964252145.1 uncultured Sphingomonadaceae bacterium
CCCCCCGGCCCCGCCGGGGTCCCCCCCCCGCCCGCCCGGTGCGGGGCCCCGGGCCGCCGCCGGGGTACTGATCCTTGTTCCGCGGGATAGGTGCCGAACCAGCTCTGGGTGACCCTTTACGCCAAATTCGCCTTGTACAGCGCGATCAGGCCCTTCCACGCGCGCTCGGCCTGCGCCTCGTCATAGGGCCGGCTGCCGGCGACGCACCAGCCGTGATCCGCCGGATACACCTCCACCGTCGCCGGGCGGTGCGCGGCGGCGAACGCGGCCTTCAGCGTGTCCTTCGCCTCGGGCTGCTTGGCATCGTCGTTCCTGGCGATGTCGATCAGATAGGTCGCCTTCGTCTTGGGGATCAGCAGGTGCGGGCTCGCCGCATCGGCCGTTACCAGCCCGCCGCCGTGGAAGGTGGCGACCGCGCCGATCCGGCCGGGCACGGCGGCGGCGGTGCGGAACGACAGCGGGCCGCCCATGCAATAGCCCTGCACGCCCATCTTCCTGCGCCTGTTCGTCTGCGGCTGCGCATCCAGGAAGGCGGCGAAGGCGACCGCGTCCTTGTCGATGCCGGCATCGGTCATCGCCTGGCGCAGGCCCATCACCTTGGCGCGGTCTTCCGGCTTGCTGAAGTCGAACGCGCCGTCCACCACCGGCGCCTTCCTGCTGCGATAGAACGGGTTGGGCACCAGCACGACATAGCCCTCGGCCGACAGGCGCTTGCCCATCTCGCGAAACACCGGGCGCAGGCCCAATATGTCGGTCCAGATCAGCACCGCCGGCCAGGTGCCCTGGGCCGCCGGGTGGTACAGCGCCGCATCGGCATTGCCGTCGAGCGTCTGGATCGTCACGTCGGTCTCGACGACGGTGTCGGCGAAGCCCGCGGTCGCGAAGCCCGCCGCCGCGATCCCCGTCAGCATCACCGCGCGGCGCGAGAGGTTGGTGTCGTGCACCAGGCCCTGGTGGATGTCGCTGTCACACATGCTGGTTCCCCGTCGGTTGAGCGGCAGATGGTGCGATGGTGCTGGCCAGAGTCAAGCGGCGCAGCGGATAGCGCGCGGGTGGCAGGGATAAAGTTCGCGGTGGAGCATGTCGGCATCACGGTGAGAATGCTCCGCCGGCTGCTCGTGCTGCTCGCGTTGGCGGTTGCCGCGCCGGCCGCGGCGCACCCGGCGCCGTTCAGCTATCTCGACCTCGACCTGCGCTCAGGGCAGATCGACGGCGTGATCGTGGCGCACGCGATCGACGTCGCGCACGAACTGAAGATCGCGCCGGACCTGCTGCTCGATCCCGCCGTGCTAGCCCCACGCGCCCGCGAAATCACGATCCTGCTCGCCCCCCGGCTGACTTTGCGGTCCGATCACCGGCTCGTGCCGCAATGGACCGGCATCGTGCCGGTGCCCGACAAGGCGACGGTCAAGCTCTTCTTCCGCATCCGGACGCCCAAGCCCGGCGCGGTGACGCTGGGGACCGACCTGTTTCCCTACGATGCGAACCACCAGACCTTCGTCAACCTCTACGACGAGGGCCGCCTGCGCCAGCAGTGGATCTTCAATCGCGGCAGCGGCGCGAAGACCTATTATCTCGGCACCGCGTCTGGCGTGATCGCCGTGATCAGGACGTTCGTGCCGGCCGGGATCCACCACATCCTGATCGGGCCGGATCACCTGCTGTTCCTCGTCGCGCTGCTGCTCCTCGGCGGCGGCTGGCGCGCGTTCGTGCGGATCGTCACCGCCTTCACACTGGGGCACAGCATCACGCTGTCGCTCGCCGCGCTGAACGTCGTGACGCCACCTTCCACGTTGATCGAGCCGGCGATCGCGCTCAGCATCATCTTCGTCGGCGCCGACAATCTGGTGCGGGGGCAAGGGCGCGATCTGCGCGCGTGGGCGGCGCTGGTGTTCGGGCTGGTCCACGGCTTCGGCTTCGCCAGCGTGCTGCGCGAATTCGGTTTGCCGCGGGAGGCGCTGGGCTGGTCGCTCTTCTCGTTCAATCTGGGGGTGGAGATCGGGCAGCTGGCGGTGGTGACGATAGTGGCTTCGCTGCTGGAGGCGATCCGGCGCTATAACCCGGTCATACGCAACCGTGTGACGATCGCGGGATCGGTTGTGGTGATCGCGGCGGGAACCTATTGGTTCGTGCAGAGAATAATCCATCCGGGGGGCGCATGATGAAGCGGGCGGCAATCCTGACGACGATCGTGGTGGCGGGCGTCGGTGCGGCGACCGTCTCGGCGCAGCGCATGACGCTGCCCCCGCCCGAGCCGATCGAGAAGATCAGCGACCATCTCTACAAGATCTTCGGCGGCGGCGGGAACACTACCGTGTTCATCAAGTCCGACGGCGTCGTGCTGGTCGATACCAAGCTTGCCAACTACGGCCAGGCGATCCTGGACCAGGTGAAGACCGTCACCGACAAGCCGGTGACGATGATCATCAACACCCACGTCCACCCCGATCACAACGGCAGCAACGATTTCTTCCAGGCGCAGCGCCCGACGATCGACATCGTGACGCAGGAGAATGCGCGCGCGCTGGTCGCCGCCAATCCGCGCTCGAACCCGGCGATGGTGCCGACCAGGACCTTCACCGACAGGATGACGCTGGGCACGGGGACAGACCGGATCGACCTGTTCTACTTCGGCGCCGGCCACACCAAGGCCGATGCGTTCGTGGTGTTTCCGTCCGAACGGGCGATGTGCATCGGCGACCTGATGGCGTGGAACATGGCGCCGCTGATCGATCCCGGTTCGGGCGGCAGCGTGGTCGCGCTGCCCGACACGCTGGAGAAGGCGGTCAAGGGCATCACCGGCGTCGACAAGGTGATCGAGGGCCACGGGCATGTGAACACATGGGCGGGCCTGCGCCTGTTCACCCAATTCAACCGCGCGCTGCTGACCGAGGCGAAGAAGTCGCTGGCGCGCAAGGGTGCGCCGGGCGACGCCGTCGCCGCGCTGGGCAGGAACCCGAAATATGCCGTGTTCCTGAAGACGGACCTGCTGAAGGGCATGGAATATGGCAACACGCCGCTCTCGCGCGCGCACATGAACGTGAACGTCGCCTATCAGGAGTTGAGCGGCGAGCCCGTCACGACCAATTTCGGCGCCCCGCTCCCCGCCACCGACAAGCACAAGGCGTCAGACCCGCAGGCGACCGCACCCGCGGCGGCGATGCGCCCCCGGAGCTAAAGCTGTTTGCGTCAACCTGGGTCACCCCTCCCCTTCAGGGGGAGGGAGCATGACGCCTCAACCTGATCCCGAGTCGCTCAAGCCGCTGCACCGCGCGCCCGCGCGTGCCGACGGCCGGGTTACTGCATCGCCATCCGCGACAGCGCCGCACTGGCCAGCGCGGCGGCGCCGACCTGCGCGCCGGTCGCGCCGACGCGCCGGGCCTTAGCGTAGCTGATCCGCCAGCGCGACGCGAGCCGCAGCCTGAAATCCAGATCGTAGAAGGCGGCGAGCGCGCTGCTCTGGTCCATGTCGATCACCGGGCAATAGGCATGGACCGTCAGGTCCTTGCGCGTGGCGCAGCGTTCGATCACCACCGCAGTGATCAGGTGCCGCCACGCGCCGTGGCCGCGCTCCACCACCAGCGCGGGAAGCGTCACCAGTTCGGTCGCGCCCCGCAGCCGGTTGCCGTCGCTGCACTCGAACACGCCGTCCGTGGTGAACAGGTCCGCCCAGCACGGGCCGCGGTCATGATCCAGGAAATGCGAGAAATGGCTGAGCAGTTCGTGGACGTCGAGCCTGGTCTGGATGTCGATCGTCGAAATACAGGTCATCGTCACTCTCCCGAACGCCCCACGGCGCCGCCGGCAAGTTGGATTGCTCGGCGTTGGATCATAGCTTTCGTCAGTTTCGATGGCAACCGTCGATTTCAGCCGGCCGGCGCGGTCACGAGCATGCCCTCGACGACGGTCACCGGCCAGGGCGACAGCCGCTGCCCGGTGCAAGGGCCGCCGGTGCAGGCGCCGCTCTCGATCTCGAACAGCGCGCCGTGCCAGCTGCATGCGATCAGATCGCCCGCGGGCGTCAGATAGTCGTCGAGTACCTGCGCCAGCGGCAGGCCCATGTGCGGGCAGCGATCGACATAGCCATAGGCCTGGCCGCCGCGGCGGACGACGAAGCCGTGGAAGCGCCCGGCGCGCATCTGCAGCACGAAGTTGCGCGCCGCGCCGTCCGCGATCGCATCGATCGGCCCCAGCCGCACGCCGGCGGGCGTCGCGAAGAGGCGCTCGTCCGGTGCCATCGGCGCGGTCAGGCGACCGCCGGCAGCACGAGCGCGCGCGCCTCGCCGAAGCCGATGCGGGCGAAGCCCGGCGCCGCGGCATAGGCGGATAGGATGATCTCGTCGCCATCCTCCACGAACGTGCGCGTCTCGCCCGACGGCAGCGCGACTGGTTCGGCGCCGCCGCGGCCGATCTCGAGCAGGCTGCCGAAGCCGTCCGCGGTGGCCGCCGAGATGGTGCCCGTGCCGAGCAGGTCGCCGGTCCGCAGGTTGCAGCCGTTGGAGGCGTGGTGCGCGACGATCTGCGCGATCGTCCAATACATATTGGCGGCCGGCCCGCGGCTGAGCCGGTGCGGCGGGACGCCCGCCGCGCGCATCGCCGCGCTGAGCAGGCTTACCTCCAGCGTGATGCCCAGGGCGCCGCCGGCCTGGTCGGCCTCGTCGGCCAGATAGGCGAGCGGCGCCGGATCGCCCTCGGGCCGCGCCGGCTGGGCGACACGGAACGGGGCGAGCGCCTCGGGCGTGATCACCCAGGGCGAGATCGTCGAGTGGAAGTTCTTGGCCAGGAACGGCCCCAGCGGCTGATACTCCCACGCCTGGAAATCGCGCGCCGACCAGTCGTTGAGCAGGCAGAAACCGGCGACGTGCGAGGGGGCGTCGCCGATCGGTATGCCGGTGCCGAGCGCGTTGCCGGGGCCGATCCACACGCCCAGCTCCAGCTCGTAATCCAGCCGCTGCGTCGGGCCGAAGATCGGCACGTCGGCCGCGGGCGGCTTGCGCTGCCCCTTCGGGCGGACCAGCGCCACGCCCGACGGGCGGATCGACGAGGCGCGGCCATGATAGCCGATCGGCACATATTTATAGTTGGGCAGCAGCGGATTGTCGGGCCGGAACTGCCTGCCGACATTGTTCGCGTGATGGATGCCGACGTAGAAATCGGTGTAGTCGCCGATCGCCGCCGGCAGGTGCAGAGTGCACGCCTGCGCATCGTGCAGCATCGGCTCCGCCGCCTCGCGCTCGCCCGCGCCGGTCAGCAGCGCGGACAGCCGGCGGCGCAGCGCCGCCCGGTCGGCCAGCGGCAGCGCGAACAGCCGGTTGAGCGTCGTGCCGGCCAGCGCATGCGCCGCGGCTTCGGGCAGCAGCGCCGCGCAGCCCTGCAGGTCGAGGATCTGGTTGCCGATCGCGACGCCGGGCCGCGGCGCGGCGCCTGCGGGCGAGAAGATGCCGAGCGGCAGGTTCTGCACCGGAAAGTCGGGATGGTCCTGCGCGCCGGGAACCCAGCAGCGCAGCGCCGCGTCGTGCGTCTCGTCGATTCCGGGCAGCGTCATGCGGGCAGCTCGGCCTTGCGGAAGTTGGACCAGCAATCGTCATAGTCGAGCTGCATCGTCGGTGTCTCCATCGCCCAGCGGGTCGGACGGATGACGCTGCGGCTCTCGAACATGAAGGCCATCGTCCCTTCGATCCTGCGCGGCGCCAGCTCCTCGGCGACCGCCTTGTCGTAGCTCGCCTGATCCGGCCCGTGGCCGCACATCCGGTTATGCAGCGACGCGCCGCCCGGCACGAAGCCGCCCGCCTTGGCGTCGTAGGCGCCCTGGATCAGCCCCATATATTCGCTCATCACGTTACGGTGGAACCAGGGCGGGCGGAACGTGCCCTCGGCCACCATCCAGCGCGGCGGGAAGATCACGAAGTCGCAGTTCGCGGTGCCCGGCGTGTCGCTGGGGCTGGTCAGCACGGTGAAGATCGACGGATCGGGATGATCGTAGCTGACCGTGTTGATCGCGTTGAAGCGGGTAAGTTCTTAGCAGAACTGCGCGAGGTTGCCGTGCCATGCCACCACGTCGAACGGCGAATGATCCAGCATGGTCGTCCAAAGCGCGCCCTGGAACTTCTGGACGACCTCGCAGGGCCGGTCGACATCCTCGAACGCCGCTACCGGCGTCTCGAAGTCGCGCGGATTGGCCAGCCCGTTCGATCCGATCGGGCCGAGCTCGGGCAAGCGGAACAGCGCGCCGTAATTCTCGCAGACATAGCCTCGCGCCGGCCCGTCCACCAGCTCCACCCGGATGCGCAGGCCGCAGGGCACGAGCGCGATCTGCAGCGGCGACACGGTCAGCACGCCCATCTCGGTGACCAGGCGCAGCGTGCCCTGCTGCGGCACGATCAGCAGCTCCCCGTCCGCCGAATAGAAAGCGCGCTCCATCGCGGCGGTGGCGGCGTAGAGGTGGATGCCGATCCCCTGCCCGGCGGCGACGTCGCCGGCGCCGCCGCAGGTGACCAGGCCGTCGACGAAGTCGGTCGGCGCGGATGGCAGCGGCAGCGGACCCCAGCGCAGCCGGTTGGGCGTGGGCTGCACCTCGTCGAACGGCGCCGAGCGCAGCAAGGTCGGCCGGTCGTAGGGACAGTAGGCCGGATGGTTCGCGGCGGGGCGCAGCCGGTACAGCCACGAGCGGCGGTTCTCCGCCCGCGGCGCGGTGAACGCCGTGCCCGAGAGTTGCTCGGCATATAGCCCGAACGGCGCCCGCTGCGGCGAATTACGGCCGACCGGCAGCGCGCCCGCGACGGCCTCGCTGGCGAAATGATTGCCGAAGCCGCACAAATAATCCTCTCCGAGCTCTGCCCGGGGAGGATGTGTGGTTTCGCTCACGCGTCCACCTGGATCACGCCGCGGCGAATCTGGTCCAGCTCGATCGATTCGTAGAGCGCCTGGAAGTTGCCGTTGCCGAAGCCTTCATTGCCCTTGCGCTGGATGATCTCGAAGAAGATCGGGCCGAACAGGTTCTCGGTGAAGATCTGGAGGAGGATACCCTCCTGCTCGACGTCGCCGTCGATCAGGATGCGGTTGCGCTTCAGCCGCGCGAGATCCTCGCCGTGGCCGGGCACGCGCTTGTCGACCAGCTCGTAATAGGTCTCGATCGTGTCCTGGAGGCGGACGCCGCGCGCGCGCAGCTTCTCGACCGTCGCGTAGATGTCCGCCGTGGTGAGCGCGAGATGCTGGATGCCCTCGCCATTATAGTCGCGGATGAACTCCTCGATCTGGCTCTTGTCGTCCTGGCTTTCGTTCAGCGGGATGCGAATGGCCTTGTCGGGCGCGATCATCGCCTGGCTGAACAGCCCGGTCGCCTTGCCCTTGATGTCGAAATATTTCTGCTCCTCGAACCCAAACAGCGTGCGGTAGAATTCGGACCAGACGCGCATCTGGCCGCGCTTCACATTGTGGGTCAGATGGTCGAGCAGGTCGAGGCCGACGCCGTTCGCCGCCTCCCGCTCGCGCCAGCCGGGAAACTCGGCCCAGTCCGCGTAGAGATCCTCGCCGTCCTTGACGAAGTAGAGGTAGGATCCGCCGATCCCCTGGATGACGGTATCGTCCTCGATCGTGGGCTTGGCGCCGTGCGCCAGCGCCCATTCCATCGCCGCCGCCGGATCGGCGACGCGGAACGCCATCGCGCTGGCCGAGGGGCCGTGCTCGCCGCGGAACGCCGCGACGCGCCCCGCCTCGTCGCGGTTGATCATCAGGTTGATGCGGCCCTGCTTGTAGCGGGTGACGTTCTTCGTCGGATGGCGGTGGCTCGCGACGAAACCCAGCTGCTCCAGCTGGCGGCCCATCTTCTCCGGCTCCGGCGAGGTGAACTCGACGAACTCGAAGCCGTTCAGGCCCAGCGGATTGTCCGCCTCGGCCGACGACGGCTGCTGCTGCTCGACCGTTTCCATGACCGCCTCCAATTGGTATCAATTGCTACTATATCGGCGATTGTGCGGATGGTGTCAAATGTTACGCTCCGCCATGCCCGACGCGACGCTTCAGCTCGACGAGTTCCTGCCCTACCGCCTGTCTTTCACCTCCAACCTCGTCAGCGATACCGTCGCGAGCGCCTATATCTCGCTGTTCGACCTGCGCATTCCGGAATGGCGGATCATCGCCGTCGCGGCCGAGCATGACGGCATCAGCCAGCAGGCGATCGGCATCAAGACGCGGATGGACAAGGTGACGGTCAGCCGAGCGGCGATCGCGCTCACCACGCGCGGGCTGCTCGATCGCAAGCCCAATCCCGAGGATCGCCGCTCGCACCTGCTGGTGCTGAGCGACACCGGCCGCGCGCTCTACGCCGACGTCGCGCCCAAGGCGCTGGATCTGGAGCGCCGGATCTTCGCCTCGATCGATCCGGCCGAGATCGCGCGCTTCGTAGCGACGCTGCGCAAGATCGATACGATCCTGCTGGGCGAAGCCGGGCTGGACGGCTGAGCGGGAAGTTCCCGGCGCATTGACCGGACCATGGCTGGCCCCAATAAGGCGGGGGGCGATAAGCCGGCCGCAGCGCCGGAGTCGGGGGGAGAGCATGGCGAACAAGGCGTTGTTGGGCGAGGCGATCGCCGAAGCCGTGGCGATGTTCATCATCATCACGATCGGCTGTTCGGCGGCGGCGATGTATTCGCTCTACGATCCCAGCCCCTATCGCACCGCCTACTGGGGCGTGTGCATCACCTGGGGGCTTGCGGTGACGGTGGCGATCTACGTGACCGGTGCGGTTTCCGGCACGCATGCCAATCCCGCGGTCACGCTCGCGCTGGTGCTGTACCGCGGCTTTCCGGCGCGCAAGGCGCCCGCCTACGTGCTGGCGCAGCTGGTCGGCGCGTTCCTGGGCGCGGCGATCGTCTACCAGATGTTCTCGCCCGTGATCGATTCGTTCAACCTGGCGCACGGGCTCAGCCGCGCCGGCGACGGCGGATCGGCGGGCGTGTTCTTCACGCATCCGAGCGACGGCATCACGCCGCTGCACGCGCTGATCGACGAGGTGATCCTCACCGGCCTGCTGGTGTTCGGCATCTTCGCGATCACCGAGGAATATAACAGCATGGCGCCGATGGCCAATTCGGGCGCGCTGATCATCGGCTTCCTGGTCGCGATCATCGGCGCGGCCGCCGGCTATCTGGAGGCGTGGCCGATCAATCCCGCGCGCGATCTGGGGCCGCGGCTGTTCGCATGGGCCGCGGGGTGGGGCGGCCAGGCGCTGCCGGCGCCGCAGAATTACTGGTGGGTGCCGATCGTCGGGCCGCTGATCGGCGGCGTGGTGGGCGGCGGGCTCTACCAGTGGCTGATCCGCCCGTTCCTGCCGCGGAACCTCCGCGACCAGGCCCATTGAGCAGGAGAGAAAGAGTGGCGGACATGCGCTATATCCTGGCGATCGATCAGGGCACCACCTCGACCCGCGCGATCCTGTTCGACGACGGCGCGCGCGAGGTCGCGGTCGCGCAGCGCGAGTTCGCGCAGCATTATCCGCGCTCCGGCTGGGTGGAGCATGATCCGGAGGATATCTGGCGCGATACGCTCGCCGTTGTGCGCGAGGTCGCCGGCCGCTGCCCGGCGGGGATCGGCGGCATCGCCGCGATCGGCATCACCAACCAGCGCGAGACGGTGGTGGTGTGGGACCGGCAGACCGGCAAGCCGGTGCACAATGCGATCGTCTGGCAGGACCGGCGCACCGCCGACGAGTGCGATCGGCTGCGCGCCGACGGCGTGGAGCCGATGGTGGCGGACAAGACCGGACTGCTGCTGGACCCCTATTTCTCGGGCACGAAGCTCGCCTGGATCCTCGACAATGTCTCGGGCGCGCGCGGCGCGGCGGAGCGCGGGGAGCTGGCCTTCGGCACGATCGACTGCTTCCTGCTGTGGCGGCTGACCGGCGGCGCGGTGTACGCGACCGACCCGACCAACGCCGGCCGCACGATGCTGTTCGACATCGACCGATCGGACTGGGACGACGATCTGCTGCGGCTGCTGAACGTGCCGCGCGCGCTGCTGCCCGAGGTGAAGGACAATAGCGGCCTTTTCGGCCACACCGCGCCCGGCCTGCTCGACGCGCCGATCCCGATCGCCGGCATGGCAGGCGATCAGCAGGCGGCGCTGGTCGGCCAGGCCTGCTTCCAGCGCGGCATGGCCAAATCGACCTATGGCACCGGCTGCTTCATGCTGATCAACGCCGGCGAGCAGCGCGTGCGCTCCGCCAACCGCCTGCTGGCGACGCCTGCGTATCGCTTGGGCGGGCGGACGACCTATGCGCTGGAAGGATCGATCTTCGTCGCCGGCGCCGCGATCAAATGGCTGCGCGATTCGATCGGCGTGATCGCCCATGCATCCGAGACCGACGGCATCGCGACGCGCGTCGACGACAATCACGGCGTCTACATGGTGCCGGGCTTCGTGGGCCTGGGCGCGCCGCACTGGCAGCCCGAGGCGCGCGGGCTGATCTCGGGGCTCACGCTCGATTCGAGCGCGGCGCACCTGGTGCGCGCGGCGCTCGAGGCGGTCGCTTACCAGACGCTCGACCTGGCCGGGGCGATGGCGGCGGACGGCGCCGGCGACGCGGCGGCGCTGCGCGTCGATGGCGGCATGGCGAAGAACGACTGGCTCTGCCAGTTCCTCGCCGACATCCTCGAGGCGCCGGTCGAGCGGCCGACGATCGTGGAGACGACCGCGGCCGGCGCGGCGTTCCTCGCCGGCCTCGCCACCGGCGTCTGGGACGACCTCGCCGCTGTCGGCCGATGCTGGTCGCTCGATCGCCGCTTCGAACCGCGCATGGCCGGGCCGCAGCGCGAACGGATGATCGCCGGCTGGCGGGACGCGCTGGCCCGCGCGCTCGCCTGACGCGGACGGCCCGCGCCGGCCCGACTTGAAAGCGCCGCTGCCGGCAGCCATCTGTCCGCCCGATCGACCCCCAGGAGAGCCGTGGATACCGCCATGACGACCGTTACCGAAGCCGCGCCCGAAACCCGTCCGTTCGAGGCGGACGTCGCCAAGCTGCTGCATCTGATGGTGCATTCGGTCTATTCGGACAAGGACGTCTTCCTCCGCGAGCTCATCTCCAACGCCGCCGATGCGTGCGAGAAGCTGCGCTACGAGGGCCTGAGCGAGCCCGCCTTGCTCGGCGACGACGGCCAGCCGCGCATCACCGTCACGCTCGATGCCGACAACCGCCAGCTTGCGGTCGAGGACAACGGCATCGGGATGAGCGAGGCCGAGCTGACCGAAGCGCTCGGCACGATCGCACGCTCCGGCACCAGGGCGTTCATGGACCGCATCGCCGGCGCGAAGGACGCCGAGGACAGCCAGCTGATCGGCCAGTTCGGCGTCGGCTTCTATTCGGCCTTCATGGTCGCGGACCGGATCGAGGTGACATCGCGCCGGGCGGGCGCGGATGCGGCCGCGATCTGGTCGTCGGACGGTCTCGGCACCTATACGATCCGGCCGGCGGATACGGCGGACGCACCGGCCCGCGGCACGCGCGTGCTGCTGCACCTCAAGGAAGATGCGGCGAGCTACACGCAGAGCTTCGCCGTCGAGCGCACGATCAAGGCGCAGTCCGGCCACGTGCCCGTACCGATCTTCCTGAAGGACAAGCCCGACGCCGAGCCCAGGCAGATCGCCGACGGCGCCGCGCTGTGGACCAAGCCCAAGGCCGAGATCACGGCCGAGGAATATCAGGATTTCTACCGGAGCGCGGCCGGGCAATATGACGCTCCCGCGCTGACGCTCCACTACCGCGCCGAGGGCCGGCACGAATATACCGTGCTCGCCTTCATCCCCGGCGCCAAGCCGTTCGACCTGTTCGATCCCGACCGCGCGGGCCGCATGAAGCTGTACGTCCGCCGCGTGTTCATCACCGACGAGGCGCAGATCCTGCCGCGCTACCTGCGCTTCGTGCGCGGGCTGGTCGATTCGAACGACCTGCCCCTCAACGTCTCGCGCGAGATGATCCAGGAAAGCCCGGTGCTCGCCGCGATCCAGAAGGGCGTCGCCAACCGCATACTGTCCGAGCTCGAGAAGCTCTCGACCGGCGATGCCGCGCAGTATCTCAAGATCTGGGACGATTTCGGCGCGGTGCTGAAGGAGGGTCTCTACGAGGATTATGCCCGGCGCGAGACGCTGCTCGGTCTGGCGCGCTTCAAGACGACCGTTTCCGGCGGCGAATGGCGCGCGCTCAAGGACTATGCCGCGGGCCTGAAGGACAACCAGACCGCGATCTATTACGCGACCGGCACCGATCTCGACCGGCTTGCCTCCTCACCCCAGCTGGAGGGCTTCCGCGCGCGCGGGATCGAGGTGCTGCTGCTGGCCGATCAGGTCGACAGCTTCTGGGTCACCTCGGGCATCGACTACGAGGGCAAGCCATTCAAGTCGGTGACGCAGGGCCTGGCGGATCTCAGCCTGATCCCGCTGGCGGAGGGGCAGGAGGCGGGCGCTGCCGCATCGGATGCGGTCAACGCCTTCATCGCGTTCGTGAAGACGACGCTGGGCGATGCCGTCTCCGATGTCCGTGCCTCCGAGCGGCTGACCGAGAGTGCGGTCTGCCTGGTCGCGCCCGAGCACGGGATGGACCGCCAGCTGGAGAAGCTGCTCGCGGGCGCGGGCCGGATCGATGCGGGCGCGAAGCCGGTGCTCGAGCTCAATCCGCGCCACGCGCTGATCGCCCGGCTCGGCGAGCTGGGCGAGCGCGAAGAAGCATTGCGGGAGGATGCCGCGCACCTGCTGTTCGACGAGGCGCGCATCGCCGACGGCGAGCTGCCGGCCGATCCGCGCGCCTTCGCGGCACGGCTGACGCGGGTGCTGGAGCGCGGGCTGGGCTGAGCCACATCCACCCACACCGGATCGCAATCAGGTTGAAGCGTTATGCCCCTCCCCTTCAGGGGAGGGGCATAAC
>CAXUMU010000059.1:0-12836 GCA_964252145.1 uncultured Sphingomonadaceae bacterium
GCGAGCGGCTGCTCGATTCGGTGTGGGGCCGCGAGGCGGACATCGAGCCGCGCACCGTCGACGTCCACATCCGCCGCCTGAGGAAGGCGATCAACGACGGCGGCCGCCCCGACATCATTCGCACCGTCCGCTCGGCGGGCTATGCGCTGGATGCGGACGGCACGGCGTAGGCTAAGCGTGTCCGTGCCCCGGCGAAGGCCGGGGCCCGAGTCCGCCGCGCCCGTTTCTGGGCCCCGGCCGTCCCCGGGGCACGCAGCCGCGCCCTCCTCCAGAAGCCCGCGCCAGCCCGGCCCGCGCAAGCAGCCGCGTCGAATCCAGGGTCGGCAGCGGACTGTTCGCGTCATCGATGATCAGCGGGATCTCGGTGCAGCCGAGCACCACGGCGTCGCAGCCCTGCTCGGCCAGCCCGCCGATGATCCGCTGGAACGATGCGACCGCCGCTTCGGTGAAGACGCCGCGCACCAGCTCGTCCATGATGATCCGGTTGATCTCCTCCCGCTCCTCAGCAGCGGGCCGAACCCAGGCGATACCCGCCGCGTCGAGCTTTTCCGGGTAGACCGCGCTCTCCACCAGCCAGCGCGTGCCGGTCAGCCCAACCCGGGCAAGGCCCCGTGCGGCGGCCTCGCCCGCGACGACCTCGGCGATGTGAAGCCACGGCAGCGGTGAGCGCGGCAGGATCGCCGGCAGCGCCTGGTGGATCGTGTTGTCGGGGCAGATCAGGAACGTCGCGCCCGCCATCGCCAGCTTGTCGGCCGACGAAAGCATCAGCCTGCCGACCCCGGCCCAGTCCCCGCGCTCGATGCACGCCATATACTCGCCGAAGCTGTGCGTGTGCAGCGACACCTCGGGATGGCCGAGCGCGCCGAACCGTTCCGCACCCTCGATGCAGATCGTCTTGTAGCAAAGCGCCGCGCCTTCCGCCGAGCAGCCGACGATCCCGATATGCTCCGTCATTCCCGTCTCCGCCCGCAGCCGACTTGCCTCTTCCCTGTCTGCGCGACGGCGGCTAGTTGACGTGCACGTCAACAATCGGGAAGAGCGCGATGCCGATCGATTTCACGGGGCGGGTCGCGATCGTGACCGGTGCAGGCGGGGGCCTTGGCCGCGCCTACGCGCTGGACCTGGCGAAGCGCGGCGCGCGGGTCGTGGTCAACGATGTAGGAGGTGCGCGCGACGGCAGCGGCAGCTCCGACGCCGCCGCCGCCGTGGTCGAGGAGATTCGCGCCGCCGGGGGCGAGGCGATGGCGAACGGCGCGAACGTGACCGACGCGGCGCAGGTGGACGAGATGGTCGCGAAGGCCAGGGAGGCGTGGGGCGGCGTCCACGCGCTGATCAACAACGCCGGCATCCTGCGCGACAAGAGCTTCGCCAAGATGACGCTGGACGATTTCAAGCTGGTGGTGGAAGTCCACCTGACCGGCACGGCGACTATGACCAAGGCGGTGTGGGAAATCATGCGCGCCCAGAATTACGGGCGCATCCTGATGACCTCTTCGTCGTCCGGGCTGTACGGCAATTTCGGCCAGGCCAATTACGGAGCGGCGAAGCTCGGCATCGCCGGCTTTGCCAAAACGCTTGTGCTGGAGGGTGCCAAGCAGAACATCCGCATCAATACGCTGGCGCCGGTGGCGGCGACGCGCATGACCGAGGATATCCTGCCCCCCGCCGCGATGGCGGCATTCGCGCCCGAGAATGTGGTGCCCGCGGCGATCTATCTGGTGTCTGAGGATGCGCCGTCGGGCGCGATCGTGGGCGCGGGGGCGGGCGTCTACCAGGCGGCCTATGTCACGCTCACGCAGGGCGCGCTGCTGCCGCCGGACGAGCGAACCGCCGAGGGTGTCGCCGCCGCGTGGGAGAGGATTACCGACCGTGCCGGCGAGATCGTGCCGGGCAGCGGCATGGAGCAATCGATGATGATCGGATCGCGGCTGCAGGGCGGCTGAGGCTGGCGCCTTCCTGCCCCGTCGCACACCACCAAGTACCCCGGCGCAGGCCGGGGTCCAGCTACGAGCGGCCCGTTCCTGGGCGCCGGGCCACTGGCGAACAGATCAGTCCTCGACCAGCTTCATCAGCTTGCGCTCGACCGGCGCCAGCACCGGCCCCAGTTCGTGGCCGCGGCGCAGGATCGCGCCGCCCTCGCCCACCAGCGCCCACATGCCCTGCCGCGCCCGCAGCGCCGGGCGTTTCTCGATGCGGTATTCGGGACGCTCGGCGGTGCGGCGGAAGGCGGAGAAGATCGCCGCGTCGCGCCCCAGATCGATCGCGTAATCGCGCCAATGGCCCGCAGCGACCATCCGGCCGTACAGGTCGAGGATACGCGAAAGCTCGGCCCGGCCGAAGCCGACCTGGCTCGGCCTGCGCGCAGTCACCGGAAAGGGCGTGACGATACCCATCAGGCGCGGTGGCGCTCGGCTCCGTCGTCGCTGCCGCTGGCGTCGCGCTGCTCGATCAGCGTCGCGAGCTTGCAGCGCAGCTGCTCGACCTCGCACTTGAGCAGTTCCAGCTGCTGCGTCTGCGGATCGAACCGCTCGGAGCAGAGCGTGCCGTAGGGCAGGAACGTGCGCTGATAGTCCTGCGCATCGACGAGCGTCGGCCGCGCCGGAATGCCCACCATCACCGCGCCCTCCGGCACGTCGCGGGTCACGACCGCGTTCGCGCCGATCTTCGCCCGCTTGCTTACCGTGATCGGACCGAGCACCTGCGCGCCCGACCCGATGACGACATCGTCCTCGATCGTCGGGTGGCGCTTGCCGGGCACGCCATTGGCCGGGTTCGTGCCGCCCAGCGTGACGTTCTGGTAGATCGTCACGTTGTCGCCGATCAGCGCGGTTTCGCCGATCACGGTGAAGCCGTGATCGATGAAGAAGTTCGCGCCGATCGTCGCGCCGGGATGGATGTCGATCGCGGTGAGGAAGCGCGCAATGTGGTTCACCAGCCGCGCGAGGAAATACAGCTCGCCCTGGAACAGCCAATGCGCGATGCGGTGCATGCCGAGCGCCAGGACGCCGGGATAGAGCAGGATCTCCCAGCGCGTGCGCGGGGCGGGATCGCGCGCCTTGATCGATTCGAGATACGTCGTCAGTCCGCCAAGCATGTCCGTACCCCGTTCATCGTCCAGACAGGCGCCGATGTAGGCCGCGGGCGGCGACATTTCCAGAGCCGCCCGCCCGGCTCACGCGACGGTGGCGTGCACCGTCGCTACCGCCTTCATCACCGCGCCCACCCGCGCCGCCGCCTGGATCACCTCCGCCTTCACGCCGTGCCCCTTCAGCACCTTCTCATGGGCATCGATGCACATACCGCAGCCGTTCATCGCCGAGACCGCCAGGCAGAACAGCTCGAAGTCCGCCTTGTCGATGCCGGGCGACCCGATCACGTTCATGCGCAGCTTCGCCGGCATCTGACCATATTCGGGGTTCGAAGCGAGGTGGACGAAGCGGTAGTAGACGTTATTCATCGCCATGATCGCGGCCGCGGCGCGGGCGGCGGTCGCCGCCTCCTCGCCCAGCTTGCCGGCAACCTCATCCTCGGCTGCGCTCACCAGAGGCTTGTGGCCCGAGCCGTGCGCGCAGGCGAGCAGCAGGCCGTATTTGCGTTGGTCGCCCAGCGTCTGGTCGCTCAGCATCGAGCCGAGGTTGAGCCGCAGATCCTTGGCGTAATCCGGCAAGGCATCGGCAAAGGCTTTCAGGGACATGATTTTCTCCGTTGGAAAAGGGAGGGGCGCGGAAAGCGTGAAGCCTCCCGCGCCCCTCCGGCGCGACCCGAATCGCGCCGCTCGCCACAGCCTGAGGGGGGATCAGGCCGCCGGGCGGAGCACCTGTTCGCCTTCCTGCCAGTTGCAGGGGCAAAGCTCGTCCGTCTGTAGAGCGTCGAGAATGCGCAGGGCCTCCTGCGGGTTCCGTCCCTGGTTGAGACCATTGACGGTGACGTGCTGGATCACGTTGTGCGGATCGACGATGAACGTCGCGCGGTAGGCGACGCCCTCGTCCTGCGCCACGATGCCCAGCGCGCTGGCCAGCTTCTTCGAATTGTCCGCGATCCACGGGAAATCGCACGCCGCGAGCCGCTCGTCCGACTTGCGCCAGGCGAAGTGGACGAAATCGGTATCGGTCGAGGCGCCGATCAGCACCGCGTCGCGATCGGCGAAATCGCCGTTGAGCTCGCCGTAGCCGATGATCTCGGTCGGGCAGATGAAGGTGAAATCCTTCGGCCAGAAGAACACGACCTTCCACTTGCCGCCGGTTTCGGCCAGATCGATCGTCTCGCCATTGGGGAGGGCCGACACGCCCTGCTGGACGGGAAGCGTGAGCGTGGGAAACTTGTCGCCGACGGTAAGCATGTGATTCTCCGGGTAAAGCTTGAGCACTCCTCTCCGCCGTTTTGTTTGGATGTGCGCTAGGGGGCTGGCAGGCGCGGGTCAAATCGATTATTCAGCGTTCTTTGATCGCAAGAGGCGATTAATGACCACCTACCTCCCGACGCTCAAGCAGTTGCAATATCTCGTCGCGTTAAAGGATCACGGCCATTTCGGTCGGGCCGCGGAGGCGTGCTTCGTCACCCAATCCACTTTGTCCGCCGGGCTGCGCGAGCTGGAGTCGCTGATCGGCGTCGTGCTCGTCGAGCGGACGCGACGCGTCGTCCGCTTCACGCCGCTGGGCTCGCGGATCGCCGAGAAGGCGCAGCGCGTACTGCGCGAGGCGGAGGAACTGGGCGATCTCGCGCGCGCCGCCGGCAAGCCCCTCTCGGGCGAGCTGCGCATGGGCGTCATCCCCACGATCGCGCCGTTCCTGCTGCCGCGGCTGCTGCCGAAGCTGCGCGCGGAATGGCCCGACCTAAAGCTGTATCTGCGCGAGGAAACGACGCCGGCGGCATGCGATTCGCTCCACCGCGGCCATATCGACTGCATCCTGCTCGCGCTGCCCTACCAGTGCGGCGACATCGAGGTGGCCGACCTGTTCGACGATCCGCTGTTCGTCGCCTTCCCGTCCGGCTCGCCCGAGCCGCCCGCGCGCATCGCGCCCGCGGCGATCGACGAGATGCGGCTGCTGCTGCTCGAGGATGGCCACTGCCTGAAGGACCATGTGCTCGCCGTGTGCAACCGGCCCGAGCTGCGTGCCGAGGCGGCGATGCTGGGCACCTCGCTCCACACTTTGGTGCAGATGGTCGATAATGGCCTGGGCATCACGATGCTGCCGAAGATGGCGATCGACGCGGGCATCCTGGAAAACACCCGCATCATCGCGCGACCGCTGGACACGCCGCGGCCCAGCCGCCGGATCGCGCTCGTCTGGCGGAGCGGCAGCCCGCGCGAAAAGGAGTTCCGCATGCTCGCCGAGGCGCTGTGCGACGCGTGCGAGAGCCCGATGCCGCAGGCGGCGGCGTGAGCTACGCCGTCGATCTGGGCGGCACCCGTCATCGCTTCCGCGACCTCGCCCATCTGCTCGCGGCCGCAACGCCGGCAAAGTCCGGCGATGCGCTGGCCGGGATCGCCGCGGACAGCGCCGAGCAGCGCGTCGCGGCGCGCTACGCGCTGGCCGATCTGCCGCTGGCGACGTTCCTGAGCGAAGCGGTCGTCCCCTACGAGGCGGACGAGGTGACCCGGCTGATCCTCGATACGCACGATCGGGCCGCGTTCGCCCCGATCGCGCACCATAGCGTCGGCTCGTTCCGCGAGTGGCTGCTGCGCAACGAGACCGACGGGGCGACGCTGGCCGAAGCTGCGCGCGGGATCACGCCGGAGATGGCCGCCGCCGTCTCCAAGCTGATGCGCAATCAGGATCTGATCGCTGTCGCGCGCAAGATCCGCGTCGTCAGCCGCTTCCGCAACACGCTGGGGGAGGCCGGACGCCTCTCGGTGCGGCTCCAGCCCAACCACCCGACCGATGATCCGGCCGGCATCGCCGCCTCCATCCTCGACGGGCTGCTGAGCGGCTGCGGCGACGCGGTGATCGGGATCAACCCGGCGAGCGACAGCGTGGAGAGCGCGGCGACCTTGCTCGCATTGATCGACGAGGTGCGCGAGGGCCTCGCCATCCCTACCCAGTCGTGCGTGCTGACGCACGCCACCAACACGATCCGCCTCGTGGAGCGGGGCGCGCCGGTCGACCTCATGTTCCAGTCGATCGCCGGCACCGAGGGCGCCAATACCGGCTTCGGCATCGACCTGGCGTTGTTGCGCGAGGCGGAGGCGGCAACGTTGTCGCTCGGCCGCGGCACCGTGGGGCGGGACGTGATGTACTTCGAGACCGGCCAGGGATCGTGCCTGTCGTCCGACGCGCACTACGGCGTGGACCAGCAGACGCTGGAGGCGCGCGCCTATGCCGTCGCCCGCGCCTTCCGACCGCTGCTCGTCAACACCGTCGTCGGCTTCATCGGCCCCGAATATCTCTACGACGGCAAGCAGATCGTCCGCGCCGGGCTGGAGGATCATTTCTGCGGCAAGCTGCTCGGCCTGCCGATGGGCGTCGACGTCTGCTACACCAACCATGCCGAGGCCGACCAGGACGACATGGACGACCTGCTGACGCTGCTGGGCGTGGCGGGCGTCAATTTCGTCATGGGCGTGCCGGGGGCGGACGACGTGATGCTCAACTATCAGAGCACCAGCTTCCACGACGCGCTGTACGTGCGCGACGTGCTGGGATTGCGGCCCGCGGCGGAATTCGAGGCGTGGCTGGGGGACGTGGGGCTGATCGACGAAAGCGGCCGGATCGCTCCGGCGGACCGCGCCACGCTGCCCCGCTCGGCGGTGCCGGCACTGGCGCTGATCGGTGGCTGAGCCGCCGTCGCTGGCCGATCGGCTGCGCGCGGTGACGCAGGCGCGCGTCGCGCTCGGCCGCGTCGGCCAGGCGATGCCGACCGCGCCCATGCTCGACTTCGCGCTCGCCCATGCGCGGGCGCGCGATGCGGTGCATGCGCCGTTCGATCCCGCAATGATCCGCACCGGGATCGCGGGCGAGACGATCGAGGTGCGCAGCCGCGCGGGGGACCGGGCGACCTATCTCCAGCGCCCCGACCTCGGCCGCCGGCTGGCGGAGGCGGACGCGCGGCTGCTCGAGCCTGGCGATGCGGACCTGGCGATCGTCATCGCCGACGGCCTGTCCGCCGCCGCGGTGCACGCGCATGCCGCACCGATGGTCGCGGCGCTGCGCGAGCGGCTGGGCGGCTGGCGAATCGCGCCCGTCGTGCTGGCGCACCAGGCGCGCGTGGCGCTGGGCGACGAGATCGGCGAGCGGCTGGGCGTCGACGCGCTCGTCCTGCTCGTGGGCGAGCGGCCGGGACTGAGCGCGCCCGCCAGCCTGGGGGCGTATGTCACCTGGGCGCCGCGAATCGGGCGGCGCGACAGCGAGCGCAACTGCGTCTCCAATATCCGCCCGCCGCACGGATTGGCCTATGCGGTGGCCGCCGAGGAGATCGTCCGCATCCTGACGGCGGCGCGCGGCGCACGGTTGACGGGGGTCGCTTTGGGAGCACAGGGCGACGCCTTGCCTCCCGCGATCCTGACGAAATCTGTCAGCGAGTAAATCGACCGTTTATCCTTACACTACTGGCGAAGGTCTCCATTTCGGTTTAACCAGTGCGCCACTGGAGAGCTGCCTTTGGAACCGAACGTCCGGCAGGGTGCGACTATGGCCTTTCTGTGTTCCGTCCTGAAGCATGTTCCCGACCGTACCCGCGTGTGGGACGACGGCCAGGATTTCCGCGCGCCGTGCCGGCGGTGCGGCGTGCCGATGATCAAGGATCTCTACGCCGGCTGGCGCCGGTTCGATTCGGACCGCGACTTCGCCGGCGGCGGCAGCCGGCGCTCATCCCGCCCGCAGCATCGTTGACCGCGGCCCCGCCGCGCGCGACATTCGCGCGGAACGGTGCGGGGGAAGTCCGATGATCGAAGGTGGCTGCCTGTGCGGCGCGGTGCGGTTCACGATCGACGCGCAGCCGATGGCGGCGCGTGCCTGCTGGTGCCGGCTGTGCCAGTATCTGGGCGGCGGCAGCGGCACGGTGAACGTCTGCTTCCCCAGCGACGCGTTCGCGATCACCGGCGAGGTGCGCGATCACCGTAGCGTCGCCGACAGCGGCAACAGCATGCGACGGGGCTTCTGCGCGACGTGCGGCACGCCGCTGTTCAGCGCGGCCGAGGCGCGGCCGCACCTGCTGTTCGTGCGGGCGGGCGCGCTGGACGATCCGGGACTGATGGGGCCGCAGGCGACGATCTGGACTGCGCAGGCGCCCGCCTGGGCGTGCATCGATCCGGCGATCCCGGCGAACGAGGGGCAGCCGCCGCCGGTCGCCTGACGATCAGACCAGTTCCCCTTTGCGCGCCCGCCCCCTGGCCTCGGCCCGGCCGCGCCAGCGCCGGCTGCGCAGCCACATCGTGACGCCGGTGATGCCCAGCGCCGCGGGCGCGAGGCCGGCGAGGAAGATGATCGTCTGCCACAGCAGGCCGGTTCCGTCGCCGTCGTGGATCGTGCGCATCAGCCCGGCGACGCGCCCGCGCTGGAACGGCGCGACCGGCTGGATCGAGCCGTCGGCATCATCGATCTGCAGCCGTTTCTGCCTGCCGTCCGCCGTCGCTACCGTGGCCGACCACAGCGGCGGATCGCCGCTCGGCAGGCTCAGCTGCACCAGCCGGCCCTCGCGCGCCGCCAGCGCCGCCGCCGCATCGGGGGTGAGCCGCGCATCTACCGCATCGCCGCCGCCCCCGAAGCCGCCCGGCCCGCCCGGACGGCGGGGCGCCGCCTCGCCCACTACGCCCGCGAAAAAGGCCGGGAAGCTGATCCACGCGCCGGTCAGCGACAGCGCCGCCAGCGGCAGCGCGATCCAGAAGCCGACGCTGTGATGCAGGTTGTAATCGAACTTGGTGCCCCGCCGCCAGCGCAGGCCGCGCGTGAAGCGCCCGATCGTCGGCCACCAGATCCAGATACCGCTGAGCGACGAGATCAGCATCAGCACGCCCAGCCAACCGACGATCGTGCGGCCGACGCCCGGGATCAGCAGCGAGCCGTGAAACATATGCAGGAAGCGCAGCACGCCCCGATCAGACCATTCGCTGTCGATCACGGAAGCGCTGCGCGGATCGACGAACACCGCGAGCGTGCGCGGCCGGCCCTGCATGCGGCGACCCTCCGGCAGGGCAGCGGGCGCGAGCCGCACCACGACCGCGCCATCGTCCTGCGGCATTGCGATACCGGCGAGATGGCCGCCCGCCGGCATCAGCGGCGCGGCCGCGGCGATGTAGCGCGACACCGGCAGCGTCGCCTCGCCGCCGGGAAAGCGGCCGCCGTGCAGCATCCGGTCCAGCCCGTCATGCCATACCAACACCGATCCGCTCAGGCTGAGCGGGATCAGCACGAGGCACAGGATCAGCCCGATCCACTTGTGGACCTGGAACCAGAGATTGCGTGCGCCGATCCGTGTCATGCCGTACCCCGAATGAACGGGGCGGGATTATTGCGAGTGCATCGCAAAAGCAACGAGATTCGGCCAGGTTAAAGCCTCGCGCGGAACGGCGTGAATTCGGTGCCGTCGTCGAACACGTCGATCCCCTCGCGCCGCTTGAGAAAGCCGACGACCGCATAGGTGACCGGCGTCAGCAGCGCCTCCCACGACACCTTCAGCACGAATTGGCTGAGCATCACCATCGCGAGCGCGTGCACCGGCCAGTCGGGCGCGCCGTAGAAGGCGAGCGGATAGAAGATCAGGCTGTCGATCCCCTGCCCCACCACCGTCGATCCGATCGTGCGCGTCCACAGATGCTTGCCGCGGGTGAGCAGCTTCATCCGCGCGAGCACGAAGCTGTTGGCGAACTCGCCCGCCCAGAAGGCCGCGACCGAGGCGAACACGATCCGCGGCACCTGCCCGAACACGGATTCATACGCCGCCTGCCCGCCCCAGTCGGACGCCGGCGGCAGCGCCACCACCACCCAGCTCATGAACGCCATGAACAGCACCGCGGCGAACCCGGCCCAGATGCAGCGCCTCGCGCGGGCATAGCCGTACACCTCGGTCAGCACGTCGCCGAGCACGTAGGAGACGGGGAAGAACAGGATACCCGCGCCGAACGGCCACGGCCCGATGAACGGCAGCTCGATCACCGCCCGCTTGCCCGCGCCGATCACGTTGGACAGCAGCAGGATGGAAACGAACGCCGCCATCACGAAATCGAAATAACGCAGCGGCCGCCCCGCCAGCGTCGCCGCATCCACCGCCTGCGGCCCGCCGGGTCGTTCCATGTCCATGCCGACGCAGACTATCGCGGTTCCGCCCGGAAGCAATCTACGCTATGCGCGCCGCCACGCGCGCCCGTAGCTCAGCTGGATAGAGCACGAGCCTTCTAAGCCCGCGGTCGCTGGTTCGAATCCAGCCGGGCGCGCCATTCCCGCAATCGCTGGGTCGAGGCTGCAAAAAAGCGAGAAAGGTGAAGCGGTTAGCGGCGTTCTAAACCCGCTTTCGCGGACGTATTCGAGCCGACCCACGAAGGCAAGTTTCAGCACCAGTTGCTTGAGGTCCAAGCGCTGAGAAACCCAAAGTTTTGAAGGGTTTGCGAGGAAGGCCATAGCCGTTCTAAATGCGTCGTCGAAACTGCCGAGCGGACGACCGCAGGTAGCGAGCTTTTCCTTCAGTTCGGCTTTGGTCCTCTCGGACTCGGTAAGCCGTCCCTCATAGGCCGCGATCAACGCCGGGTTCTCGGTCCCCACGACACGACCGACGAGCTTCTTGATCTCGTCCTCGACCTCGCGGACCTTGGCGGCGAGAGCCTTCTTGCGCTCTGCCGCTTGGTCGGCCTGCTGACTCCAAAGGCGGCGCAGCATCTCGCGCACCATGTCGAACATGGCGGGGGCGGGCTGAATCGCGTCGAGCAGATCGACGAACTCGCCTTCGATCTTCGCGCGCGGGATCGAGCGGCCATAGTCAGCGCAGGATTTCTCACGGCAGTGGTAGTAGGGATAGCGCCCATGGCTGCCCTTGGCCCAGCAGCTCGTCAACCGCGTCCCGCAGCCGCCGCAGACTACGAAGCCGCGCAGGGCGAAGTCGGCGCTGTTATCCTTGTAGACGAGGCCCTTGGCGCTGCCCGCGAGACGGGCTTAAATCTTCTGGAACGCCGCGAAGCTGATCAGCGCCGGATGATGGCCGCGGCGCAGCGACACGTCCCAGCGGGGAACGACGACGTAGCCCGCATAGAGCGGGTTGGTCAGGATGTTCTTCGCGGTCTGGTCGGCGACGCGTCCGTTGCGGTGGTGAGGGAAGTCGGGATGGCTACCAAGGAACCTCGCCACTTCCGCCTGGGTCGTCAGGTGCCCGCAGGCATAGCCTTCGAGCGCCTCCTGGATGATGGTGGCGATTGGCTCGTGCCGCTCGATCACCGCGCCCGCGCCCTTGCTCCGCTCCTTGCGGTATCTGTAGCCGTGCGGCAGTTGCAGGCACCAATGGCCGCCGAGGCACCGCGCCCGCATCCGGCTCAACGTCTGCTCGGCATTCTTGCGGCGATGCTCGCCAGCGAAGGCCGCCTCGATCACTTCCAGAATATCGTCTTCGGGATCGTCGGCGAAGACGCGCTTGGGCGATTCGAGCTTGCCACCGGCAGCCGAGATCGCGTCGCGGATGGCGAGGTGCGTCCGGACGCTGCGCGCCAAGCGGTTGAGATCGTCGATGATGACGCGGGTGCCGCGCCGGCGCTTCTTGAGAAAGGCCAACAGGTCTTTGAGCCGTTTTGAATGGGCTACGCTCCCCTACGCTCGAGTGCGCTGGAGCAGGATATTGCGAGCTACAACAGGTGTTTAGCTCTCCGTATCCTACGCCGGACCTCGACGTAAAACGCTCCCGTTCTCCCTAGCGCCGCTCTTATGTGGCTCCTGAAAGGCGGGTCCAGCTAGGAGCCAACTATGCCTTCAGTGAAGCTCACCAAGAGCGCCGTCGACTCCGCCCGACCCGGCACCACCGACTACGAACTTCGGGACACCATTGTCCCAGGGTTCTTCTGCAAGATCACCCCCGCCGGACGCAAGGTCTTCATGCTCTCCTATCGCACGCCGACCGGCGAGCGCCGCAAGCCCGCGCTCGGCACCTATGGCCAGATCACGGTCGAACAGGCACGCAAGCTCGCTCTGGATTTCCTCGCCTCCGTGCGCGGCGGTGCCGATCCTAGCCAGGAGCGGCAGGTCGCCCGCACCGCGCCCACCGTGAGGGATCTCGCCGACCGTTTCATGGTCGAGCACTCCGAAGCGCGAAACAAGCCGTCCACTGTTCGCGGCAACCGCATCACGCTGAGAGCCCATGTCCTGCCCGCGATGGGCAAGACCAAGGTTGCGGACGTGAAGCGATCCGACGTCGCAGATCTAATCGGTCGCCTGCGCGGCACACCGACAGCAGCAAATCATTGCCTCTCCCTGCTGCGCAAGATGTTCAACCTCGCCGAACTCTGGGGGCTGCGTCCGGACGGCACAAATCCGTGCCGCCACATCAAGAAATACAATGGCTGCAAGCGAACCCGGCTCATCACCGACGCGGAGCTGATCCGCCTTTACGCTTACCTCGACCGCGCAGACGCGGAGGGGCTGGAGCACCCCATCCTTACTCTCGCCATCCGGCTGCAGTTCGAGTTCGCCGCTCGGATGTCCGAAGTGCTGCTTCTCGAATGGGAGTGGATCGACCTCCCCAACAAGCGCGTCGTTTGGCCCGACAGCAAGACCGGCGGCATGTCGAAGCCGCTCAGCGCCGAAGCGCTGCGGCTGCTTCAAGAGGCACCCCGCTACGCGCGTTCGAAGTTCGTCATCCCCGCCCTGTGTGAACCGCCCCGGGTTTGCCGGAGGCCATGGGTTGTGAGTCACGCTGCCATATCG
>CAXUMU010000060.1:0-11164 GCA_964252145.1 uncultured Sphingomonadaceae bacterium
CTACAGGCTCCACCTTCTCAAGAGTTGGAGCCTCCGGCAAACCCGGGGCGGTTCATTGGCGTCTACTCGATCAACATCGTGTCGAGGAACACGCAGCCGGTCAAAATCACACGAGTGGTCGTTAACAATCGCGCGGGCGTGGTCGGCTGCGATCTTTCCGCTGACGTAGCCAAAATCGCAGCACAGCAGGCAATCGATAAAAACCATGGTGATAGCGGCGGCGTGACGTTGGACGATATCGCCGCAAGCTACTTTTCGGAAAAAACACTGCAGCTCGGGGATGTTCTCCCTATCCGGATAGGGGGCGGCGATTGTGGAACGCAGCCCATCAAATTCGACATCTCAACAGATCAGGGCGACTACAAAGCCGGAATGTCCTGGTAGTCGGCCCTACGCGCTGAGCCCGACGCCGTGCGATGCGTTGGGCTCACGAACCCAGCCGCTTGCCAGCCTGCCTTGAGCCGTATGTAGGGCGATCGAAATGCCTGCGAACGACCGGCTTGCCATTGGCGGGCGAGCAAATGCTGTCGGCGACCTGCCGAAATCCGCGCATGAGAGAACAGAGGCGGAGCAGCGCAGCGGCAGCAAACTGAAACAAAGCCAGGAATGGGTGGTCAGATGTCGCCCTTACTCGCTCCGGCCGTGACCGTCGGACGGAGCCTCGCGTTTTGGGCCGGGAATATCCGGCGCCCGCCGCAATCGTTCACCCGGCGGATGCTTGCCGGTGAAACTTGCCGCGAGCCATTCCTCGTCCAGACGCTGCTGGCGCCCTGCAAAATCCTTCTGCGCGGCGCTGGCCTGGCTCACATAGTCATCGCCGCGACCATAGGCCTTTTCATGACGCGCGCTGATCCGGTCCTGTTCGGCCTGCTTGCGCTCGCTGTCGATCCGCCGCTGGACGCGCGCAACGTCGGGCAGCGTTTCCCGGTCGATGGGCTCCATGAATCCCCGGAGCGCAGCGGCCTTCACGCCTGTGATCCGGCGAGCCAGGCTATGAACACCACCCTTGCGGTCAATCAAGACAAAATCCCGCCGATCGCCTTTGGCCAGGGTATAGCCTTTGTCTTCCAGCGCCGCGCGGAATGCCTCGGCGCCGTCGCTCGCTCGAAAGGCGGCAGTAATCTCGGCCGTCACCTCCTTGCTTTTGATAGAGGTGCGCTCCTCTTGCCGTAATTCTGAACGGGATGGCGTCCGCGCCGGTCGCTCGATTCCTTGC
This sequence comes from uncultured Sphingomonadaceae bacterium, assembly GCA_964252145.1. Taxonomy (GTDB): domain Bacteria; phylum Pseudomonadota; class Alphaproteobacteria; order Sphingomonadales; family Sphingomonadaceae; genus JAQGLK01. The sequence goes on from CAXUMU010000060.1 coordinate 1,217, forward strand.
CGTTCGTGATGCGCGCCCTGGACGCGATCGTGGCCGAAGGTGCGTTCGAGATCGCGAGCGACCTCCTCATGTTTGCGATAGTTATGGCTGTCGCTCACCGAACGCATGGTGCAAACGTCGATACGCGACCATACGATATGCAGATGTTCGCGCCCCATTTTCTCGTGGATCACGATTGCGCGGGCATGACCCGTGAGCCCCAGCTTCTCCTCCAGCGCGTCGACCGCCTCCTGGCGCTGGGCTTCGGTCAGCCTATGCGGCGGCGCGGGGCTGATGGCGGCATGGTACAGCGATTTCTGGCAACGGGTGCCGAGCGCATACGAGTCCATCTCAATCAGAGCGCCACGAAGGTCGGTGGCGACGGTCCCGCGCGTTTCCAAGACCCTTACGGTCTCGTTCGTCTCGGCATTCAAAAGGTGGGCGGCGAGCGCTGTCGGCCCGGCGCGTGACGATCCTTTGATGATCATGGCGCGCGGCCTAGAGCCTGAAGGATCGCATCGCGCAGCCGTCGCAGATCGCGAAGGTCTTCCGCGAGCCCGATCCGGTCGACGCTGTCGCCCCGGTTCACTTCGCGCGCCAGTTGGTTGAGGTTAGAACCGACGCGCCCAAGCTCGCCTAGCAGCCGGGCGAGCAATGTTCGTTCGACCGCCGGCCGCCGCATTTGTCGCGGCGGTTCGGCCCCTAGCAATACTCGTCGCGCATAGCTGCCAGACATTAGGCCGGCGCGCTCGGCGTCCGTGTCGATCTTCGCGCGCTCTCCGACGCTAAGGCGGATCGTGAGATGCCTGCCTCGGGCGCGCCGCTCACTGCCATGCATCATACGCCTCGCCTTCTGACCGATCACAGGAAGCGAGACGTGTGTCCCTTCTTCTGTTGGGGGAGATCCAATGAGGGGCAACTCCCCCTCTTGGCCAGGGTGCACGGGGCGGGACAGCCCCTGCCAAGCCGCGCGGAGCGCAGCCGGTGCCGCATCGTCGGGATCGGTCTGCGCACTACCGCGCATGGCTTGCCCTCACCCTCACACTTAATTTTTGAATCTGCCTACATCCGTCTTCATCTGTGCGGGCCGAACGAAAAGGTTCGCGAGGACGGTGGGGCAGCTACCGTCCGCTCCGACAAATGCGGTACGCGATCATACCACAGGCCCGGCCGCAGTTCATCTGTAGAATCACATCACAGGCATACGCGGCGATGCAAACGGCTATCGGGGCGAGTGCGCCTTTTCCGTCCCCCTTGCCTGGGATGCGTGAAGCGGTATCTCCCGCACTAGCACGTCGCCGATCTCTTTCCGATCGGCAACCGCTGCGGCTGGAGGAATGGTCGATGCGCACTGGCGTCGACGCGGGGAATGCGACTTCGATCGCTACCGAAGTCGGCGACGACGCCGAGTCCGGTTGGGGAAAGCGCGTTCACGGCGTCAGGGTACGTCAGAAATCGGTTGCTTCGATTGACGAATTCACCGGCCCGGTTTGCGGCGCTGGGCTCCCGGACATCACGCCAATGTACACATGGGGCTATATCGTCGAGATTGAGAACGCCGGGCCCGTGCCTGTACGGATTATCGGCCGACATTGGAGCATCAAAGCACCCAATTCCAGCATTGTGACGCAGGCGACCGTTGGAGGCAAGCGACCCCTAATCCTACCGGGCGAGACATTCTCCTACTTCAGCGGGCTATGTCTCGGCACTCTGGGCGACACAATGAGGGGTTCGTGCGATGTCGAACTAACGCCCGATAAGAAGTTCAAGGTCGAGTTCGAGCCGCTTGTTCTACCCGCGCCGGCACCTGGGCGGACCCTGCTCGACTTTGATCTTGTGCCGTTCTCCGCGAACGAGTGCGCTCTGATCCGCAGCGCAGTGTCTCAGCTTTATGTCGCTAATGCGGGGGCAAGCGCAAGATGCATTCGCCTGAACTCTCTCGGGCTCACAGAACGTTCGAGGCAATATCTCGCAAACTACATTCTGTTCGCTAAACGCCATATAGTAAATACTGCGAGCGTCGATCTATCTCGGATCCCGTTGCCAGCTAAGGAGAGGCTTCAACAGGTACATTTCCGGGACAGCTTCATTTTTCGGAACGATGTTAACCAAGGAGTTCCCGATATTGTCATTGCAAGTAAAGGACTTTTGTCAGGAGATGTATTTAAGTACTATACTCTGAACATGAATGTTTCGTTTGAAGAAGCACTGCTAGACTTGGTAGGTGAAAGGCGGCTCGCTATTGCAAAGGTTGCCGAACGCTACGGAAAGACTGCGTTCGAGGTTACGGCTGCTGTTCGCGAGGCCGAGGCGAAAGAGTGGCGCCTGCCTGATGCCGCACCCGAACTCTACGCTGATCGAGGCGATAAGGCCGAAACCGCCGTTGATTTCTTACGCCGAGTGTGGGGTCGTTATCTAGACGCAGGCATCCTTTTTCAGGTTGATCTCAAGCGGCTCGATATGAAGCTGTATGAGGGGCTTCGCGGGTACGCGCAGCGCAACAAGGTGCCATCCCGAGACGTACTTCCCCCACCTGGATCAGCCCGGACTGATTTTGCACTGGCGGGCGCTGCGCAGGGGTCAGCCGAGCACACACTCGCACGCATCCGAATACAACGGAGAGACAGTGTCGCCCGTCACCGCGCCCGCAGAACCAAAATGCACATGTAGCGCTATTTTGCATTTACCAGGATCGCCAGCGAGCGTACAAGGCGAGTCGCGGTGCGATGGACGTTGACATTCAGCCTGCGCCCACTCCGACCGCTGGAGTGCCGATTATGTCAGAACAGCGCGATCTCTCGGACGGCCCTACAACGGCAGTTCCAACCCCTCGCATGGCGAGCGGGTGACGGCCCCCTCGAACAACGGGACGCAGACCGGTACGCTGGTCTCGGGCTATTTCGTTCCCGACAAGAAGAACTGATCCATTCTTTGCGCGGAAGCGGGGCAGCCGCTTCCGCGCATTTTTTTCCCGCTTGTGGGAGGCGGCGCCATGATCTCCGCACGGCAAGTTCTCGACATCAACGATGACGCAGATGAATTTCTGGTTCTGTGCCTAACAGGCACGCTGCTCGGGGCGTTCTTTGTCGTTCTTATTTCGCGCCATCCTAATCAATTCGGATATGCCTTCCCATTCTTCATCCTGACGACATTAACTCTTAGCATCGCGGGCGGGGGCATCAGTACCAATATCAGCGTGAAGCGATGGCTTGGCCAAACATTTTTTGGCTTTGAAGCTGCTATAGCGTTCATGGCGGCGAGGATGTGGCCCAAGGCGGCGATCCCGGAACGGCGCTATTTCTGCGTGCTAGCGCTCGGCGGTATTGCGGCTCTCGCCTTCGCTTTTGTCGCCAAGTGCAGATACCTCGATCCAGTAGAGCGACAATATGTTGTGGGTGCCAGGACCCCGCGCGTCGACCTACTCGCGCCGTTGCAAGACCGAATGCCAATTATCGTAACGCGTTACCGCCCAAAAGCCATTTGGTTATCGGCTCGCGTATTTTGGGGGATCGTTGCCCTGTACGCGCTCGTTGGAATGGTAGCGGTCGATCATGGGCTTCTGCCTTGGAAGCTTCCCTTTTATCCGTGGCTCAGCGGATATTGCTCTATGTGGCTCGCGGCATGCCTGGGCTACGCGATGGCCCACGCCGCTGACGAAGGCCAATACGCCAGCGCGGCGGCAATGATCGCGATCCCCGCTTGCATTCTCTACGTCTTCAAGGACGAGTTCGCTACCATGTCGGCTTATCTGCGGCTCTGTCTGGCAATCGTGACCGCCGGGCATTTGCTGCTGGCTTGCGCTGCCTATCTCCTGAGCCGAATGCGGAGCCAACTGGCGAGCGGGCGGGGTAGTACCACCATTGGCACGCCGAGCGGCCAGCGCTCAATCTCCGAAGCGCTTTATCGCCGCCGTCGCCGTCTGATGCGGCGGGGAGCGATGGTCCTCGTGATCCTGAGCGCCGTAGCGTCCTTGGTAGCCTGGTTCTGCCTGACACTTCGAAACGCCATCCCTCTGATATTGTTTACCTATTTCCCGCTCGTCCTCTGGCTCGGAATTGCGCTCGGCGATCTCTGGCACTTCATGCGCAACCTGTGGACACCACGCGGGATTCCGGGTGCGTCGCGGAACCGCGAAGATGTTATCGCCGAGCTTGCGCACGGCTCAGCCGCGCTGGCAACCGAGCACCAAGCCCATTCCATGTTGCGCTGATAATCGGAGCCTTCCGATGAATGCTGCGTCCCAGGTTCCGACCTCTGACGATCTTTACCTCGGTCGTTATTCGGTTGACGGACAGCTCGGCGCACCGCTGCTCTATAGCCGCGAACCGCACCAGATCCTCATAGGTCCCACCCGAAGCGGCAAAGGCGCTCGCTGGCTGATACCGAATTTGCTGCGCATGAAAGACCGCAGTTTGGTGGTTCTTGACCCCAAGGGCCAGCTGGCGGCGGTGACCGCTCGGTGGCGGTCGACAGTTTCACGCGTCGTGATGCTGAACCCGTTCGACGTCCTCGGTCTCGGCAGCGCCGGGTTCAATCCATTGGCTGGCCTTGATCCACACGCGCCGACTTTCTTCGACGATGCAATGGGGCTGGGGGAAGCCCTCGTGCAAATCAGACCTGACGAGCGAGATCCCCATTGGAGCGAGAGCGCCCGCAATCTGATCGTCGCGCTTCTCATGTGGGAAGTCATGCTGGCGGTGTATAATCGCCGCCTGCCCTCGTTGGCTCGGGTCCGGATGATGCTCACGCGACCGGACCGCTCCAAAACCAAAGACGGGATATCGGAGCTTGTCTCCGGTCTGAGACACACCCTCGCGATCATGTGCGACGAACCGAGCGGCATTCTGGAAAGCTTGGCCGGGCGGTTCATGGAAGACAACAAGGAGATGGCCGGCATCCGTTCGGCGGCCGATCGCCATACATCCTGGCTACTGTCGCGGCCCATGACGGATGACATCGGAAAGAACGGCATCGATTTCAGCGCCCTCAAGAAAGAGCCGGTGACTGTTTATATCATCCTGCCTTCGACGCACCTTCGCACCCACAATGCCTGGCTGCGGGCGGTGATAGCGACGGCATTGCGACAGCTGCAAACGCCGGGCGGGCTAGCGACTCTTTTCCTCATGGATGAGTTCGCTTCGCTCGGTCATCTCGGCGCGATCGAAGACGCTTTCGGTCTCGTATCGGGCTTCCGGGTGCAACTCGCGCCAATACTCCAAGATTTGAATCAGCTAAAGACGCTATACAAAGATCGCTGGGAGACCTTCGTCGGCAACGCCGGCATCGTGCAGAGCTTTGCACCGAACGATCTGACGACGGCGCGCTGGCTCAGCGAGCGCGCGGGCGAGACAACGATCGTGGCCTCCAGCGCCAGCGGGCATGCCGGTCAGCCTGCTTCAATTGCCTATCAGCAGGAACGGCGTCCGCAATTCCTGCCGCAGGAAATTATGGACCTGCCACGCGGATCGACCCTGGTCTTTGGGCAAGGCTCCAAAGCCATTCCCGCGTTTGGCGCGCCCTACTGGGAGATTCCTGAACTGAAAGGCCGTTGGGACTCTGATCCCTATCATCAATGAGCATTGCTCCACGTGGCGAAGGAACGGGCCATGCCGACCATCCAACCAAATCGAGGCGACGCGATAACCGATGGTAGCGAGCCAAAGTCCAATGAACAGCTGAAAGCTGCCTCCGGCAAATATGCTCTCCTCGATCATGAGTTGGCGGAAGCACGACTTTCGCAGCTGACCGACAGCGGACGAGAGACGGCAAGGGACGATCAACCGGCCGCGATGGTAAGACCGGAGCCACAAGCGGATGGCACTCCACCTGATGCAGCAAAGCGGACATCGGGTGTTGAAGCAATTTGGTTTCCGGACGAGCCGGCTCATCCGCTCTTCGCCGAAAGGCAAGCCGACCTTGAGGCTGAGGTCAGCTCAGGCAGGCTGACCGAGCGGCAAATGATCAATGAGCTTGGGCGTTTCTACAATAATCTCGGCGTTCTGATTGCCGAAGAGGAGCGACGCCTCGCGGTGGATGCTGCGGCGAAGTCGCTGTCGGCAGGGGAACGGCTTGAACCTAACACTGACCGTCTCCCGCCACGCGCGCCCGGCTCTCAGCGCACCGAAGCCGATCGAGACGAAATTCCGTTCGAGCAACCTGAAGGCACCAATGCTCAGGTTCGGTCAGGTCGGGATGCTAACGAACGCTCTCAGGATTCGTCGGGTCGCGGCGGTGATGGCGGGCGCGATACCGGCCGAGAATGAGCCGCCTTTTTTCGGCGTCGCGCCATCGCTCGCCGATTATCAAGATGCAGCAATTCAGGCGCGCAATCGTCCCCGATTATCTGCGAGATGCTTGCGATATCCTGTTTGATTTTGGGAAAGAGTACCATTTCCAGAATGGTCAGTCGCTCGCGGACGTCGATCCATTCGGGCAGCCGCACGTCCCGATGATCAGCGTCAATGTCAGCAATGCCAAGGATCAAATGTTCGAGCTGCTTTTGGCTCTTCTCGATCTGACCCAGCCGGCTTTCGACAGACGATAGGCGACGTATTAGCTCGTCCATATAGGCATCCCGTTGATCCATTCGATAAGCGCCTCCCTCTGGAAGGGACATATTATACATCAAAGTAAGGAAGTTCTCACCGAGGAGTACATCCTTTCCGCCGGCATCCGTCGTCTTACCTGTTAGAGGTATCTCACTTGATTGTGTTCATTCGCGCCCTCTGGTGATGTAACTGCGCTGAGCTTTAGTCAGGCGAGCTTTCAATGGCGGCCACACCGGCGATCATAGGCGTGACCAATGCGCCGGGAGACGGAAATTGCGTCACAGGCAGAGGGCATGTGTACATGCGACTTACACGGGCGGTGCTGACCAGATTCGGTGGTTAGCGATGGCGGCTCCCCGTTCGGGGAGCTGTTCGCCAACGTGCAGCCCGTTCGGGCTGCACTTCGGAGAGGGCGGAGCTAAAGCCGGTTCCGGCTTTTCAGCTCCGCTCTAAAACGATGGTGCGGGCGGTCGGAATCGAACCGACACTCCTTACGGAACCGGATTTTGAATCCGGCGCGTCTACCAGTTTCACCACGCCCGCGAAGGCAGCAAGACTAGCCCGCCGCTCGGCTTTTGCCAATGGGAAAGCGCCGCTAGCCCGCCCCGTCGCCGGGCGGAAGGGGTTTCCGGGGCTTCTCTTTCGCTTTGAGCTTCGGTCTTCCCTGCCTTGCGGTTGGGGCCGGCGGACATTGATCTGAGAGGTGTTCAGGATGTTCTTGATGTGGGATGCATAGAATTTCTCGATCATCTCGACGCTCGTGCGGCAGTTCTTGGCAATCTGGTAAATATCGGCCCCCTCCATCAGCCGCAGTGAAATGTAGGTGTGGCGGAGGCTATAGGCGGTGCGCAAATTGCCGTCACGATCATGTTTGAGGTTAAGTTCGCCCAAGACGTTATTGAGCAGTTCGCGCTGCATCTTGCCAAAGACGAGCGCGGTCGGCTCAGGCTCACCCCTACCCGCCTTTGCCGCCGCGCGCTTTGCTACGCACTCGAACGGATAGACGGCACCAGGCATGCTCTTGCAGAAGCCGACGCCGCGTTTGCCGCGCACCTCGATTTCGAGAATGCGCTGGCGCGTACCCGGATCGTCAACGATAGCCACGTCGCGAAACTCCAGCCGGGCTGCCTCGTCAGGACGAAGACCGGTGTTCGCCATGAAGATCACGAAGTCATGAAGCTTCTCGCATTCCGCTCTCCAGCGGGGTTTCGGCGGATTGTCGGCGCGGGCGCGCGTGGCTTCCCGGAGGCGCTTATACTCGTCGGGGGAGAACCACGCACGATGCGTGATCTTCCCTGATTTCTTGTAGGCAACCGACATATCCGGGATGGCTGCGATCCATCCCTTCCGGTTCGCCAGCTTCAAAATTTGCCGCAGGCAGACGATTTCCTTGTGGATGGTGCTGCGAGCGGGCCGCAGCACGACCTCCTTTTTCTCCGTCTTGGAGAACCTTGTTCGGGAGGTCTGGCGGTGGGTACGATAATCCTGAACCGCGCCGGCGGTAATTTCGGACAGCGCCATCTTGCCGAAAAACGGCATGAGATGGACACGGACTACCAAATCCTTCTGCGCGACGTAATGCGCGTTGCGCTCCCCCTCGACGCTGATTGGGTATTCTTTGAGGAAGGCTTCAGCCGCTTGTTTGAAACTGGGGCCACTCGCGGCAGGCCTCCGACGCCGGTCGATGATGTCGGGATGCCCGCCGCGAAGGTAGCTCGGGGGAGGCGCGCTTTCGCCGCGCTCCCGCCGTTTCACGGCGGCATAAACCTCCATATACCACTCGATCGCAAACTCCTTCGCGAGCGGGATCGTCTCCTCTTTCGTCGTCGTGCGGAAGTTGCGGCCGATCAGGAAGGTCGAACACTGCCAATAGCGGCTGTTCGGCCGTCGGTAGACGTGCAGCCGGCCGTCCATGAATGTGAGCTTCTCTTCCGCCATGCCCTGCCATTGTAGCGGATTTCGGCGAAAATGTGTAAGGGATGTGTAAGAGCAGACCTCTTCGAGCATGCTCTCTATCTGATTGATTTTATTAAGTAATCTGTCTTCTCGGATAGTAGACATCGTTTTGAGTCCGGCGCGTCTACCAATTCCACCACGCCCGCGCCGCGCCGCGTTGCCACAGGGCGGCGCGGCTCGTCCAGTGCGTTCAGTTGACGGCGGCGCGGCGGCGGTAGCTGAGTGCTTCGGCGACGTGGATGCGGTTGATCGCCTCCGCACCGGCCAGGTCGGCGATCGTGCGGGCGACGCGCAGCACGCGGTGATAGCCGCGCGCCGACAGCCGCATCGCCTCGGCCGCCTGCGCCAGCAGCTTGCGGCCGGGATCGTCGGGCGTGGCGACGCGGTCGAGCAGTTCGCCGTCCGCCTCGGCATTGGTGCGCACGCCCTCCCCGTCGTAGCGCGCGGTCTGGATCGCGCGCGCCGCGGCGACGCGCGCCGCGACCTCGGCCGATCCTTCGGCCGGCGGCGGCAGCACGAGATCGGCGGCGCTCACCGCCTGCACGTCGATGTGCAGGTCGATCCGGTCGAACAGCGGCCCCGACACCTTCGACTGATAGTCGGCGGCGCAGCGCGGCGCGCGGGCGCAGGCGAGGCTCGCGTTGCCCAGATGGCCGCAGCGGCACGGGTTCATCGCCGCGACCAGCTGCACGCGCGCGGGAAAGGTGACGTGCGCGTTGGCGCGGGCGACCGAGACGGTGCCGGTCTCCAGCGGCTGGCGCAGCGAATCGAGCACCGGCCGCTGGAACTCGGGCAGCTCGTCCAGGAACAGCACGCCCAGATGCGCCAGGCTCACCTCGCCCGGGCGCACGCGCAGGCCGCCGCCCACTAAAGCCGCCATCGAGGCGGAATGGTGGGGTGCGCGGAACGGTCGCGCGCGCGACAGCCGCCCGTCGCGCAGCTCGCCCGCGACCGAGGCGACCATCGACACCTCCAGCGCCTCGGCCGGCGTCAGGTCGGGCAGGATGCCGGGCAGGCAGGATGCGAGCAGCGACTTGCCCGCGCCCGGCGGCCCGACCATCACGAGATTGTGGCCGCCCGCCGCGGCGATCTCCAGCGCGCGCTTGGCGGTCTCCTGGCCCTTGACCTGCTTCAGGTCGGGGCCGACGGCGCGCGGCTCGGCAACGCCCGGCACCGGCGGGGCGAGCGCGAGTTGCCCACGGAAATGGTTAAGCAGCGACAGCAGGTCCGGCGCGGCGATCACCTCGATCGATCCCGCCCACGCCGCCTCCGGCCCCTGTGCGACCGGGCAGATCAGCCCCAGGCCACGTTCCGACGCATGCAGCGCGGCGAGCAGCACGCCGGGCGCAGGCGCGACCCGCCCGTCCAGCCCCAGCTCGCCGACGACGAGATAGGCCGAGAGCGTTTCGGCATCCACCACGCCCATCGCCCCCAGCAGTCCCAGCGCGATCGGCAGGTCGTAATG
>CAXUMU010000060.1:11206-12555 GCA_964252145.1 uncultured Sphingomonadaceae bacterium
ACGATCACGAACGCGGGCACGCCCGGCGCCACCTGCACCTGCACCTCGACGCCGCGCGCCTCCAGCCCCAGGAACGCCACCGTCGAGACGTGCGCGACCACCTAGTCCAGCCCGACCGCGCGATATGCGCCCGCCAGCGTCGGTGCCGCGGTCGCCGCCGCCCGCTCGGCGCCGATCGCCAGCAGCCGGTCAAGCTCCGCCGGGTCGCTGTTCAGCTGGCCCAGCCGCGCGGTGATCGGGCGCAGCGTCTCCACCACCAGCTCGGCCAGCGCCGGCTTGAACGCGCCGAACCCCTGGCCGGCGAACCGCGCCAGCACCGCCGCCGGCGTCTCGTCGGCCAATGCCGCGTAGATGCTGACGAGGTTCTTGGCTTCCGGCCGTGCGTCCAGCAAAGCGGGGTCGTCGGGCAGCGGCTCGGGATCGGTCTTAGCCTTGCGCAGCTTCTGCGCGACGAGGTCGGGATCGTCGCTCAGGTTGATCCGGCTCATGTCGGAAGGGTCGGACTTGGACATCTTGGCGGTGCCGTCGCGCAGGCTCATGATCCGCGCCGCGGCGGGCGGGATGGTCGGCTCGGGCAGCGTGAACAATTCCACGCCGTAATCGGTGTTGAACTTGGCCGCGACGTCGCGCGCCAGCTCCAGATGCTGCTTCTGGTCGTCGCCCACCGGGACGTGCGTCGCCTGGTACAGCAGCACGTCGGCCGCCTGCAGCACCGGATAGGTGAACAGCGCAACCGAGGCGCCCTCGCGGTTCTTGCCCGACTTGTCCTTGAACTGCGTCATCCGGTTCAGCCAGCCGATCCGCGCGGTGCCGTTCAGCAGCCATTGCAGCTCGGCATGCGCCTTGACCTTGCTCTGGCGGAACAGCGTGGCGCGCGCCGGATCGACGCCCGCCGCGATCAGCGCCGCGGCCATCTCGCGGATGCCGGCCGCCAGCGTCGCGGGATCGATGAAGCTGCTCAGCGCGTGCAGGTCGGCCAGGAAGAAGTAGCATTCCTCCCCGTCGTCCAGCGCATCCTGCATCCGCACCCAATTGCGGATCGCACCGAGGTAATTGCCGAGGTGCAGGTTGCCGGTGGGCTGGATGCCCGAGACGATACGCTTGATCATGGCGCGCCGTGTCGGCGAAGCGCCGCCGCCGGTCAAGCGGGCGGGCGGCGGGTCAGCTGCGCCTTCAGATCCGCCACGCCGAACGCGCCGAGCAGGAAAGCGACCGCGAAATAGGCGGTTCCCCCCGCCGCCATCAGCAGCGCCAAGCCGATGATCCGCTCGATCAGGCTCTTCGCCATGAACGGATCGCTCAGCGGATTGAGCAGCAGCAGCACGCCGGCCATCACCGCCGTCGCCGCG
>CAXUMU010000061.1:0-12485 GCA_964252145.1 uncultured Sphingomonadaceae bacterium
CGAGCATCGTTGTGTGGATCACGTATTTTTGGGGATGTCGAAGCGGAAGAGGCGGGCGGCGTTGGTGGCGAGGAGTTTGACGCGTTGTGCTTCGCTGACGCGGCGCATCTCGCGTTCGATGGCCTGTCCGGAGTGGGGGAAGGTGCCTTCGTGGTGGGGATAGTCGTTGGCCCAGCAGAAGTTGTTCTCGAGGCCGCATTCCTCCATCGCCAGGAGGCCGGCGCGGTCCTCGCCGAAGGTCGCGCCGCAGTTCGCGCGGAAATAGTCGCTCGGCAGGCCGTGCCTGAGCTTGGGGAACGCCCACATGTGATGCTTGCGATAGCCCTCGTCCATCGTGTCGAGCAGCCAGGGCACCCACCCGATGCCCGATTCGACCGCCGCGACGCGCATCCTGGGAAAGCGGTCGAGCGCCCCCGACAGGATGACGTGCGCGACCGGCTCGGCGGTCGTCGTCAGCGAGTAGACCGCGAAGTTGAGGACGGCCCCGCCCGGGCCCTTGGCGGCGCGCGGATCGCCGCCCGTGCCGACATGGAAGGTCACCGTCATGTCGGTGTCCTGGACCGCCGCCCACAGCCTGTCGAAGGCGGGCGCGTTGTAGTTCAGGTCGGTCGGCTCGTTCGAGTTGAACACCGGCTTATTGGGCAGCGTGATGACGCGGAACCCTTTCGCGGCGACGCGCTCGACCTCGGCGACCGCGCTGTCGACGTCGCCCGTCGCCACGCAGGCGGCCACGTTCATGCGGTCGCGATAGGGCCGCGAGATCTCTTCCGCCCAGTCGTTGTAGATCCGGAACTGCGCCTGCATGAAGTGCGGGTCGGTGGTCAGGAAGCTCAGCAGCGCCGCCGCGTTCGGGAAGACCAGCTCGGCGTCGATGCCGTCGAGATCGAGATCGGCCATGCGCTTGCGCAGGTCGTTGCTGCTGTCCTCGAGGTTCGCCGAGCTTCCCGACTTGGAGCGGTACAGGTCCTCGCCCGTCAGGTCGCTCTCCACGATCCGCATCCGCGGTCGGTCCTTGATGATCGTCCACAAAGTCCCGTTCTCGTCCCGCTTCATGTGCGGCACCCACGACTTGTACTCCGCCGCGATCCGGTCGCGGATCAGCGTCGGCGGCGGGCTGATGTGCGTGTCCGCCGAGATCATGTAATATTTGCGCCGCCCCGCATTCGCGTACGGCGTCCGCTCCCACGTCTCGCTCCCGCCCGGCGTCTCCGTCCGCCAGACGTTCTCCGCATTCACCTCAAGCACCGGCAATCCAACCATCCCCCATCCTCCTAAACCCGCCGCCACGCGACCGCTTTACCGCCGACAAGCACCCGCCAGTATATCATTTTAGATCAATTTCGCGTTGGGTACAAGCGCAGTGTCCACCATTGCCGGCTTGACATCACCGATACCTGCGATACCTAGTCTGAAAGAAGCGCCCATTCAGGATTGGGTGCGGCATGCAACGTCCAGCGTCTCTCATGCTCTAGGGGGGGCCGATGAAGCCGTGGTTGATGACGGGGGCGTGCGCCCTGGCGACAGCAGCGCCAGGGCCCGCATTCGCGTTCCAGGAAAGGCCGGCAGACACGGGCTTGGAAGAGATCATCGTGACGGCGCAGCGCCGCGACGAGAACCTCCAGAAGGTGCCGATCGCGGTCACCGCGATCAGTGCCGCCCGCCTCGAAACGTCCGGAGTGAACAGCTCGCTGGACCTTCAGACCGTGACGTCCGGTCTGCAGATCAGGATGACGCAAGGTGCCGCCTTGCCGACGATCCGGGGAATCGGCTCGGCCTCCGTAGGCCCGGGGATCGAATATCCGGTCGCATTCTATGTAGACGGCGTTTATCAGGCAAGTTCTGCAGGTAATCTGCTGAGCCTGAACAACATCGAACGAATCGAGGTTTTGAAGGGGCCGCAAGGCACGCTGTTCGGGCGCAACGCGACGGCCGGGCTGGTGCAGATCATCACGTCCACGCCCAGCCACGATCTCTCCGGCAAAGCCGACATAAGCTACGGCCGTTACCAGACCGGCGGGGTCGACCTGTACGTCACAGGCGGGCTCACCGATACACTCGCCGCCGACCTGGCGGTGCATTACACTGCGCAGGGCGAAGGCTATGGCCGGAACCTCGCCAATGGCAAGTCCGTCTATCGCGACGACCACGATCTTGCGCTTCGGTCGAAGATCCTGTGGGAACCCGATGACAGGACAACGCTGACGATCGCCGGAGATTACGCGCACAAACGCTCCAGCACGCTCTTCACGATCAACATCACGCCCGGACAAATCGGGCTTTTCAACAGCTTGAACGCTGCCGTGTACAAGGATCCGATCGTGGACTATGGCGGTTTCTACAATATCAACCAGGATACTCAGCCGCTGGGCGTCATCAAGTCGTGGGGCCTTTCGCTGCAGGCGCAGCACGATCTCGGCACCATGCAACTGAAGAATATCGTCGCGGTTCGCCAGACACGTCTCAAGGAAGTCATCGATCTAGACTTCACGCCATATGATTATGTCGCGTCGGCGGCGAGCGGCCCACGCTGGCAGCAGTTTACGGAAGAGCTGCAACTATCCTCGAACGGCACGTCGCGCTTCAAGTGGACGACCGGCCTCTATTATTTTCATGCGCACGATTCGTGGGATCCGCTAAATACGTATTTCGGAGCACGGGGCGCAGCCACGCTCTTCCAGATCCCGGCGCCGTCTATCGAGATCAATACCTTTGCCACCCAGCGGACCGACTCGGTCGCGGCCTATGGGCAGGGCTCGTACGAACTCCTGGATACGACCCGCCTCACCGTGGGTGGACGTTACACCCGTGAGCGCCGCGGCATATCCGGGAACTCGATCTTCTCCGTTGTTGGGCTGGGCTTCCCGCCTGTCGTAAGTCCGGTTCCTGCCCCGACGAGCGGCATCCCCCGCAAGATAAGTGCCGACAACTTCTCCTACCGGATCGCGCTCGATCACAACTTCTCCCCAGGTATTCTCGGTTACCTGTCCTACAACACCGCTTTCAAGGGTGGAGGCTACAATATTCTGTCCGCCGCGATCAATCCGCCATTTCTCCCCGAGCGCGTCAAGACGGCGGAGGCCGGGCTAAAGCTGGAAACATCCGGCAAAAGGCTGCGCATCAACACCTCCGTCTTCTACACGGACTATAAGAACATCCAGGTAACCTCCTATACCGGCACCTCGCTCATCATCAGCAACGGTGCAGGCGCGGAAATCTACGGCGCCGATATGGACATCGAAGCGCGCGTGATGAACGAACTGACGCTGTTCAGCGGATTGAGCCTGATCCATGACCGGTTCACGTCGTTCGCGGATGCCGACTTCTCCTACCTGGTGCCCGGCTGCAATTTCGCCAATCCGGGCGCGTCGCGTATTTGCCAGGCGAGCGCTAAGGGGAACAAGCTGCAGAACGCACCGACCTTCTCGGGCAATGTCGGCTTCGACTGGCATCACGGCCTGGAGCAGGGGTTCATCGATCTGAGCAGCAACTTGTCATACAATAGCGGTTGGTACGGAACTGCCGACAACAACCCGGTTAACCGTCAACGGCGCTACGCCCTACTCAGTGCGGCGTTGTCGTGGCAGCCAGGCCGTCGGCCGCTGAAGCTGACGCTCTGGGGAAAGAACCTTACCGGCCAGCGCTATTCGCTGGCCCGCTACACCGGCGGCAATAACGACTTTCTGCAAAGTGCTGCGGCACCTCGGACCTACGGCGCGAAGTTGGGCGTCGAGTTCTAGCGCCGGTAGCCGGAAGCATGAGCCTTGCGAACCAAGTCGGATTGGTCTAGATTGGTTGGAAGCCAACGGGCCGGCGGGGCGTGTAGCCCTCGCTGCCGAAAAGGGGAGGGAACCTGATGAAGTCGAGGAGTCTGTCTGGGATCAGCTTGGGTGCGATGACTTTGCTCGGATTCTGGCACACACCTACGGTGGCGCAGACAGCCGCGCCGGCAGCGTCGGCCGATCCCGAAGGCGAGATCTTGGTAACGGCGCGCAGGCGCGACGAAACGCTTCAGAACGTTCCCGTAACGGTCACCGCAATCACCGCCGCGACCCTCGAGAAGCGCGGCATCACCAATCTTGAAGGCATTGCGCGGATCACGCCGCAACTCTTCATCGCCGCCTCCACCAGCAGCTTCCAGGGCGGTGCGATCGCTCTGCGCGGGATCGGCGCAGGCGACGGAAACGTGTTCAGCGATCAGGCGGTCGCCTTTAATATCGACGGTGTCCAGATCGCGCGAGCCCTGCCCCGTCAGCTGTCGGAGTTCGACCTTCAACAGGTTGAAGTGCTGAAGGGGCCGCAGGCGCTCTACTACGGCAAGAACAGTCCCGGCGGCATCGTCGTGCTGAGGACCGCGGATCCTGGCGATCATTTCGAAGCGGGTGCCAAAGCCTATTACGAATTCAACGCCCAGGAAATAAGAGGCGAGGCGTTCATATCGACTCCGCTGACCGACTCGCTCGGATTGCGCGTTGCGGCCACCGGAGCCAAGCAGCGTGGCTGGATTCATAACATCGCGTCGCCCGGCACGCTTTATTCGCCGGATCATGATCACCTCCCGAAATCGGATGAGTTCGGGGGTCGCGTCACGCTCAAATTCGACGATGGCGGACCGTTCAAGGCGCGCTTCAAGTTCAATTACGGCTCCGTAAATACCGATGGCATGTTCTCGATACTGCAGAGGGTCTACTGCCCGTTCGGCGCCCCTCAGGGTAGCAGCGAGGAAGACTGCCGGCCCGACGATCGCGCCGTGCATGCCGAAATCGGGCCGAGGTTCGGCACGGGGGGCGCCAACACCGTTACGGGCGCAGCCATCCCGGGAATATACGTCTACGGAGACGGCGAACCTTATTACCACGCCCGGCAATATCTGTCCGGGTTGCAGCTGAGCTACGATCTCGGCGACCACCTGTCGCTCGCGTCCAATAGCGGCTTCTACCGGGGAACGGTCAAAGCTCTCGACTCGCTTCTCGGCGAACCGTCACGACCATTCAATCCGGCGTTCGGCCCCGCAGGCGCCGGTGGCATCATCGCCGGCTACGCCGACTACAGGATTCGCGAAATCTCGCAGGAGTTGCGCCTCACGAGCAGCTTCGAGGGACCTCTGAACTTCATGGTCGGCGGATATTATCAGGACCAGAAGCTGAGCTACGTCTCCGCGACCGGCATCAATGCGCTCAATCCGATCCAATTCTTTCCGCCGCTCACCTTGAAGCAGGACGGAACCGCATATTCCGCGTTCGGGAGCGCGAGCTTCAAGCCGACGGAGACGATCGAGCTGTCGGCAGGCGCGCGCTATTCTCACGAGAACAAGACGATCTCCTACTTCCGGCTGTTGCCCGGAACGTTGCCGGGCGGCGCGGCTTTCCTGCCGGGTCAGGAAGTGCCGTCGGCCAGGCCGAAACGCTCATTCCATAACGTCTCGCCGGAGGGCACGATCGCTTGGCGTCCGAACGCCGACACCACCGTCTATGCGAGCTGGAAGCGCGGCTTCATCTCAGGCGGGTTCAATGGCACTCCGCTGGGCACGGGCGTCCCGGTCGTTCGCGATCAGTCCTACGAGCAGGAAGTGGTGGAGGGCTTCGAAGGCGGGCTGAAGCTGCGCGCGCTCGAAGACGCCGTCCAGATCAACCTGGCCGCCTACTCGTACAAGATCAAGGGGCTTCAGGTTACCTCCGCGTTCGCCGGCCCGCCTGCAGTTCAGACGATTAACAACGCGGCGGGGGCACGTAGCAAAGGCGTGGAGGCAAGCGTCAATTGGACTAAAACTCCGGTTTCCGGGCTTTCGATGAATGGAGCGATATCTTACTCGGACGCGAAATACTCGAACTTCAGGACGTCGCCATGCTACGGCGGCCAGACGATCGCCCAAGGTTGCAACCTCAGCTCCAACGGAACGTTCTTTACGAACCAGGACTTGTCTGGTCAGCGACTCGTCCGTGCTCCAAGATGGGCCGGCGCTGTTGGCGCGAATTACAACCTGAAGCGTGAAAACAGAGACGAACTGAACCTGGCGGTGGACGGCAACTATACGTCCAGCTTCTTCACGGATGGGCTGAACGCGCCTGGCGGCATCCAGCGGGGTTACTGGCTCTTGGACGCTTCGGCGGGTTACCAGTTCCACAATGGTGTCGGCTTGGCGCTCATCGGCCGAAACCTCACGAACAAATATTATTTCCAGCGATCGGGCAACGTGCAGTTCACCGGTTCGCAATCGGGACTGGCGACCGGCATCGCGCCCGATCAAGGCGCCGCAGTCAGCCGTGGTCGTGAATTGCGCGTGCAGGCTTCGATCCGGTTCTAGGGGCGGTGATCGGCTTGGGACCTTCGGCATGCCCAGTAATGCAAGACCAGGTTGCGGCGATGACGGTCAAATCGCCTCGCTCGCATCCTCATTGTCCCGGAGGCCGCATTGAATTCGAACGGAGAAGCGACGTCGTTGACGAGGAGTGATCAGGGTCTGGGCTTCGACCCTGACGCTCTGCGTGCGAAATACCGCGCCGAGCGCGACAAGCGGCTGCGGCCCGATGGAAACGCGCAATATATTCCGATGACCGGCGACTTCAGCCACTATCATGACGATCCCTATGTCGCCCCCGGCTTCACGCGAGAACCGTTGACGGACGAAGTCGAGGTTCTCGTCGTGGGCGGCGGGTTCGCCGGTCTGTCTGTGGGCGCACGTCTCCGCCTCGCCGGGATCGAAGACGTCCGTTTCGTGGAAAAGGCCGGCGATTTTGGCGGCACTTGGTACTGGAACCGCTACCCCGGGGTGCAGTGCGACATCGAGTCCTACGTGTACCTGCCGCTGCTCGAGGAAACCGGGTACATTCCCCAGGAGAGATACTCCCACGGTCCAGAGATTTTCGAACATGCCCGGCGCGTTGCGCGGCACTTCGACCTCTATCGGGATGCGTGCTTCCAGACGCAGGTTACCGAACTGCGGTGGCTCGAAGACGAAGGCCGCTGGCTTGTCTCGACCGACCGCGACGATCGGATCAAGGCACGCTACGTGGTTCAGACCAACGGGCTGCTGGATCGCGCCAAGCTGCCCGCGATCCCCGGAATCGATACCTACAAGGGGCACACCTTCCACACCAGCCGCTGGGACTATTCCTATACTGGCGGCGACACGACGGGCGGCTTGGACAAATTGTCGGACAAGAGCGTCGCGCTCATCGGGACCGGCGCAACGGGGATCCAGTGCACGCCCTATCTCGGCCGGTATGCCAAGCACCTCTATGTCGTCCAGCGCACGCCCTCATCGGTCGATGAGCGCCGGAACGGCCCCACCGATCCCGAATGGGTCAAGTCCCTCGTTCCCGGCTGGCAGAAGCGACGCCGCGACAACTTCGTAACGCTCACGTCCGGCGGCCGGGCCGACGAGGACCTTGTCGCCGATGGCTGGACCGACATCGTGCGGGATCTCAGCGTTCATGCCGATCCATCAGGCGACGGCGCGGTCTCGCCTCAGGATCTGGGCCACCGTGCGGAAATGGCCGATTTCCGGAAGATGAACCAGATTCGGGCGCGGATCGAGTCGATCGTTCACGATAAGGCGACTGCCGAGGCGCTGATGCCGTGGTACCGACAATATTGCAAACGCCCCTGCTTCAATGACGACTATCTGCCAACCTTCAATCGGCCGAGCGTGACCCTCGTCGATACGGATGGCGGCGGGGTCGAGCGCTTCACTGAGAACGGCTTCGTCGTCGGTGGCAGGGAGTATGAGGTCGATTGCATCATCTTCGCCACCGGGTTCGAGTTTGGCGGCGGCTATCTGGCCTCCGCCCGGCAGAAGAGTCACGCAATCTACGGGCGCGGCGGCAAGTCACTCGCGGAAGAGTGGAAGAACGGCGTCCGGACCCTGCACGGCTTCTACAGCCATGACTTTCCAAACCTGTTTCATATGGGCGCATCACAGAATGGCGGATCCTTCGCGGCGACCTATTATCTTGACGAACAGGCGCTGCACATCGCGGATGTCCTACAACGCGCGCGGCAGACCGGCGCAACGTATATCGAGCCCACGCACGAGGCGGAAGCCGCCTGGGTCGCGGTTATCCGGTCGAAGGGCACGGCTCACCAGGATTTCCAGCGCGAATGCACCCCCGGCTTCTACAATGACGAGGGCAAGGTCGGAGAAAGGCTGGGCCGGTTGGACGAGGTCTATGGCGGCGGCCCGATCGAGTTCTACAATCTGGTGCGCGACTGGCGTGCCGGGGATATGGACGGCCTCATCTTCCGCTGATCGCGGCGGTCGGCACGAGAGCGACGGGTCGCGCGACGGGCGTCGCCGACCGCAGGGGCGTCCCGCTCGCGTGCGCTGAACGGGCGATCGTGCCATCCGAGCGGGACGGCGCGTGCCGCAGGACCGATCACGGGAGCAGATCATATGACGACACGGCATCTGGTGGACCCCGACCTTCTCCCGCTTCTCGATTCCTACCAGAACGTCGACTATACGGTGGAAGCGCTCCCTGCGATCCGAGCGGCGTTCCTAGACGTCATGGGTCGGCTCGTCCCGGCGACGCAGACGACGGACATCGTCCGCGAAGAGCATCGCGTGCCCGGGGCCAGCGGTGCGCCGGACGTTCCGGTGCTGGTCTACGCTCCCGCCGGCGAGGACCTCGACCGCCCGGTATATCTGGACATACATGGCGGCGGCTATGTGCTCGGTTCGGCCGTGGCCAAGGACGCACAGAACAGGCGGATCGCTGACGCGCTGGACTGCGTGGTCGTCTCGGTCGATTATCGTCTGGCTCCGGAGGCCGTCTACCCCAGCCAACTCGACGACTGCTATGCGGCGCTCAAGTGGGTGCACGACGCCGCGGCGAGCTTGCACGTCGACCGCGACCGGATCGCGGTGGGGGGAGACAGCGCCGGCGGCGGGCTGGCCGCGGCGCTGGCGCTCATCGCGCGCGATCGCCGCGAAGTCGGGATCATCCAGGTCAATCTGCACAGTCCGATGCTCGACGATCGTTCGTCGTTCAGCGATCATCCGCACACGGGCGAGTTCATCTGGCGGCGGGTGGACAACAAGTTCGGCTGGACGTGCCTGCTGGGCGGCGAACCCGGAGGCGATGACGTGCCGCCCTATGCGGCGGCCGCTCGCGCGGCCGATCTGGCCGGGCTTCCCTCCACCCTCATCACCACGGGCGCGCTCGATCTCTTCCTCGAGGAAGATATGGACTATGCACGCCGCCTCGCGCGGGCGGGCGTGCCGGTCGAGCTGCATGTCTATCCGGGTGCATTTCATGGTGCGCACAGCGCGCGGGACTCGCACATCGGCAAGACGCAGATGGCGGATCATCTCGGCGCGTTGGAACGGGCATTCCGCCGACACAAAGGCTGATCCGGCGGATCGGCTCCCGCACGCTCGCGGAGCTGGCGCTGTCAGGCGAGAACGCGTTGGCCAGCCACCTCTTTGGGAATGCGCG
Organism: uncultured Sphingomonadaceae bacterium; assembly: GCA_964252145.1. Taxonomy (GTDB): domain Bacteria; phylum Pseudomonadota; class Alphaproteobacteria; order Sphingomonadales; family Sphingomonadaceae; genus JAQGLK01. The sequence goes on from CAXUMU010000061.1 coordinate 9,435, forward strand.
CCGCTCGCGCCGATGAGCCGTAGAGCGTGTCCCGCTGGCGGATGGGGCGGCCGGCCGCCGCCGCCAGCGCGGCATGCGCACCGGATCGCACATCTGGCCGTTGCGGCCGCCGGCGGCGCGGGTGATCGATTCGTCTATCAGGGTGCCGCCGAAATCGTTGACGCCTGCCGCAAGGGCGAGCACCGCGCTGGCTTCGCCGAGCTTCACCCAGCTCGCCTGGATATTCTCGATCAACGGGTGCAGCACCAGCCGCGCGACGGCGTGCATGAGCAGCGTCTCGCGTGCGACGGGCCGGACCGGGCGAGGCCCTTGCGCCACATCGGCACCTCGTCGTGAACGAAGGGGAGGGGCACGAACTCGGTGAGACCGCCGGTCTCCTCCTGCAGATCGCGGATGCGCAGCAGGTGGCGCGCCAGAGGATGATAGCTCTCGACGTGGCCGAACATGATTCGGAGAGTGCGTGCACCGTGCGACACTTCGAGCGGCGAGAAGGCATGGATGTGGATGTTCGGTGCAGCGTCGCGCACCGCGTGCAGGATCGCGAGATACGTTTTGCCATCATAGTCCGGGTGGATGCCGCCCTGAAGGCAGACCTCGGTGGCGCCCCGCGTCCAGGCTTCGGCGGCGCGGCGACCGACCTCGGCAAGGTCGAGCCGATAGGCCGGGCCGCGCGCCGCTCTCGTGCTGCCTTTCGCAAAGGCGCAGAAGCCGCATTTGTACAGCCAGACGTTGGTGTAGTTGATGTTCCGGTTGACGACGTGCGTCACGACCTCGCCCACGACGGTTCGCCGCAGATCGTCGGCGGCAGCCAAGATCGCAGCCAGTTCGGGCCCGTCGGCGGCGATGAGCCGGACGATGGCTGCTTCGTCCAGGCGCTCGCCGCGTCGAGTTCGCGCGATGATCGCCTCCACACGCGCGGCGTCGGCGCTGTGGCCGTCGGTCAGCACCATCGGCATCGGCTGGGGAGTGCCCGGGCGCCAGCTATCCAGCACCGGCAGCCCGCGTGCATCGACCGCGGGGCGGACCGCCGAGACGAGCGCGGGATCGAGCAGCGATCCGGGTTCTGCGCGAAGCGCGGCCCGATCGCGAGCCGTTGCGTCAGCACCCGGCCGGCGGCGGCAGTCGCCGCGCTCAGCGTATCGAGATGGGGCCACGGAGCCTCGGGATTGACGTGATCGGGGGTGACGGGTGACGCCGCCCCAATCGTTGATCTCGGCCCGCAGCAACGACGCGAGCTCATCGACGCGTTGGAGATTGGGCGGCGCCTGGATCGTCATCTCGGGCGGCAGGATCAAGCGCGCGGCCGCGATCGTCCAGAGATGCTCGTTCCGCGGCAGATCGGGACGCTTGGCCATGCGCGTGCCCTGCTTCGCCCGGAAATTCTGGACGATAGCTTCCTGGACATGGCCATGACGCGCATGACTGTCGCGGATCGCCAGCAGCGCATCCACGCGTTCGGCGCGGGTCTCGCCGATGCCGATGAGGAGGCCGGTCCTGAACGGCACGCGCGCGCGCCCCGCCGCTTACAGCGCCTCCAGCCGCACGGCCGGCAGCTTGTCGGGGGATCCGTGATGGGGTCCGCCGGCGTCGGGCAAGCGATCGGCCGTCGTCTCCAGCAATGCGCCCATCGATGCGGCGGCGGGGCGAAGCCGTGCAGGCTGGCATCGTCCATGAGGCCGGGATTGAGGTGGGGGCAGCAGTCCGGTCTCGGCGAGCACCAGCGCGGCCATGGCGCCCAGATAGTCGAGCGTGGACGCGTATCCGAGTTCGGCGAGCGCTTTGCGGGCTGCCGGATACCAATCCTCCGGGCGGTCGCCCAGCGTGAACAACGCCTCGCGACAGCCCGTTTTCTCGCCGGCACGAGCGATTTCCAGCATTTGTTGCGGGCTGAGAGAGGCCTTCACGGCACGCCGCGGCGTCGTTGCGAAGGTGCAGTAATGGCAGACGTCGCGACACAGCCGGGTGAGAGGGATGAAGACCTTGCGCGAATAGGTCACGAGCGGGCCGCGGGTGGCGAGCGTCGCGCCTCCGCCGCCGCCATCATGTCGCGCAGCGACGCGCGCGACAGCGCGGCGGCAACGACGCTGCGTTCCGCTCCCGCCAACGCCGCAAGACCTGCCTCCACCCGCCTGCTCCCGTTGCCTTCGATCGTTGTAACCCGCTCTCTTGGACGTCGAGCCCCGCCGCCGGACCGGCCGCTCGGCAACGCCCACCGGCACCTGCGCCACCGAGGTCAGCCGCTGCCGAATGCGGCACCCTCTGGCCGGGCCGGCGGGTCCATCGCAGCGACGAACCTCCAGCCGGATTGGTCCCGGCGCGCAAAATATTGCGCGCGGCCGCGTGCCAGAACGCTGTCGTCGGCGCGGTACCGCACGTAATCCACCTCGAGGAGACCGATGTCGTCGCCCATCGGGTGAGCATCAACGCGATCCGTTGATGTTCGTGCCCAGCCCTGACTCTTGAGGTCGTTGAATATCTGCGGCAACATCGACAGGTGCATGCCGCGCTCCGCCACGACGATCATCCCAGTGGCAAGGTTTGCTAGCCAGGGAAAGGAGAACAATCGTATCACGCCGGGAACATCGCACCGGTTCCAGTGCACGATATAGTCGGCATAGAGCGCCTTCATGTCGGCAACGGCGCGCTCGTAGGTCATATTTCGCTATCCCAAGCAGTAGCTTGCCCGATGCGGCGGTCAGGCATCGGAATATTCGAGCCATTCGAGTTCGGACGATCCGCGAGGAACGAGCGTCGTCCGGAAGGCGCGCGGCGTTCCGGACATGTGCACGGATTCCGCCACGCCCTGGTAATGCCCGAGCGGCGTGACCGCCTGGAACAGTTCGGGGTCGATCAGTTCGTGTCCACCAGGTGAGCCGGCCGCCGATCTCGCATAGCCCTTGTCGAAGCGGCCGAGGGAGAGGATCCAGAGCGCTGCGCGTGTGAGCGAGACGTGCACGCGATAGCTGCCGCCCTCGGTTGCGCGCCGCCGCAACGCGGCCATCGCTCCGGTCGCCGCCAGCCAGCCGACGAGGTAGTCGTTCACGATCAGCG
>CAXUMU010000062.1:0-12468 GCA_964252145.1 uncultured Sphingomonadaceae bacterium
AAACTCGCCAGCATCATGCTATGGCTCAAATAGTTAAATCGTCACTACAACCTAGCGCGCCGCCGCAACCGGGTAACCGTACTCAACGGCGAACGAGGGATCGCGCCGCCCGGAGCAGGGTCCTCGCCGCGCGCTTCGCGGCATCGACCGGGTGCGCCACGCCCCCCAAATAGGCCTCGGTGGCCATGCCGTCGAGCAGGATGACGATCTGGTCGGCGAGTTCGGCGCGATGCGGGCGTCGTTCATCGAGTATATCCAGGACGTGTTCGCGGAGCGCGCGCTTGTAGGACCGAACCAGCGCGTGAATCGGTCCTGCGGATTCGGCGGCCTGAAGGCTGGCATGGATGAAGGGGCAGCCGCGCGGATCGGCTCCGTCGGCTGTTCCGCTCAGGTGATCGAACAGTGCGAGGATGCGGCCCTCTTCCGAATGACCTTCGGTCTGCATCTCGCCGAGCTCGCGCAGGGTAGCTTGCGTCATCTCCTCGTACACCGCCAGCGTAAGCGCCTCCTTCGACGCGAAATTATTGTAGAGCGTCATCTTCGCGACGCCGGCTGCATCGGTCACGTCGTTGATCCCGACGTTTGACGCGCCGCGCCGCGTGAAGAGGTCGCGCGCCGTCGCCAGCAGGCGCTCGCGCCCGGTCCGATTGCTGTCGGTCACATTTTGCATCGTAACCCCCTCCTTGACATGCCTCTCACGCCGATTAGATAGACCGGTATAACCAATTTGCAAGCTGGGTGTTGCGGTCCTGCCCCACTCGACCTGCGCTATTTCAACTTGGAAGGATTGGAACATGAAGATCGCGATCATTGGTGCGACGGGGTTCGTCGGCAGCGGCATCCTCGCGGAGGCTCTCGAGCGGGCGCATGACGTTACCGCCATCGTGCGCAACCCCGACAAGCTGCCCGATCATGACAAGCTTACTGTCGCGAAGGCCGATGTCGCCGATCAGGATCAGTTGGCCGCAGCAATCGCGGGCCATGACGTCGTGGTCAGCGCCTTCAACCCCGGCCGCGACGAGCACGGCAAGGGTGTCGGGTCGATCATCGAGGCGGTCAAGCGGTCCGGCGGCCGCCTCGTGGCCGTCGGCGGCGCGGGCACGCTCGAGGTCGCGCCCGGCCAGCGGCTGGTCGATCAGCCCGACTTCCCCGCTGAGTGGAAGGGGGGATCGCTCAAGACTGCCGCCTTCCTCGACCGCCTTCGCGGCGAGACCGAGCTGAACTGGACCTTCGTCTGCCCCGCCGCGCTGATTGCGCCGGGCGAACGCACCGGCCAATATCGCGTCGGCGGCGACCAGTTGATGACCGGGCCGGACGGCGAGAGCCGCATTTCGATTCCCGATTATGCGGTCGCGCTGCTCGACGAGGTCGAGAGCGGCGCCCACCCGCGCCAGCGCATCTCGGTCGCATACTGAGCGATGACCGGGGCCCTGGCCGAACCGGTCTCGACGACGCGGCCCGCCTGGTCGCCAGGGCTCGTCCACGCCGTGCTGGCGCTGGGCGGCTTTGCGATCGGCACCACCGAGTTCGCGACGATGAGTCTGTTGCCCGCGTTCAGCAAGGGCATGTGCGTCGACGCGCCGACGGCGGTCACGTCATCAGCGCCTATGCGCTGGGCGTGGTCGTCGGCGCGCCGCTGTTCGCGGTGGCGGGCGCGCGGCTGAGCCGACGCACCCTGCTGGTGCTGCTGATGGGATGGTTCGCGCTCGGCAATGCGCTGAGCGCGTTCGCGCCAAGCTTCGCCGCGCTGCTCGCGCTGCGCTTCGCGACAGGGCTGCCGCACGGCGCGTATTTCGGCGTCGCCGCGCTGGTCGCGGCGGGGCTGGTGCCGCCCGAACGGCGGACGGTAGCGATTGGGCGGGTGATGACGGGCCTCACCATCGCCACCATCGTCGGCGTGCCGCTCGCCAACCTGCTCGGCCAATGGCTGGGTTGGCGCTGGGGCTTCGGCGTGGTGGCGGTGCTGGCGGCGTTGACCGTGGCGCTGGTGTTGGCCGTAGTGGCGCCTGACCGGCCGGACGGTCACGCCTCACCGCTGCGCGAGCTTGGCGCGCTCGGGCGAGCGCAGGTCTGGCTGACGCTGGCTATCGGCGCGATCGGCTTCGGCGGGATGTTCGCGGTCTACACGTATCTCGCGTCCACGCTCGCGGCGGTAACGCACTCGCCCAGCTATGCGGTGCCGGTCGTGCTGGCGGTGTTCGGCGTCGGCATGACCGCGGGCAACATCGTCGTGCCGCGCTTCGCCGATCGCGCGCTTATGCCGGTGGCGGGCGGGCTGCTCGCGTTCAGCGCCGTCGCGCTGGCGATCTACCCGTTCGCCGCCCCGCGCCTTTAATCGATCGTGCCGGCGGTGGCGGCGATCGGCGTCGGCGGCGGATTGGGCGCGGTGCTGCAGACGCGGCTGATGGACGTGGCCGGCGACGCGCAGGCGATGGCGGCGGCGCTCAACCACTCGGCGTTCAACACCGCCAACGCGCTCGGCCCGTGGCTCGGCGGCATCGCCATTGCTGCCGGATACGGCTGGGCCTCGACCGGATGGGTCGGCTGCGGCTTGGCGCTCGGCGGCCTCGCCATCTGGGCGGTCGCGCTGCTCGTCGAACGCCGAAGCGCCCCTCATTGATCGACGATCCTGAAAGGCAGATCCCATGCGTTCTCTCATCTACCTCTACGATCCGCTGTGCGGCTGGTGCTACGCCGCCACATCCGGCATCGCCCGCCTGCGCACCGCCGGCGTTGAGGTCAGCCTCCGCCCGACCGGACTGTTTTCCGGTCCCGGCCGCGTGATGACGACCTAGTTCGCCGTTTATGCCTGGAAGAACGACCAGCGCATCGCCGCGCTGACGGGGCAGCCCTTTACCGAAGCCTATCGCCGCCAGGTGCTGGAGGCGCCCGGAACCGCGTTCGATTCAACCAATGCCGTCCTCGCTCTCACCGCCGTGGCGGTGGACCAGCCCGGTCGCGAGGCCGACGCGTTGAAGGCCGTGCAGGAGGCACGCTACGTTGCCGGCCGCGATGTCACCGATGCAGTGACTCTCGCCGCCGTGCTGAGGGAGGCCGCTTTGCCGACGCCGCCACAATGTTCGAGACCCGCCCGGCGGCGCTGTTGTCCACCAATGCCGACCGTCTTGCGACGGGCCAGAAGAGGATGCGCGAGGTCGGTGGATCAGGTGTGCCGACGCTGGTGCTGGTCGACGGATCGAGCCGCCGCTTGCTCGACAGCAGGGCGATCTATGACTCGGGTGATGAGTTGCTGGCGCTGATCGGCATCGAGCGGGTGGCGGCTTGATAGACGACCAGGATATTGGGACATTAAGCAATGCGGCGCATTCGACCGCCCTTACTGGCCGTTGCCCTGCTATCATCGACGCCGCCCACGATGGCTAATATGGGCGGTCTCCCCATCGAGCACACGGTTGAGCCGATGTTCTCCTGGACCAAGGGCATGACCGCGAGGTGCGTTCATATGCTCGCGGATCGAGGCTTGATTGATCTCGAGGCGCCAGTAGCGCGCTACTGTCCCGAGTTCGAAAACCTGGGCGAGCGCGACAGGCCTCCGGGAGAGAGCTTCGCAATCGGGTAGCGCTCAGAGCTCAGTGGACGCGGCTTACCGGTCCATCGGCTTCGAAGACTGAATTCACGATTTCTGAGTGCGCTGAAACAGCTCCGCCGCAAAGTGTGCGACTTACGCGATTGAACGAGTTCTAGCCCGGCACACGGCGAAATTAGCGGAGAAGCAAGACAAGCGGGCGCCAGTACCGTCGGAAGAGATTTGGCATCACGTATGACCTTCGACGTCCGTCAATTGCGTTACGCCATCGCGGCGGCCGATCATGGAAGTTTCTATCGCGCAGCTCGTGCTCTCGAGATTGAGCAATCGACGCTCAGTCGGAATATTATGAAGCTGGAGCGGACGATTGGGATGCCGATCTTCGAGCGTTCGCGGGCCGGCGTAACGGTTACCATTGCGGGCAGCATTTTCCTGCGCGGTGTGAGGCCGATGGTCATGAACGCGGATAAGCTCGTCGCCATGATGCGAGCGGCCGGACAAGGCCTCGCGGGAGGACTACGGCTCGGCCACAACAGCCCGGTGTCGGCTGGCAACCTCCGTGCGACGATGATGAGTTGGCACGATGCGAACCCAGGTGTCGAAGTCGAGTGCGTCGAGGCGGATCGCGATGTGCTTCTTGCCGGGCTCGACACAGGCACCGTCGACATCATGATCCTGACGAGTCCGGTCGGTCAGCAGGGCGTTCGATGCGAGCCGCTATGGAGCGAGCGGGTCTTCGTGGCGCTGCCGGCCGGTCACAAGCTGGCTGAGAGAAACGTCGTCAACTGGACCGATCTGCGCGGCGAGCGTTTCGTGCTGCCGATTGCAGACCCCGGCCCGGAGACGAGCGATGTGCTGCTCGGACATCTCGCCCTATCAGGGGCGAAGCCGGACATAAGGATGCTTCAATCCAGCCGCGAGTCGATCCTCAGCGTGCTGGGCGGCGGGACGGCGATAACCGTGGTCTGCGAGGGCTCCACCGGCGCGGGCTATCCCGATGTCGTGTTCCGTCCGATCCACGGCGAGCAAGGTCCGGCGCTCACCGGCTTCTCGGGCTACTGGCGCGAAGACAATCGCAATCCGGTCCTCCGGCGGTTTCTCTTTTTCGTCAAAATGCGCTATGCTCTTGTCTTTGAAATCAAAGAAGAAACCCGCGATAGTCCGCATTGTTGAGGAGCCGCGTCATGCTTCAAGGTCGAACGCTCATCTTCATCATCGTCGCATTGTTGGTCGGCTTCGGCGCCGGGTTCGTCCTCCGCCCCGTCATCTCGCCGCCTGCGCGAATTACCGAGGCCGGCGCGTCCGCTCCCACGGTGGCGCCAGCGGCCGGCGCGCGCGGCACGGAGTATCTGGCGGCGAACCTCGATGAGGCGAGGCGGATCGTCGCGGGATGTCGCACCGGTTCCGTGCGCAGCGACGAGTGCGCAAACGCGCAACAGGCCGTCACGGAGGCCGAGGGCCGGGATCGCTTCAAGAAGTTCATGGGGCATTGAAGCGGCGGCCGTCAGTCGTCTTTGTCCGACGCCGCCGAAAACCCCGATCGGTATCCATGAACCTGGCGATCATCGGCGCGACGAGCTTCTCAGGCGCGGCCGGCGCGCCGCCGGTTTCCGCCGCCAGGGCCGCCGCATAGGCAACGAGATTGCGGTGCACGGCGGCGGGCAATTCGACGGCGAGCTTGACCGGCCGGTCGTCGGCGAGCGGCCCCAGCTTCAGCTTCGTCATCGGGCTACTCCCACAGGGTCGAGCACCAGGTCGCGAGTCACGGCCACGCGGAGCGGATAGCCCGCGCGGATCGTGAGCGTCGGCGGCACGTCGAGCTGGCGGCGGACGATCTGCTGGCCGGTCTGGACCACGAAGACGCTTTCCATCGCATATTACACCGCAGACGCCGGCTGCCGCGCGGCTGGGGAAAGGGCATGGAGATCCCGCCGCCCGAATCCAAGGAGCCGCCAAAGCGCCGCCGCAAGGATGACGGCCCGATCGTCGTCACCGACGACTGGCCCGCGATCGTGCCGATCGGCGACGCCGAGCTGCGCGTTGTCGAGGGCTATATGCGCGACGAGCTGGACAAGCTGTTCGGGCCGCTGCCGTGATCCTGACCACCTGACCTTAACGTCAACTGCCAACCGCGTTCCGGGCCGGGGAACCCTCTCAATCTTGCTTTCTCCGCTGTCATCGACTATCATGCTGTCATTGACTTATGGAGGTCGCCATGGCCGTGATGACGATCCGAAACATCGACGACGCAATCAAGAACCGGCTTCGCGTCCGCGCGGCCATCCACGGCCGGTCGATGGAGGACGAAGCGCGGGACATCCTGCGCTCGGCGCTTTCGACCGAGCTGCCGCGTCCACGCCATCTCGGCCATGCCATCCATGAGCGGTTCGGCGCGCTGGGCGGGGTCGATCTTCCCGTCACGCCGCGCGAGGCCATCCGGCCGCCGGTGGACTTCGGCGAATGATCGTCCTCGACACCAATGTCATTTCCGAGCTGATGCGGCGCGAGCCCGACGCGGCCGTGATGGCGTGGATCGGCGAGCAGCCGATCGCGGGCGTGTTCACAACTACGCTGACGCAGGCGGAAATCTTCTACGGCCTCGCGCTGATGCCCGAAGGCCGCCGCCGCGACGATCTGCTGGCGGCGGCGCGACCGATGTTCGAGATCGATCTGGCCGGGCGGGTGCTGCCGTTCGATACCGACGCGGCGGCTGCCTATCCCGAGATCGCCGCTGGTCGGAAACAGGCCGGCAGGCCGATCAGCCAGATCGACGCGCAGATTGCCGCGATCGTCCGCTCGCGCGGCGCGCGGCTGGCGACTCGCAACGTCGCGGACTTCGCCGACTGCGGCATTACCGTCGTCAACCCGTGGAGCGCTCCATGACGTGCGCCGCCGTTGCCTCCTATCTGCGCTACGCCGCGTCTGCGGTTTTGCGCGCGGGGCGGGCGGACGGCACCCTGTCCGAATGGCCGCGCCTCGCAAGCCCCGTCGCCGAACCCCGCGCCGTCCCCGCCACTGCCCGGACGATCTGCTCGACTACGCCCAGATGGCGTTTGCCGTCCGGCTGGGCGTCGGGCGGCCGCCCAAGGACGATCTTTCGACCTGGGTCGTCACCGACGACTGGCCCGAACGCATCCCGGTCACGACGGTCGAAGTGGACGTGTTCGAGGCGTGGTTCGGCGATGTCTTCGATGAGCTGTTCGGGCCGTGCCAATGATGTGAGGAGTTCGCTGCCATGACCGTGCCGCTGCGCGCCGCCCTCTACCTGCGCGTCTCGACGGCCCGGCAGGCCGAGCATGACGTCTCGATCCCTGACCAGCGCAAGCAGGGCGAAGCCTATTGCCTGTCGCGCGGGCTGGAGCTGGTCGATACGTTCGTCGAGGCGGGTGCGTCCGCGACCAACGATCGCCGGCCGGAGTTCCAGCGCATGATCGAGGCGGGCACGTCCAAGCCTGCGCCGTTCGATGTCGTCGTGGTCCACAGCTTCTCACGCTTCTTCCGCGACCATTTCGAGCTGGAGTTTTACGTTCGCAAGCTCGCCAAGAACGGCGTCAAGCTCCTGTCGATCACGCAGGAGATGGGCGACGATCCGATGCATGTGATGATGCGCCAGATCATGGCGCTGTTCGATGAATATCAGTCGAAGGAGAACGCCAAGCACGTCCTGCGGGCGTTGAAGGAGAACGCCCGCCAGGGCTTCTAGAACGGCTCGCTGCCGCCGATCGGCTATCGCGTCGTCGCGGCCGAACAGCGCGGGGCGAAGGTCAAGAAGAAGCTGGAGATCGACCCGCTCCATGCCGACACGGTGCGGCTGGCGTTCAAGCTGGCGCTGGAAGGCGATGGCACGTCCGGCCCGATGGGCGTCAAGACGATTACCAAGCACCTCAACGAGCGCCGCATCTTCACCCGCGACGGCGGACGCTGGGGCATCGGCACGGTGCATCGGATGCTGACGCGCCACACCTATGCCGGGCGGCACCAGGTCAACAAGCGCGGCAAGACGAAAGAGTTGAAGCCTGTCGATGAAGTGATCGCGGTCGAGGTTCCGCCGATCATCGACCAAGCGATGTTCGACACGGTGCAGGCGCACCTGAAAGCGCGCAGCCCGAAGGTCGCCCATCCGCAGGTCGTCGGCGGCCCGACGCTGCTGACGGCTTGATCTTCTGCGGCAAGTGCGGCGGGGCCATGACGATCCGCACGGGCAAGGGCGGGCGCTACCGCTACTACACCTGCTCGATGAAGGCGCGGCAGGGTGTGACCGCCTGCGAAGGCATGACCGTCGCGATGGAGCGGCTCGACGATCTCGTTGCGGGCTATCTGTCGGATCGGCTGCTCGATCCCGACCGGCTGGAAGACGTGCTGGCCGATGTTCTCGACCGCCGGCAGGAGCGCTCCGACCGGCGCCGCGAGCATATCGCGGGGCTGAACCGGAAAGCCGCCGAGACCGAGCTGCGCTTGAAGCGGCTCTATGACGCGATCGAAAGCGGTGTCGCCGATCTCGACGATCCCGCGCTCAAGGATCGCATCGACGGCCTCAAGGCGACGCGCGATCAGGCGCGCGCGGATGCCGAGCGCGCCTCGGCGCTGCTTCTCAGCTCGGCCCAGCAAGCGATCACGCCGACGATGCTGCGCAAGTTCGCTTCTGCCGCGCGCGGGCGCATCCGTCTGGAGGGCGGCGGCTACCGCCGCGATCATCTGCGCGCGCTGGCGCAACGGGTGGAGGTCGATCGCGAGGAAGTTCGTATCATGGGGTCAAAGAGCAGCCTGCTGCGGTTGCTCTCGGCTAACGGCGTAGCCACGGCGGCGGGCGGAGTGCCCACCGTTGTTCCGAAGTGGCGGAGCGGGAATCCGCCAACGACATCTGCTAGGATATTGATATTAGGCGGGTTTTTTTATTAGCGTACACTGCGCGTCCCACACTTCGCCCCACACTTAGGGCATGCACGTGGAAACCACCTGCGCCGCATGCCACGATCGTTTGGTGGCGGACAATATCGAGGCAGGCGAGTGCATGGAGCCCCGGGCAGACGCTAGCGGCGCGCTAGCCATGCAGCTGCGGGCAATGTGCTATGCCGGGAGCGGCGCAGGCGCGGCGGCGAGGATTGACGTAACGAACTATGGCCATCATCGATCGACCTAATTTGATATGGGGAGAGCAGGGGTGAGCTGGCAACTACATAGTTGACGTGACAGTGGCCACATCTCGCTGGAACAGAGCTACTATCTCCCCAACGATGTCCGCGAATTCGTAAAGCGTGGCAACGCAAGGATCGCCGCCTTGAGGTCCATTGGCGGGGAACACTACGTCAACGGCAAAGCCCATCTCGAATGGCACCTCTCCCTCATAGCCGGGGGGCGCTGGTACGTGCTGCACCTGGTCGCCAAGAAAGTAGACAGGCGCGTCGACCCTGATCTGAGGTTGCCCGAGACGATGAAGATACCGGCCTCGCAGATGCCCAGCGGCCGCTACGCCGACCAAGAGGCGATGCTTGTCTACCAAATCCAGTTCATTGAGACTGACCAGAGCATCATACCCTCCCGGGTAGGGCTTAAGGTCGAGGCAGACCTGAAGCGCCCGCTCTCCAGCCTTCCCGGCCTTTTCCTTGACTACGGCCTCTATCCCATCTCGTGTCTGGCTGATCGGAAAGTAGGTGCCCTTGGGCGTTCGGCCGCATGCGATCGCACATGCGCTCACAATATGATCGAGCGTGGAGCGAAGATTATGCACAGTGTCACCGATCAGAAGAAGAGCCAATCCAACTGGAGGGCCCTCTTTGAGAGCGATCTCGAAACCGGCCTTCCCCGTCTCAAAGTCCTGCACGACGCTTATTCGATAGGGCTTTGTGCGGAGATACCGGAAAACGGCATAGTCAAGTTCAGCAAGGTGAGCCTTCGCGCGCTCAACCTTCAATAGCGCGCCGGAATAGTCTACAGCACGCTCGTTGACTGTCTCCGACACCGATAATCTCCCCCGCGCCCGAGATCGAAGCACTAATGATCAAGCACACGTTTTCACTCAAGGAACAACGAGGAAATTCCTGATACTCGCAGCCCTTAAATGGCAGTCTTACTGTATAATGCGTTCTATCCGGCGGCAATCCACGCCATCACTCTTGCGAAAGCCACTCTTTGATAATCGCGCCTGTAGAGCGGCGAACAAGAGCAATCCTTTTGATATTGGCGCCGATCCCGCATGTGATTGTTGAGTTTCAATAGGGGAGTTGAAGGTTGCCTTGTCGAAATCTGATGCGCAAAGCCCCGAACGTCCACCTGGGAGGCTCGCATAATCCCCCTCTATGACAGCATCTGTATCCATCATCAAAGCCTTGGCTGATGGGCCGTCCAGCTCCATCCTGACCCAAAACTCGTCTCTTTTGCCGCTTGGATAATCCGGACTATCCAACCCCACGGGACCGGAAAGCACGAACAAGCCATCTCGCGTCGTCACGTCTTGGGTTACGTCTACGCGCGCGCCAAATCCGTTTTGCGCCTCGTAGCCGGGACCGAATTTCTGATTTAGGCCGAGCATCAGATATTCGAGAGGGTTCGCGCTATCTCGTAGATTCATTTCGGTTACGTACATGGTTAGCGCGCGGCCCTTATAAGTGTAAAAGATGACGCCGGTTCCCTGAGACATGGAATGCGTAATCTTGAACGGAGTGCCATTGAAGCCGGGATCAGCGGAAGGCGGCCCTGCCGCAAACTCGTCTTTAGGAGCGCGGAAGTCCGCGAGCGCGGACGCGATTGCTTTTTGGTAGGGTGTTTGCTGAACAGCCGGACGAGCTGGGGTCGCCCGCTTCGGGGCAGCGCGATGAGGCGCCGCTGCGACCAACAGCATCCATATGATGATCGCACCCCGACGCTTCATACCTGACCCTCGATCCGTAACTCGCGACGCCGAGCCACCTTTGTCCTTGGCATACCACCTTAAGGGTCACTGACCAGTCAGTCTCGTCGTCCATCCGCGGTGCTGGGTGGTCGGGCGTATCTTCGCCTAGCTCGGCCATAACCGTCGCCTCGCCGAGAGGCTTGAGGCGACGATAGCTTTCGGAACCGCCGTCCTCTGCAGTGCCTTCCACATGCTCCTCGCGCGGCGCCTGCCGCACTTAAAACGAGTTCCGGCATAGACCTAAGGGTAGGGACGGTACCTCCATCCCAGGGGCATGAGCTACTGGCGCGGCAGAACTCGTACCGCTACTCCGTTCGGCGCAATCTCGATCGAACAGCGCACCGGTCGCGCAGCCGAGTCGGCTCGGTTCCGGCACGCCGTCACTGCCTGCGCGGTGTCGTGCTGGAAGGTGTCGGCGTCGACGAGTTGGCGCCAGCGTGCGGGGTCACCGCTCGCCATCAACTCCATGCCGGCCTCCCACCGGCTCTTGTGGAGGATAGCAGCGGCGCGGTCCTCCGCCGCTGCCGGCCAGAGCGTGTTGATGAGGAGCGGCGTGAGCGCGAGCAGCAGCGCGGTCACTCCCATTGCCATGGTGGTGGCCCAGATCAGCGCGTCGCGCTGCGCCTGTCTTGTGCGAGCGCTTGCGACGACGCTGGCCATGGCGGTGCGTGCATCGCCTATCGCCGCCTGTGCGGAAGCGAGCGCGGTCTGGTCCGGCGCGCGCAGCTTGGCGGCTGCTTTTCCGACGCTTTCCGCAAAGCCGTCCGGGGTGAGCTTCACTCCTGGCCGATCGGCGAGGGTGTTGATGACGCCGATCATCCTGTCCTGACGCTCGGCAAGCTGTGCCAGGTCCTGGCTGTAATCACGCTGTTCGATCCGCGCCTGCCGCGCGGCGAACCCCTCCACCGCGGCGGTCAGCATGGCGAGCTGGCCGCTCATCCGCTCGAACGCGGCAAGCGCACCCGCATCGCTGTCCGGCTGCGCTTCAATCACCTGATGGTCCATGGCATCCTCCATTACAGACTGAGTCCGACATCGCGGCTGCGGCCGCTGCCGAGCGAATCCATCAGCGTCTGGGCAAGCGATCGGCCGCGCGTCCGGTCGGCAAGCTCGCGCCCCAAGTCGCCCGAGCGGCTGCCGGGGCTCCATTCGAGCGCCTGGCGCGGACCGAGCCCGAGCTGACCGCGACGCGCCGCCAAGGCGCGGTCGAGCGCCAGGTCCTTCTCCAAACCTTTGGCGAGCGCGCGCATGCGCGTCTCGATCCCTTTCCGAGCATCCTCGTCCTGCCAGCCGGTGAGGCCGTCACGCCGCTCGCCGAGCTGGCGCCACTGCGCCACAAACCGATCGGCGCGCAGCTCCGGGTTAGTGCGCACCTCCGCCTCAAGCTGCATGGCGCGGATCGCGCGCGCGGTGCGGCCCCCGGCCGCTTCGGCGACGAGCGTCGGATCGCGAGCGACCGCTGCCGATAGATCATGGTGGCCGCTGGCGCGGGCACCGTTCAGCGCGTCGCGCGCTTGGGCGAACGCATTCTGCTGCCAGCCGAGCGGCTTCAACCCCTGACGCTCCATCGACCGGACATCCTCCAACGCCCGCGCATAGCCCTGCACCGCCCGGTCCAGCGGCGCGGGCTGTGCGGCGATGCTGGTGGCGGCGCGGCCGAGCCCGAGCCCCTTGAAGGAGTCGCGGGAGAGGCCGGGTGCCCGATCGTCGGCCCGGCTGAGGTTGAGACCGGCAAACGGACTGCGGCGGCGCACCTCCTGGGTGACGCTGTGCTCGGCGGCTGGTTCGGCCGAACCGCGATAGCCTCGCTCGTCGGCAATACGCTCGCGCACATGGGCATAATCGAGCGTGCTGTCCTTGGCGCGCTCGCGGCCGAGCACGCGCGCCAGCCGCTCGGGTGAGTCGAAGTCGTCGCGGCCATAATGGAACTGCACGTCATGCCGGTGGCGGCTGAGCGCGACGTAGCTGGAGTGGGCATCGAGCCCCGGCGTGGCGAGCACATGGGCGCGGTCGACCGTGATGCCCTGCGCCT
>CAXUMU010000063.1:0-335 GCA_964252145.1 uncultured Sphingomonadaceae bacterium
CTTCTCGCCGGCTACAAGCGCGCCGCCAACATCCTCAAGAAGGAAGCGCAACCCACCACCGTTCGCGCCGAGCGAAGTCGAGACATGCCTTCGAGCGAAACCGAGAAACCCAGTGCCTCGATTGTGCCCGACGCTACTGGTCCCTCGATTTCGCTCGGGACGAATGGGGTGGGGGAAGCTTACAGCCCGGAACCCGCCGAATCCGATCTGCTGGCCGCGCTCGACTCCGTCGAGCCCCGCGCCGCATTCGCCGTCGCCGCGGAGGATTTCGCCGCCGCCATGGCTGCGCTCGCCGAATTGCGCGATGCGATCGATAGATTATTGGATCGGGGCAC
>CAXUMU010000063.1:345-4003 GCA_964252145.1 uncultured Sphingomonadaceae bacterium
CTTTCCGGGCGTCGGCCGCGCTCGCGGCGCTGCTCGCGCTCGGCGCGTGCGGCGTGTTCAAGGGCGGGCCCAAGAAGACGCCGACGGTGGGCACCCGCGTCAACATCCTCGCCTCGGAAAACGGTGTCGACACCGACAAGACGCTCGCCGACAGCCAGGTGCTTCTCCCCGCGCCGGCGGCCAACGACAGCCGGACCCAGTCGGGGGGCAATGCCGCGAAGTCGATGGGACAGCTGGCGATCGGCGCGACGCCCGCGCGGACGTGGACGGCGTCGATCAACGGCGGCTCCACGCGCGAGCGGCTGGCGGCGACGCCGATCGTCGCCGGGGGCCGAATGTACGTGACCGACGTCGACGCGACGGTTCACGCTCTTGCCGCCGATACCGGCGCTACCCTGTGGTCCGCGGAGATCGCGCCCGGCAAGGAGAATCGCGGGTCCCGCTTCGGCGGCGGCGTGTCCGATGGCGGGAAGGGCGATCGCAACCTGCTTGGTGGCAAGGGTGCGAACCTCGCCGAGATGGCCTCGATTGGCCTACCGGTCCCGCCCGGCTTCACTATCTCGACCGCGATGTGCACGCGCTATTACGACGAAGGTCAGGCCTTCCCCGCGAGCTTGCGCGTCGAGGTCGCCGCGGGCCTCGCCCATATCGAGCAGGTGACCGGCAAGAAATTCGGCGACGCCGCCGATCCGCTGCTCGTCTCGGTGCGCTCGGGCGCGCGCGCGTCGATGCCGGGGATGATGGACACCGTGCTCAACCTGGGTCTCAACGACCGGACGGTCGAGGGGCTCGCCGCCGCGTCCGGCGATGCGCGCTTCGCGTGGGACAGCTACCGCCGCTTCATCCAGATGTATTCCGACGTGGTGCTGGAACTGGATCACGGCGCGTTCGAGGAAGCGCTGGAGATCGCCAAGGAAGACAAGGGCTTCAGCCTCGATACCGAGCTTTCGTCGGAGGATTGGAAGGCGCTGGTCGCGCAGTACAAGGGAATCGTCGAGGAGCAGTGGGGCAGGCCGTTCCCGCAGGACGTGCACGACCAGCTGTGGGGTGCGGTGGGCGCGGTGTTCGGATCGTGGCAGTCGGACCGCGCCAAGGTCTATCGCCGGCTGAACGACATTCCCGGCGACTGGGGCACTGCGGTCAACGTCCAGGCGATGGTGTTCGGCAACATGGGCGACACCTCGGCGACGGGAGTGGCCTTCACACGCGATCCGGCCAAGGGCGACCGCGCTTATTATGGCGAGTTCCTGATCAACGCGCAGGGCGAGGACGTCGTCGCCGGCATCCGCACGCCGCAATATCTGACGCGCGCCGCGCGCGAGGCGGCCGGTGCCAAGGCGGCCTCGATGGAGGAGGCGATGCCGCAGGTCTACGGCGAGCTCGCCCGCGTGTTCGACCTGCTCGAGACGCATTACCGCGACATGCAGGACATCGAGTTCACGGTGGAGCGCGGGCATCTGTGGATGCTGCAGACCCGCGCGGGCAAGCGCACCGCCAAGGCCGCGCTGAAGATCGCGGTCGACATGGCCGAGGAAGGGCTGATCGGCGAGGAGGAGGCGGTCGCCCGCGTCGAGCCAGGCGCGCTCGATCAATTGCTCCACCCGACACTGGACCCGAAGGCGCCGCGCGACGTG
Source organism: uncultured Sphingomonadaceae bacterium (assembly GCA_964252145.1). GTDB lineage: Bacteria > Pseudomonadota > Alphaproteobacteria > Sphingomonadales > Sphingomonadaceae > JAQGLK01. The sequence goes on from CAXUMU010000063.1 coordinate 1,980, forward strand.
ATCGCGCGCGGGCTGCCGGCCTCGCCCGGTGCCGCCTCCGGCATGGCGGTGTTCGACGCCGACACCGCCGAGAAGCGCGCCGAGATGGGCGACGCGGTGATCCTGATCCGGATCGAGACGTCGCCGGAAGACATTCACGGCATGCACGCCGCCAAGGGCATCCTCACCGCGCGCGGCGGCATGACCAGCCACGCCGCCGTGGTGGCGCGCGGCATGGGCCGGCCGTGCGTGTCGGGCGTGGGCACGCTCTCGATCGACGCCAAGGCGCGGATCGCGCGCGTCTCGGGCCGCGAGATCCGCGAGGGCGACATCGTCACGATCGATGGCGCCACCGGCGAGGTGATGCTGGGCGCGGTGGCGACGGTGCAGCCCGAACTGGCCGGCGATTTCGGCACGCTGATGGTGTGGGCGGACAAGGTGCGCCGGCTGAAGGTGCGCACCAATGCCGAGACGCCGCTCGACTGCCGCACCGCGCGCGATTTCGGCGCGGAAGGCGTGGGGCTGTGCCGCACCGAGCATATGTTCTTCGATGCAGCCCGCATCACCGCGGTCCGCCAGATGATCCTGGCCGAGGACGAGAAGGGCAGGCGCGCCGCGCTCGCCAAGCTGCTGCCCGAGCAGCGCGCCGATTTCGCCGACATCTTCGAGATCATGGCCGGGCTGCCGGTGACGATCCGCCTGCTCGATCCCCCCCTGCACGAGTTCCTGCCGCACGAGGAGGCCGAATTCGCCGAGGTCGCGAGCGCCACCGGCATCGGCATCGAGGCGCTGCGCCGCCGCGCCGCGGAGCTGCACGAGTTCAACCCGATGCTGGGCCATCGCGGCTGCCGGCTGGGCGTCACCTATCCCGAGATCTACGAGATCCAGGCGCGCGCGATCTTCGAGGCGGCGGTGGACGTGGCCGCGCGCACCGGTGCTGCGCCAATTCCCGAGGTGATGGTCCCGCTGGTCGCGACGCGGCGCGAGCTGGAGCTGATGAAGGCGGTGATCGACAAGGCGGCCGAGGCGGTGTTCGCCGAGAAGGGCGCGCGCGTCGACTATCTGGTCGGCACGATGATCGAGCTGCCGCGCGCCGCGCTGAAGGCCGGGGAGATCGCGGACTACGCCGAGTTCTTCTCGTTCGGCACGAACGACCTGACGCAGACGACGCTGGGGGTCAGCCGCGACGATGCCTCGCGCTTTCTGGGCACCTATGTCGATCAGGGGATCTATGCGCGCGATCCGTTCGTCAGCCTGGACGTGGAAGGCGTGGGCGAGCTGATCCAGATCGCCGCCGACCGCGGGCGGGCGACGCGGCCGGACATCAAGCTGGGCATCTGCGGCGAGCATGGCGGCGATCCGGCGTCGATCGCCTTCTGCGAGACGATCGGGCTCGATTACGTCTCCGCCTCGCCCTACCGCGTCCCGATCGCGCGGCTGGCGGCGGCGCAGGCGGCGCTCCAGGCGCGGTAGCGCTCAACTCGCAGGGCGCCCGCGCTGGCGGGAGCTTAGGGCGCAACGGCGTATTGGGCGCCCGCCGGCGGGGGTGCACGGATCGTGGAAATCCTATCGCCGCGCCAGCGCGGTCGCGGTGCCGATCGCGTCCGCCGAGAAGCCGAGGGCGCGGAGCTGCTCGGCCAGCGTGGGCGTCCCCGCCTCGCGGCGGCGCGCGGCGCAGGCGTAGCGGCGGAGCGCCTCCAGCCGTTCCTCGGCCAGTGGCTGCACCGGACGGACGCCGGTAAGCGCGCCGACCAGCCTGGCCAACAGGGGGCTGGGCGGGCGGCTGCGGTTGCCGCGATCCGCATCGGTGCGGCCCAGGTGGACCACCTTGCGCTCCAGTTCGGTCAGCGGCGGGTCCGCAACCGGGCAGGCGGCGTGGCGGGTAAAGCTGTCGGGGCTGGGGAACTTCATGGCGGCGTCTCCGTGATGGAGGCGGAGTGCCCCGCCGAAGCTGAACCTGCTGTGACGCATGCCACAGCCGCAGGCGATTATCGGCCGAAGCGCTCGCGCTGCTCGTTCAGGCGGCCGTTCGCCAGCAGGTCGGC
>CAXUMU010000063.1:4013-12283 GCA_964252145.1 uncultured Sphingomonadaceae bacterium
CGGCCTGCTCGCGCCATTGCTGGCTGGCGATGCGGCCGCTGCCATAGCCCAGCCGGGCCTCCAGCGCGGCCTCGTCGGCGGCGCGCATAGCGGCGATGTCGCGGTAACGGTGGATGCCGGCATCGTTGAGGCGGGTCTCCTCCGCCTGGTCGATGCCGCGGATCAGAGAGAGATCGTCGCGACCACCGGCGGCCGCCGCGGCGACCGCGGTGGCGGTGCCGGCGCCGATCGCGGGCTCGTGGCGTTCCAGCTCGGCGATGCGCGCATTGGCGGCCTTGACCCGCGCGTCGTGCTCGGTGCGCAGCGTCGCATGCCGATCGCGCTCTTCCTCATACGCCCGGCGCCACTTGCCGCCGCCGCTGCGCGAGAGGAGGCCGAGAACCCATCCGAGCACCAGCACCAGCGCAAGGATGGCCCATTGGTTGGTCGTGAAATCCATCGTCTCGCCCTCCTGTTTCGGAGGTTCAACGAACTCGCGCCGGGGCCGTTCCGATCAGGTCCGGTGGAGGAACTGATCGGAGATGGCGCACGCCGCCGGGCCCAGGATGACGATGAACAGCACCGGCAGGATGAACAGGATCAGCGGCACGGTCATGATGGCGGGCAGGCGCGCGGCTTTCTCCTCGGCGCGCATCATCCGCTCGTTGCGGAATTCGGCGGAGAGCACGCGCAGCGCCGAGGCGAGCGGGGTGCCGTATTTCTCGGTCTGAATCATGGTGGTGACGACGCCGCGAATCGAATCCAGGTCGATCCGCATCGCGAGGTTCTCGAACGCGGAGCGGCGGTCGGTCAGGAAGCCCAGCTCGATCGCGGTGAGCGCGAACTCGTCGCCCAGTTCCGGATAGGCCTTGCCCAATTCCCTGGCGACGCGGTGGAAGGCGGCATCCACGGTCAGGCCGGCTTCGGCGCAGATCACCAGCAGGTCCAGCGCGTCGGGCAGGCCCTTGCGGATCGCCGCCGAACGCTTGCTGACCATGTTCTTCAGGAAGGTGTCGGGCGCCTTGTAGCTGCCGATCAGCGCGAACGCGGCGACGCCCAGGCGCTTCAGCGGCGACCAGTCGCCCAGCCAGCCGAACGCGTAGATCGCCAGCACCACGCCGCCGCCGATCACGATCGGCAGCACCATGCGCGCGAAGATGATGCCGTAGGCCGCGTCCTTCGAACGGATGCCGGCCTGCATCAGCTTCATCTGCGCCTGCTTGACCTGCGAATCCTGCAGCACCTTCAGCGTGGACAGCGCGGCGCGCATCCGATCGTTCAGCTGGTTGGTGGGATTGATCTTGGCGCGGCGCTTGGAGGTGGAGGCGGTGATGCCGGCCTTCAGCTGCTCGCGCCGCTCGTTCAGCGCCTTGACGCGGCGCGCCATCGGATCGCGCACGGTCGTCGCCGCCCAGATCGCGACGAGCAGCGCCAGCGTCGACATGCCGGCGAGCAAGGTCGCCACCATGTAGACATCGACGCCCAGCAGCTTCGGACCACCATGTTCCACGTACGTGTCCCCGCTCAGATCTCGAAGTTGATCATCTTCTTCATGATGAACGCGCCGATGCTCATCCACACCAGGCCGCCCAGGCCGGCGATGATCAGGCGTTCGTCGACGAAGAAGTTCTGCATATATTCGGTGTTGATATAGAAGATGATGCCGAACACGATGAACGGCAGCGCGCCGATGATGTAGGCCGACGCCTTGGATTCGGACGACATCGCGCGGATCTTCAGCTTCATTTGCGCGCGCTTGCGCAGCACGTCGGCCAGGTTGGACAGCGTCTCGGCCAGGTTGCCGCCGGTCTCGCGCTGGATCGCCAGCGTGATCGTGAAGAACTGGAACTCGGGCGTGCCCAGCCGGTCCGCAGTTTCCTGCAGCGCGGCTTCCATCGTCCGCCCGATCTTCATCTTGTCGGATACGGCGCGGAACTCGACACCCACCGGTCCTGGCACTTCCTGCGCCACCACCTGCAACGTCTCCGAGATCGGCAATCCCGAGCGCAGGCCCCGCACCAGCAGCTCGATCGCGTCGGGGAATTTCGAGGTGAACTGGCCGACGCGCTTCTTGATCGCGGAATTGATGTACATGTACGGGCCGCCCAGCCCGATCAGCAGGCCGGCGAACAGCGCCAGCAGGATCGGCGCGCCGCGCAGCCACAGCAGCAGCGCCAGCACCAGCGCGATGCCGATCGAGATCAGCGCGTAATAGCCCACCGACCAGTTCTTGCCGGTCATCTCCAGCTTCTTCTGCAGCAGCGCCGGGTTCGGGATGAAACTGTTGAACGCGCTGTCCAGCCGGGTCTCGCGCGAGGCCAGGATGCGGCGCATCTGCGCCTCGACCACGTTCTTGCCGATGCCGGTATGGCGTTCCTTCAGCCCTTCCAGCCGGCGCGACTGCGCCTTGCCGGCGGACGGCCCGGAAAAGGCCGTCACCAGCAGCAGCAGGAAGCCCAGCACGCCGCCTGCGAACACGATCATCGGCAACAGCTGCATGACGCCTCCACCCCTCTATCCGGCCGCGCCGCCTGTGGCGGGCGGCGGCCGATCAGCCCTTCTTGCCGCCCTTTTTCGCCGGTAGCAGCGCCTTGAAGCCGCCGATGCGATCGAACAGCGACTTGCCGCCGACCGCGCCCGGCGCATCCGGATTGTCGACCGTCGCGATCAGCTGATCGGCCAGGCTGTTCAGCATCGGGCTGACCTTGGTCGCCTTGCCCAGCGCCGCGATCGGCTTGCCCAGCTTCGCCGCCTGCGCCGCAAGCTTCTGGTCGAACGGGACGACCAGATCGACCTTGCGCTCGATCGAGGTCTCGAAGTCCTTGCGGCTGATCTCGTTCTCGCCCGCCGGCACGCGATTGGCGACGACGATCACGCGGCACTGCGGCGCGTTCGCCTTCATCCACGACAGCACCCGGATCGAATCGCGCGTCGCGGCCAGCGTGAACTCGGTCACGATCACCGCCGCCTGCACGTCGTGCAGCAAATGCGGGTGCTGGACGAGCATGTTGCGCGGCAGATCGATCACGGTGCACTCGAACGCGCCCCGCATCTCCTCTTGCAGCTGGAAGAAGGCGCTGCCATCGCTCATCAATGGTTGGTTGATCGGCGCCTCGGCCGACAGCACGGCGAGCCGATCGTTCGCGCGCACCATCGCGCGCTCGATGAACAGCCCGTCGATGCGGCTGGGATTCTCGATCGCGTCGGTCAGGCCGCGGCCGGGCTCGAGGTCGAGCGCCAGCGCGCCGGTGCCGAAGTGCACGTCCAGGTCCAGCAGCGCGGTGTTGCGGCCCGAACGGTCGCCGAACAGCCAGGCGATCGAGGTCGCGAGGCTGGACGCGCCGACGCCGCCGCGCACGCCGATGAAGGCGGCGGCGAGGTGCGGGCGATCGGTCGATGCTTCCGCGATGCGCGGGCCGGCGATGGTCAGCTGCGCCTGCGCGATCGAATCGCGCAGCTGGTCGCCGCTGAACGGTTTCAGCAGATAATCCTGGATGCCGCTGTTGACGAGATCGCGGTACAGCCGGACGTCGTTCACCTGGCCGGCGGCGATCACCACCGTGCCGGGTTCGCACACTTCGGCCAGCGCGTTGATGTCGTTCAGCGGATCGCCCGATTCGGAGAGATCGACGAACAGGATGTTCGGGCTCGCCGCGACCGACAGCGACTGGACCGCGTTACGCAGCCCGCCCTTGTTGATCTTCTCGTGCTGCCAGCCGAATTCGGAGACGATCGGCTTCAGCAGCTCGGCCGTCGCGTCCTCGCAGACATAGGCCGCGAACGGTTCGCGGAGAGCCGCCGCGCGCGGATTGAAGGGGGCGTTCATCAGTTGCCGCCTTTCGTGCTGGTGCTGGCCGCACCCAAGGTGGTGGTGAGCTTGCCGGTCGGCTGGGCGTCGCGGTAGGTCTGGATCGCCTTGATCGCGACGCGCGGATCGCTGGCGGAGGCCGACTTGCCCTCGATCAGGTCGTTCGGATCGGCGACCATTGCGGCCAGATTGCTGTTGGTCGCGCAGCCGTAGTTCGACATCGTCGAGGCGGCGAGCTCCGGTTGCGATTGGCGATCCCAGTTCGGGCAGTGCGGCACTTCGGCGGTGGCGCGCGTGACGACGATGCGGACCGTGCCGGGCGCGGGTGCGGTCTCGGTGACCGGCGCGGCGCCGGAGAGCAGCAGCCCGTAGCGTGCCGCAACCGCGCCGACCGCGTCGCGCGACGCGCCCGAGTTCACGGGATCGTCGATCGCGACATGGTCGCCGTAGCCGAGCCGAAGCGAGTCGAACCAGCCGGCGAGGCGCTCGGCCTCGCCGTAAGCCAGGCCCGATCCGCCGGCGTGCGCGTCGAACACATAGTCGGTACGGCTGACGACCGGCTGGTTGACCGAACTCAAGCCCCGGTGGACCGTGCTGGGGCCGCACGCCGCGAGCGCCAGGCTGAGCGCGAGGACGGTGGAGGTGGTGATGGGACGCATCGATTTGATCTCCTGTCTCGGCTGGCTCAGTTCGACGAGAAGCCGGGTGCGACGTCGGCATCGCCCGCTTTCCTGCCGCGCGGTTCGGACGGAGCCGGCGCGGCGGCACCGGACGGCGCCATCGTCGGCACCGGCCGCTTGCTGCCCGACTTGCCGCTGAACGACTGGCCCAGCAGCACGCGCTCGACATCGGTCGCGCCCTTGTAGCCATCGGTCGGCAACGCGATCTGGTTGGCGTTGACCGGCTTCACCAGATAGGGCGTGACGATGATCACGAGCTCGGTTTCCGACCGCGTGAACTTGTTCGACCGGAACAGCGCACCCAGGATCGGCAGGTCGCCCAGCCCGGGGGCCTTGTCGGTCGAGTTGGTGTGGTTGTTCGACAGCAGGCCGCCGATCATGAACGCCTGGCCGGAGCCGAGCTCGACCGTCGTCTCGGCGCGGCGCGTGGTGAACGAGGGAACGGTGAAGCCGTTCTGCGTCACCGAGCCGGCGGTGCTGAGCTGCGACACTTCCGGGCGGACGCGGAGCGAGATGCGGCCGTCCGACATCACCGTCGGCGTGAACGCCAGGCTGACGCCGTACTGCTTATACTCGATCGAGACCGAGCCGAGCGTCTGGCTGACCGGGATCGGGATCTCGCCGCCGGCCAGGAAGCTCGCCGTCTCGCCCGACATCGCGGTCAGGTTCGGCTCGGCGAGCGTGGTCACCAGCCCGTCATTCTCGGCCAGGTCCAGCGCGGAGGCGACATCGACGCCGAACAGCCGTCCGGCCAGCGCGATGGCGGTCGTGCCGGCGCCTTGCGACAGGCTGCTGAGGTTATAGGCGGTGCCGGCCTTGGTGATGAACTGGCCGGTCGCCGGATTGAACGGCAGGCTCAGCGAGCCGGTGGGCAGCCCGAACACCGACGACGCATCCAGCTTCGGCAGGGCCGAGACGTCGGCGACGCCGATCGAGCCGATCGGGCGGCCCTGCGCGATGCCGAACAGGAAGCCGCCGGTGGTGTCGCGCGAGATCAGGTTGACGCCGATCTGCTTCACCAGCGCGCGGCTGACCTCGGCGATCTTGACCTGCAGGTTCACCTGCTGCGGCGTCGCCGACCTGATCCGGCTGACGACCTGAGTCTTGTCGCCGACGAACGCCTGCACCAGCCGCTGCGCCTCCTCGACGTCCACCGGCGAGGCGACGGTGCCGGTGAGCAGCACGAGGCCGTTCATCGAGGTCGCGGTGATCTTGGCGTCCGGCATCGCCAGGCCCAGCATCTGGCCCAGCCGGTCGTAATTATTGCCCACCCGGATGTTGGCCGAATAGACCGTCTGGCCGGCCTTGTTGGTGGCGTAGACCGTGGTCTCGCCGGCCGCCTTGCCGAACACGTAGAGCTGGTTGGCCGAGCGGACCTGGACGTCGGCGACCTTGTCGTCGGCGACGAAGAGATCGCTCATCGGGCTGGAGAGGCGAACCACCTGGCCCTTGCCGATCGAGAGCGCGACGTTGTCGGTCGGCGCGCTGGCCATCGCCGCGGCCAGGGCCGGGGCGGGCAGGGCGGCGGCGATCAGGCCGGCGGCGATCCCTGCGGCGAGAGCGGTGCCGAGCGCACCGTTCCTAAGCGTTGCTTTCACGCGCATTTCAATTCCCCCCCACGGGAACGTCGGTGATGGTATTGCCGCGCGCGACCCGGACGAGCGGACCGGCAGGGCGGGCGGTAGGCGCGGCGGCGGCGAACTGCGTCGTCGCCTGGGCGGGAGCGCTGTTGTTCTGCGGCTTGCCGGGCACCGTGCGGCGCTGGAAGCGCGAGACGTCGCCGCCCACCGTGTAGGTCGTCTCGGTATCCGACGGGCGCGAGGCGATCTGCAGCAGCATCGTCTTCTCGGCCTTCGGATCGGTGCCTTCGGGCACGGTCACCTCGCCGGCGGCGACGGCGCGCTCCAGCTCGGCGGTGTTGTCGGCGATCGAGCGGAGCGCGAGGCTGAGCTGGCCCATCGTCTGGGCGACCGCGATCTTCTCGGCGATCTTCGGCGTCGCCTCCATCGTGACGGTCGAGTAGGTGGTCACCGGGGCGGCCTTGCCGTCGGGCGTCTCGCTCGAGCTGCGCTGGTCGGTGGCGAGCACGCGCAGGTTGCGCACGATCGTCTCGGAGGTCTTGAGCGGCGGGCCGTCGCCGCCGCCCGGTACGTCGGAAGTGAGCACCAGGTCGACGCGGTCGCCGGGGAAGACGAAGCCGGCGACGCCGGACTGCGCCGACATCGCCACCGTCACGGCGCGCATGCCCGGCCCGAGCGCCGCGGCGAGGAAGCCGCGGTCGCCGGGCTTGACGAGCGCGCCCTGCGTGATCGGCTGGCCGGCGGTCATCGCATAGCGCACCACGGTGCCGTTCAGCGCCTGCGGCTCGTTCTGGCCCTTCAGGTAATAAGCGCTCTGGACGAGATCCTTCGGCCACGGCTGGTAGCGGAAACTGTCCGGATCGATGATCGTGCCCACGGGGAGCGGCTTGGTCGCGACCAGGATCTCCGTGCCGCTCTGCGCGATCGCGGCGGCCTCCGCCTGCGGCGCCGCGGCGCCGCTGAACATGCTCCTGGCCATGAAGGCGGAAATCCCCGCCATCAGCAGCGCTCCGATCAACAGCGCTAGTTTCTTGACGTCCATGACTCGCTCGCCCCCCTTGGGTCGGAAACCTGTGCGGCGTTATTCAGCCGAAGTGGTTAAGATATCGTTCGGCGTATGATGCGAGCGCGCCTGCCGCGATCGCCACGCCGTAGGGAATTACGGGCTTTCCGGGCGCGCCGCTGCGCCGGTGCAGGACGAGCATCGCCAGCGTCAGCGCGCCGCCCGCCACCGCCATCACCAGCAGCAGCTGCATCAGCGGCGCGAACATCGGTTCGCCGGGCGCCAGCGGGACGCGCCAGAGTGCCAGAGCGGTGATGAGCTTCACGTCGCCGCCGCCCATCATGCCCAGCGCGAAGGCCAGCGTGAACGCGGCGAAGACGAGTGCCGCCACCCCGATCTGGATCGGGATGTCCGGCCATGAAGGCAGCCCGGCCGCCCACCAGGTGACCGGGGCCAGCGCGGCGACGATCAGGTTCAGCACGTTCGGAATCGTGCGCGACGCCAGGTCCGTCCAGACCGCGATCGCCAGCAGCACGACGAGCGCGCCCAGCAAGATAAGATTGAGCGCCCCGGGCATGACGCCACACTAGACGGCGGCGCTTGCCAAACCGTAACCACTTGGCGGATGTCCGCGTTCGACCGCCGCAAGCTGCCCGAGGGGATGGCATTCGCCCGCTGGGCCGCGCCGGACGGCTGGGCGCACCGCCGCTTCGATTGGCCGGCGGCAGGGCGCGTGCGCGGCAGCCTGCTGTTCCAGGCCGGACGCGCCGATTTCGCCGAGAAGTATCTCGAATCGCTGGCGCACTGGCACGCGCAGGGCTGGCATGTCGCGGGGTTCGACTGGCGCGGGCAGGGCGGGTCGGGCCGGCTGGCGGCCGATCCGCACACCGGGCACCAGCCGAGCCTCTATCCGCTGGTGGACGATCTCGCGGCGTTCGTCACGGCGTGGCGGGCGAGGACGCCGGGGCCCCACGTGCTTATCGGCAACTCGATGGGCGGGCACGTCGTGCTCCGGCTGCTCGCCGAGCGGGAGGTGGCGGTGGATGCGGCGGTGCTGGTGGTGCCCATGCTCGCGCTCAACAGCGCGCGGCTGCCGGACCGGCTGGCGCACGGCATCGCGCGCGCCGCGTGCCGCGTCGGGCTGGCCGAGCGGCGCGCGTGGGAGCAGGGCGACGAGCCGATCCGCGGTCGCGAGTTCGTCGGCGTGCCATCCATCCGGA
>CAXUMU010000064.1:0-12083 GCA_964252145.1 uncultured Sphingomonadaceae bacterium
ACCGTGGCGCCGACCTGGGGGATCAGGTCGAGCAGCCCCGCGATCACGCCGAGCTCAGCGATGCCGACATAGGCGGTCGGCAGGAACGCCCCGAACCCCAGGAACACCGCGCCCGCCGCCAGCAGCAGCGGCGCGCCCAGCGCCTCCGCCGCGCGGGCGAGCGCCGCCCCCGGCGCCGCCCCGCCGAACCGCTCGGCATTGAAGCGCACGCAGATCTGGATGCCGAAATCGACCCCCAGCCCCACAAACAAGGGAATGAACGCGACCGAGATGAGGTTGAGCCGCCCGACCGCCAGCAGCCCGACCGCGGTCGTCACCACCAGCCCCGCGACGATCGTGACCAGGATCGCCGCGACCAGCCGCGCGGAGTGCGTCGCCAGCCACAACGTGCCCAGCATCGCGACGAGCATCACCGCGCCGACCGCGCCGATATTCTCCTGCAGCGTGGCGAACTCCTCGTCCGCCAGCGGCACCTCGCCGGTCAGCTGGACGCGGACGCCGCTCGCCCCGGTCAGGCCGAGGGCGGCCGCCGCGGAGCGAACGGCGCCGCTCGCCGCCTCGCCCGGCATCAGCGCGCCATGATCCAGCACCGGCTGGTCCTCGTCCAGCCGCCGCGTGGGCGGCGCGGCGCCGCCGGCCGCGAACAGCTGCTGCCAGGAAAAGAAGGCGGGCTTGCCTGCCAGCGCACGCTCGGTCACGTCCGCCAGCGCACGCATCGGCCGGTCGATCCGGTCGAGCTTGGCCGATCCGGCCGCAACGCCATCCAGCACCGTGCCGAGCGCGGTGGTGACGCCGCGCAGGCTGGGATCGGCGGCGAGCGGCCCCAGCAGCGGCTGCGCCTCGATCAGCGCCGCGGTGGCGCGCCGGACATCCTCGGGCGATCCGAACAGTAGCCCCTCGTGCGCGAAGAAATCGCCGCCATCGGGCCGCTGCACGCGGCGGAAATGCGCCTTGTCGGCCGCGAGCCGTGCCGCCAGCCGCGCCGCGCCGTCCTCGGCGAGCTCGGGCGTCGCGCCGTCGATCATCACCAGCATCACGTCGGTCAGCTGCGGGAAGGCGGTCTCCATTGCCCGCTCCTGCTGCCGCCACGCCACGTCGGGCGAGATCAGCGCGCCGGTGTCGGTGGTCATCGCAAAGCGCTGGACGGCGACCAGCAGCGCCAGCGCGGTCAGCAGCACGCCCAGCATCAGTGTCAGCCACGGCCGGCGCGTGCTGGCGGCGACCAGCCGGGGGACGAGCGTCCGGATCATCGCGGACCGGGGCGCCCTAGGAAATAGCGCAGCCGGAACGCGATCGTGCGCGGGCGGGCGTCCACCTCGAACGCGGCGTCGGCGAACTTCGGCGGCGCGAGCCGGATCGGCGCATCGTTGGAGAAACCGACGCCTTCCGTCGGTATGCCCAGCACGCGATCGACCCGGTCGTTGCCATTCTCGTCATGGAAGGCCTGCGCGGCATAGCGCCCGGGCGGCACGCCGCGCACGATCACCGTCGTGACCCCGGCAAGCGCAGGCGCGGTGCCGACATGGCTGCAGCCGTCGCCCAGGAACTGCGCCGCAGGGCAGATATCCACCCGCACGCGGCCCTTCGCGTTACGCACGTTGCCCACTTCGACCGTGATCGTCGATGAGGGACCGCTCGCCGCCGTCAGCGCCAGCGCCCCCATCGCGACGGCGAGCCGCGAGCGTCCGATCAACCCGCCCGCCCCAGCCGGTCCGCCAGCCGCAGCGCCAGCGCGACGATCGTCAGCGTCGGATTGGCCCAGCCGCCGGTCGCAAACACCGAGCTGCCGGCGACGTGCAGGTTGGCGTAGCCGTGGACGCGGCAGTCGGCATCCACCACCCCCTGCGCCGGGTCGTCGCTCATCCGCGTGCCGCCCATATGGTGATAATTGGCGAGCGGATGATTGCCGATCGTGGGGTCGACGGGCCATTCAGGCCCCGGCTCGTCCAGCCACGCGGCGGGCACGAGCGATCCCTTGCCCATCCGCCTAAGCTCGGCATCGAAAGTGCGCGCAAGCACGCGGGCGCTGTGCTTGTCGATCTCGCTCAGCCGCCAGTCGAGATCGGCGCGCCGGCTGCCCAGCGCGTCGCGCTCGGCGGAGAGCAGCACGCGGCTGGCGGGGTTGGGCGCCTGCTCGCCGCGGGTGATCAGATAGAGGCCGGTGATGCCGGCGTTCGCGCGCATCCGCTCGATCGGCATGCGCACGCGGCGGTGGATCAGCCCGCGCACGCCGCGGTAGAGATGATCGAGCGCACGGCCGCCGCGCGTCGGATTGATCGAGTGCTTCAGGCCGTGATACAGCTTGTTGCCCAGCGCCACGCCGCGCGCGGGATCGCGCTGCAGCTTCAGCGTGGCGATGCCGTTCAGCGCGCGCGCCTCCGCCTGCGCCGCGTCGCCCAGCCGCAGCGCCGGGGCGAGCGGCGGGCCGTCCGGCATGAACCGTTTCTGGCACGCCGCCCACAAGGCGAACGGCTCGCGCGTCTCGATCCTGCCCAGCCGCCCGGCGGTATGCTCCATGAAATAGCGGCCGACCTGATCGTGCCCGTTGCCGATCCCGTTCGACTCGACATCGTCGGAAGCGAGCAGCAGCCGCGCATTCTCGATCGCGCCGCATGCCAGCACATAGTGGCCCGCCTTCACCCGCAGCGCCGGCCCGTCGATCGGGCGGACATCGACATGCTCGATTGCGCGGCCCTGCGCATCCGCCTGGATCTTGACCGCGTTGGCGTGGAGCAGGATGCGGACGTTCGGCGCCGCGATCAGGTCGCGCGCGCGCGATGCGGCGAAGCGCTCGGCCACCTCGTCGAAGCGCCACAGCACGGCATCGATGCGGTCGGGATCGAAGCCCGGATCGGGCACGCCCAGCGCGTCCCACACATCATGCTCGTACTGGAACTTGCCGAGGTCGAGCTGGTCGTGTGCCTGCCGGTAGAACGGATCGAGCACGGCGCGATTGATCGGCCAGCCGCTGTGCGGCACCCAGTCGCGCCGCATGAAATCGATCGGGTCGAGTAGCGCGCAGCGCCCGCCCCAGATCGCCACCGTCCCGCCGAAGAAGCGCAGCCGCGCCTGATCGAGATCATAGTAGGGCATGCCCAGATTGGCGCCCTTGTAGAGATCCTGCGTCGCCTGCTCGAAATCCAGCCCGCCGCTTTCCAGCAGGCACACGTCGCGCCCGCGCGCGGCGAGGCTGCGGGCGAGCGTGATCCCCGCCGCGCCCGCACCGACGATGCAGATGTCGCTTGGGTGACCGGCCGCCTCCGGATGCTGGCGCAGGTCGATCAGCATGCCGGCTCACCGACATTCTGGTCCCACCACAGGCTGAACATCGCGATCGCGTAGAGGATGCGCCCGTAATTGGCGGTGCCGGCACGGTGCTCGGCGAACAGTTGATCCACCGCCGCCGGCTGGAGATAGCCCGCATCGCGCGCGCCGCTGCCGTTCCACGCGCTGCGGGCAAAATCGCTGAAGTCGCCGCGAAACCATTCGGCGAACGGCAGCTGGAAGCCCAGCTTGCGCTTGTCCAGCGCGCCGGCGGGCAGCCACGGCGCAACCGCCTGGCGCAGCGCATATTTCCCCACCTTGCCGCGCAGCTTCATGCTCCGCGGCATCGTCAGGCTCCAGTCGACGAAGTCGTGGCTGAGGAACGGCACGCGCGCTTCCAGCGAATGCGCCATGCTGCCGCGATCGAGCCGATTGAGCAGCGACCCCGGCATGTGCACGCTGATGTCGGCGAGCATGAACTGCTGCAGCGGATCGAGGCCCTGCCCTGCCCCGTCGCCGAAATATTCAGCCTCCAGCCGCGCGAAGGCGTCCGGCCCCTCGTGCCGCGCAAGGAAGCCCGGTTCGTAGATGCGCGCGCGCACCGTGGGCGAGGAGATTTGCGTGCCGGCGAAGAAGCGCTGGAAGCTTCCGTCCAGCCGCGCGGCATCGCGAAAGCGGCGGACATTCTGGCGCAGGTAGTTCCAGCGCGGCGACGAGCCCGGGAGCGCCTCGGCCAGCCCCGCCACCGGCCCCAGCAGCTTCAGCCACGGCGCCAGCCGAGCGGCGGCGAGTGCGGTGCGCTGGCGCTTGTAGCCGGCGAAGATCTCGTCCGATCCTTCCCCGCATAGCACCACCTTCACCTGCTCTGCGGCAAGGCGCGACAGGTGCCAGATCGGCACCGCGGCGGTGGCGGCACACGGCTCGTCGAACGCCGCCTGCACCGACGGCAGCAGGTCGCCCGCCGCGATCGGCTCCAGCGGCAGCACGATATGCTCGCAGCCGAGATGCTTGGCGATCCGCGCGGCGGCGCCGGTCTCGTCGATCGAGGTGCCGGGAAAGCCGACGGTGAACGCCTTGACCGGGCGGCTCGCGACCTGCGTCATCGCCGCCGCGATCGCGCTGGAGTCGACCCCGCCCGACAGGAACGCGCCCACCGTCACGTCCGCCAGCATGTGCTGCCGCACGGTGCGCCCGACGCGGGCGCGCGTCTCCTCGATCCAGTCGCGTTCGGATAGGTCGGTGCGCACGCGGAAGCGCGGCTTCCAGAAGGCGTGCGTCGCCGCCTCGCCGTCCGGCCCGATCCGAAGCACATGGCCGGGATCGAGGCTGCGCACCTGCCGGTAGATCGATCGCGGCCGCTGGACGTGGCCGAAGCTGAAGAAGTCGTGCACCGCGCGGTCGTCGACGTCGAACGCGTGGCCTGGCAGCACGCGCAGCGCGCGGATCTCGGAGGCGAAGGCCAGGCCGCCATCCTGCGCGGTCAGATAGAGCGGCTTGATCCCCAGCGGATCGCGCGCCAGCGTCAGCGTGCGGGTGGACCGGTCCCAGATCGCGGCGGCATACATGCCCTCCAGCCGCAGCCACGCCTCGTCGCCCCAGTGCACATAGGCCGCGAGCAACGTCTCGGTATCGCTGTGCGTAGCGAAACGGTATCCCGCCGCCGCCAGTTCGGGCCTGAGGTCGAGGTGATTGTAGATCTCGCCGTTGAACACGATCGCGTGGCGCCGGTCCGCCGTCTCGATCGGCTGGTGGCCGCCGGCGATGTCGATGATGCTGAGCCGGCGCATGCCGAAGCCCATATCGCCGTCGACCAGGTAGCCGTGATCGTCAGGCCCGCGGTGGATGATCCGGTCGCACTGCCGCGCGACCGTCGCCTGCGCGACCGGGCGCCCCGCCCGCCGATACCATCCCGCGATCCCGCACATCGCCGCTGCCGTAGAATATGCGCCCGATCGACTCCAGCATCGATTGGCGCGTCATTCCACCGCGCGCAGGCGCGGCTTGCCGGATGAAGGGGCGCGGAGCAGTTCGTCCACGCGCGCGGCCAGATCGACCTGGCGGAACGGCTTGGCCAGCCGCGGCACGTCCGCCGGCACGTCGTCGCCGGCGGCGGCATAGCCGGTGATCAGCAGCGCCGGGATGCGCACGCCGGCCGAGCGCAGCTCGTGGATCAGCGCCGCGCCGGTCATGCCGGGCATGAGGTAATCGCTGACCAGCAGGTCCGCCTCGATGCCGGAACGCAGCGCGGCGAGCGCCTGGCTGCCCGATCCCGCCTCGACCACCTCATAGCCCAGGTCGCGCAGCATGTCGGCGGTGGCGAAGCGGACGATATCCTCGTCGTCGACCAGCAGGATCCGGGCGGCGCGACGCGCGGCGAGCGGCTCGGCGCGGGGGGCCGCCTCCTGGCTGGCCGGCTCGTCGGTGGCGGGCAGCCACAACTCCACGGTGGTGCCCCGCCCCGGCTCGCTCGCCAGCCGCAGCGTGCCGCCCGATTGCGCCGCCAGCCCATGCACCATCGACAGGCCGAGCCCGGTGCCCTTGCCCAGCCCCTTGGTGGAAAAGAACGGCTCGGCGGCGCGCTCCAGCGTCGCGCGGTCCATCCCGGTGCCGGTATCGCTCGCCAGGATGCGCACATAGCCGCCCGGCGCCAGCCCGGCGATGTTGCGCTCGGCCACCACCACGGTGCTCACGCTCAGCGTCAGCCGCCCGCCGCCCGGCATCGCGTCGCGCGAGTTGATCGCCAGGTTCAGCAGCGCGAGCTCCAGCTGGTTCGGGTCGACCCGCGCCGACGGCAGGTGGCGCGGCACCTCCAGCACGACCCTGACCGTCGGGCCCAGCGAGCGCCGGATCAGATCGACGATCCCGTCGATCAGCGCGCCCACGTCCACCGCGCGCGGCTGGAGCGACTGCCGCCGCGCGAATGCCAGCAGCCGCTGCGTCAGCGTCGCCGCGCGCTCGGCCGCCTGCAGCGCGCCGCTCACCATCTTCTGCGTGCGTTCGTCGTCCTTGTGGCGGCGCCGGACCATGTCGAGGCTGCCCACGATCGGGGTGAGCAGATTGTTGAAATCGTGCGCCACGCCGCCGGTCAGCTGGCCGATCGCGTCCATCTTCTGCGCCTGCGCCAGCTGCGCGTCCGCCTCCTTGCGATCGGTCACGTCGGAGACGACGCCGGTCATCCGGACCGGAACGCCCTCCGCGTCGTAGCGCGTCCGTCCCTTTGCGACGATCCAGCGCTGGCGCCCGTCCGCCCCGGTGATGCCGCACTCGATATCCAGCGATCCCGTCTTGATTGCCGCGTCGAACGCCGCGGCGACGGCATCCCGCTCGCCTGGATGGACATGCCCCAGGAACGTCTCGACCCCCCAGTTCGGCTGGGGCTGCGCATAGCCGAAGATCTCGTCGTGGCGCGGTGTGCGCTGCGCCGCACCGGTCGCCAGATCGATGTCCCAGCTGCCCATGCCCGCCGCATCCAGCGCGACCGCCAGGCTGTCGCGCGCCGCCTCCAGCTCGCGCGTGCGATCGGATACCGCATGTTCCAGCGTCGCGGCGGCGGCGCGCACCTCATATTGCCGGCGCCTGGCCTTCAGCGCGGAGCGCACCGCGCCCAGCATCGCCTCGGCATGCAGCGGACGCTGCAGCAGCACGACGTTGCCCAGATCGCCCAGCCGTTCCGCGGCGATCGCGCTGCGCGGCGCGGTGCCGCCATTGGCCAGCACCACGAACGGCAGGTCGGACCAGGTGGCCTGCGCCGCGATCCAGGTGGAAAGCGCGCTGCGATCGGCGGCCGCCAGCGCCTCCTCGGTGATCATCACCGCGCCCGCGCCCTGCGCCAGCGCCGGGACGAGCTCGGCGAGGCTGGCGACCACCTCGGTGCGGATGTCGCTGCGCGTCAGCAGGTCGGCGGCGATCGCGGCATCGCGGCCGCGCGGCGCCAGGATGAGGACGCGGTCCTCCACCTAAAAGTCGCCGTCGGGGCCGAGCCTGCTCGCCAGGAGCGACTTGCCGTCGCCGGAGAAGGTGGGCACGCCGGTCAGCACGCCCTGGAACTCCTTCAGCGGATCGCCGAACGTCAGCCCGTCCCGGTCGATCTGGAATTCGCGGATCGTGCGTTCATGCCGCGCGGTGCGCGTCTTGATCACCGAGATCGCCTGCCGCACCTCGCCGAACGCCTCGAAATAGCGCAGCTGCACCGCCGTGTCGGCCAGGTAGCTCAAATCCACGTCGGCGCGGATGTCGCCCATGATGCCGTGCATGCCCAGGATCAGCAGCGTCACCACGCCGCGCTGGCCGAGATAGGTGAGCAGTTCGTGCATCTGGAGGATCAGGAACTGCTCGTTCGGCATCGACTGGAGATAGGCGTTCAGGCTGTCGATCACGACCATCCGCGCATCCTGCCGCTCGACCGCGTCGCGCACCGCGCCGGCGAACTCGCCGGGCGAAAGCTCCGCCGGATCGATCGCGCGCAGCTGCAACTGGCCGCTGTCGATGAACGGCTGGAGGTCCATGCCCAAGGCGGCCGACCGCTTCAGCAAGGTCGGCAGCCGCTCGTCGAACAGGAAGTAGACCGCGTTCTCGCCGCGACCCAGCGCCGCGCGCAGGCACTGCACGCAGGCGGTGGTCTTGCCCACGCCCGCCGGGCCGGTGAGCAACGTCGCCGTGCCGGGGGCGAGGCCGCCCCCCAGCAGCGCGTCGAACCCGTCGGATCCGGTCGACACGAACTCGTCGTCATAGCGAATGCCGTGCTGCGCGGCGACGAGGCGCGGGTAGATCTTCAGCCCGCCGCGCTCGATCTCGAAATCGTGATAGCCGCCGCTGTAGCGCACGCCGCGCATCTTCACGACGTGCATCCGCCGCCGCTGCGCGCCGAAGCCGGAGAGCGTCTGCTCCAGCGCGATCACGCCGTGGGCGATGCTGTGCAGCTGCAGGTCGCTGCCCATCGCACTCTTGTCGTCCAGCACCAGCACGGTGCACCGGCGGGTCGAGAAGAAATGCTTGAGCGCCAGGATCTGCCGGCGGTAGCGGATCGGGCTCTGCGCCAGCAGCCGCAGTTCAGACAGGCTGTCGATCACGACCCGCGCCGGGCGCACCGTGTCCACCTTGCCCATGATCGCGCGGATCGTTTCGCCCAGCTCCACTTCGCTGGGGTGGAGCAGCGTCTGCTCCTGATCCTCACTCAGGCCATCGGCGGGCACCATCTCGAACAGCAGGATCGGATCGAGCGACAGACCGTGCGTCTCGCCGACGGCGCGCAGTTCGACCTCGGTCTCGGCCAGCGTGATGTAGAGGCCCACCTCGCCTTCAGCCGCGCCGGCGAGCAGGAAGCCCAGGCCCAGCGTCGTCTTGCCCGTGCCGGGGGTCCCCTCGACCAGATACAGCCGGTCCGACGTAAGGCCGCCGCTCAGCACGGTGTCGAGGCCGGCAATGCCGGTGGAGGCAAGATCGGCAGCGGGTACGTTTTCGGATGCCACGCAAGTTCCTATGGTTCAGCCCGCCGTGCGCCCCGCCGGAGAGCCGGACGGCGCGGCGGCGGCGTATCATACCGCGTAGAGACGCTCCATCGCGGGCACCGGTTCCCGTCGCGCATCGCCGGTGCCCCGGGGGCGCGTGCGGGACATTCCGGCAGCTTTTGTTGGATCGCGCAACGATCGGGCTTGCGCCGTGACCGCCCGAGGCGCAGCCTCTTTGTCGAACAGTCGTTAACCGCTCGAACGGGCGGAAACGGCGAGGCGGGGAGATCGGGACAATGCTTTTCAACGAGCAGCCTGCAACGTCTTCAGCGCCGCTTCCCGCCGACTTCGTCTTCGCGCGACCATCGTTCGTCGCCCGCCACATCCTCCAGCGGAACGACCTCGCCGATCGCCAGTCCCGCCTGGCGCAGATCGTGTCGCGCGAGATCGTGCCGCGGCTGCTGATCAAGCGCGCCGACGCGGAAGCGCCGGTCCGCATCAGCGGCTGCACGCCCGAGGAGATCGACCAACTCGCCCATCTCGTGCTGGGACCGGACTGCGAGGCGGCGACGGCGTTCGTGATCCGCCTGCGCGACCGCGGCCTCACGATGGACACCCTGTTCGTCACGCTGCTCGAGCCGGTCGCGCGGCATCTGGGCGAGATGTGGGACGACGATCAGTGCGATTTCATCGACGTGACCCTCGGCCTCGCGCGGTTGCAGGAGTTGCTGGCGATCTTCAATTCCACCCACACCCTTCCCTGCCTGGACGAGAAACGGAGCTTTTTCCTGACGGTCGCGCCCGGCGAACAGCATTTCTTCGGCGCGGCCATGGTCGATAAATTCCTCACCGCCGGCGGCTGGAACGTGCACGCGGTGCAGGATGCCGGCGTCGCCGGCATCGCCGCCGCCGTGGCCGAGCAGTGGTTCGCCGTCGCCGGGCTGACGCTCGCATCGGAGACGAAGCTGGACGCGCTGGCCGAAGCCGTCGCGTGCATCCGCGCCAATTCGTGCAACCGCGCGATCGGGATCATGGTCGGCGGCCCGCTCTTCAACGCGCGGCCCGGGCTGGTCGAGCAGGTCGGCGCCGATGCGAGCGCGGTGAACGCGCCCGCCGCGGTGATCGGCGCGCAGCGGCTGTTCGACGTCGCCGCCAAGCGCGGCTGGCAGGCAGACCTCGCCGCCTGACCCTGGGTGGCTGTGGTGCACCGCCGCTTACGCTCCCGCGCAACAAAACGCGCCCCGGTCGACCTTTTCAACAGCGTCGTTCGGTGGTGGCACCATATTCCGGACGGCAGCCCGCGCGTCAATACGGCGTCAGTGCAGGTAAGCCAGCGGGCCGTACTGGAAAGCTTCCCGTGTGAGGACGTAGCCCACTCTCTTGCCGGCACGCCCATGGCTTTCACATCCTGCTCCCAGCCATTCCTCGATGCGCCGATCTTCTCGAGCGCTTTACGAGACCGCCAATTGTCTTCACCCACCCGGAAGGTGACAGGACGGGAAGAAAGTGAAGGCATGTTTCAGCATCGCCCGTTTGATGTCCTGGTTGTAGTCTCCACCCCACAGATTGCGCGCCAGCATCGTCCAGCCTATCTCGACCGCCCCAGCGCCAGAAAATCGTTGCGAAAATCGAGAGTAGCCGACGATCTCATTCGAGCTCTTGTCGAGCACGGTCAGGCCACCCTCATCGGCGAAGCCGTCCTCCAGGTTGGCGGCAAACACGCTTGGTCGAGATAGCTCGGGGACGGGGTGCTGCGCCCACATCTCCGCATCCGACGCGATGCGGCAAAGGGGTTCGACATCATTTTGCGTGGTGGGCCGTAGCATAGTCAAGCTACCCGCAAGCCGCGGCTGAAAAATCAAAACCCATGTCGTGGAGCTCCCAAGACCATTCGCGTGAACAATGCCGGAGTTTATCTTGAAGGCGCTCGACCCCGATCACAATTGCTGCAAAATAAAACTACAGCGCACCATAAGTTTAAGCCGATGAGGGCCTTTAGACATTACGCTCGGCCATCAATCTCAAAAATTAGCGATGCTGGCAGCAGCATGACTACGATAGGGCCACATAATGTGTTCCAGCGACTTCGTTCATTCGGCTCTTGATGTAACAGATGGGAACGAGTGCAAGGTCGCCTTTCGCTTATGGCGCCTGATGAAATGCTATTTTCTCACGCGCCATGTGCTTAATCAGCGCCGGAGGCTCGAAGCGCTCGCCGCCGGCGAGCGCTTCGGCCAGAGCTTGACCTTTTTGAACCGATGCTTGTGCCCCTAGCGTGTCGAGATAGGACAATGGGCCCCCGGTCCATGGTGCGAAGCCCCAGCCGAGGAAAGCGCCGACGTCGGCGTCGGCATGGTCGGTAATGACGCCTTCCTCGACGCAGCGAACTGCTTCGAATGCTTGGCGCAACAAAAGGCGACTTTTCAGGTCTTCCAGATCGAGCACCTGTGTCGTTACGCCGAAACGATCGGCAATGCCGGGCCAGAGCAGTTTGCGCTCGCCGCTCGGCACGTCGTAATCGTAGCAGCCCAGTCCGGCTTTGCGTCCGAGGCGGCCTTGCGAGACTAGGAACTCTCCGACAGCCTCGCCAGCGAACGGACGATATTTGTCGCCCAGGTCGGTGCGTTCCTGTTTGAGGATCGCCATCATCAACTCGACCGATACATCATCCAGCAGGGCGAGCGGCGGCATTGGCATGCCGGTAGCGCGGCCGGCATGCTCGATCGTGGCGGGCGGTACGCCTTCCTCGATCATGGCCAACGCTTCTAAGATATAGGTGCGGAATACCCGGCTGGTATAGAAACCGCGCGCGTCGTTGACGACGATCGGCGTCATCTTCGTGGCAGCGACAAAATCGAGCGCGTGCGCAAGCGTTTCGGGCGACGTCTCCGAGCCCAGGATAACTTCCACCAGCGGCATCCGGTCGACGGGCGAGAAATAATGAAGCCCGATGAAGTTGGCCGGTCTTTCCGAATAGGCGGCCAGACTCGTAATCGGCAGCGTCGAGGTGTTCGATGCGACGATCACGTCGGATCGGATGACGTCTTCTACCTTTTCGATCACCGCCTGCTTGACGGCGCGATCCTCGAACACCGCTTCGATCACAAGATCTACGTCGGCGAGCGTCGCATAGTCCGTCGTGGCCTGAATCCGCTGGAGAATAGCGTCGGCTTCGGCGGAAGACTTCCTGCCCGCTGAGATCGCCTTGCTCGCAAGGGTCTGCGAATACCCCTTGCCTCGGTCGGCGGCGTCTTGCGTCGCGTCGACCAGAACGACCGACAGGCCGGCCAGCGCTGCGCGCCAAGCAATGCCCGCACCCATCATGCCGGCGCCCACCACGCCGACCTTCGCGAAGTTCGCCTTGCCGATCCC
>CAXUMU010000065.1:0-11943 GCA_964252145.1 uncultured Sphingomonadaceae bacterium
TCGCGCGCGTCGCCGGCGAGCCGCTGTCGCGCTTCTACGAGGCGGAGCACCGCGCGCACGGCGTGGACGTGCGGCTGGGGGCGAAGGTGGACGGGCTGGTCGGTTTCCAGCCGATCGGCGAGGACGAGCCGGCCCGCGTCACCGGCGTGCACCTGGCGGACGGCGCGGTGCTGCCCGCGGAGATGGTGATCGTGGGCATCGGCATCGTCCCCGCGGTCGAGCCGCTGCTCGCCGCCGGCGCGGCGGGCGGCAACGGCGTCGAGGTGGACGCACAGTGCCGCACGACGCTGCCGGACGTGTTCGCGATCGGCGATTGCGCGGCGCATGCCAACGATTTCGCGCGCGGCGCCACGATCCGGCTGGAATCGGTGCAGAACGCCAACGACCAGGCGAGCCTCGTCGCCCGGACGATCGCGGGCGCGAGCGATCCCTATCATGCGGTGCCGTGGTTCTGGTCGAACCAATATGACCTCAAGCTGCAGACCGTCGGCCTCTCCACCGGCCACGATCAGGTGGTGGTGCGCGGCACGCCGGAGACGCGCAGCTTCTCGATCGTGTATCTGCGCGAGGGGCGCGTGATCGCGCTCGACTGCGTCAACGCGGTGAAGGATTACGTCCAGGGCCGCGCGCTGGTGACCGGCGGTATCGCCGCCCCGGCGGCGAGCCTGGCCGATCCCGCGGTGTCGTTGAAATCGCTCGCCGGGTGATCATCTAGGCGGGGAAAGGAGCTCTCCCCCATGGCCATCTATCGCAAGACCGACGAGGCGATCGCGGCGCTGACGCCCGAGCAGTACCGCGTCACCCAGCAGAGCGGCACCGAGCGCCCCGGCACCGGCCCGCTGCTCAACAACAAGCGGCCCGGCATCTATGTCGATATCGTCTCCGGCGAGCCGCTGTTCGCCAGTTCCGACAAATATGAATCCGGCTGCGGCTGGCCCAGCTTCACCAAGCCGATCGAGCCGGCCAACGTGGCCGAGCTGAAGGATACCTCGTTGTTCATGACGCGGATCGAGGTCCGCTCCAAGCATGGCGACAGCCATCTCGGGCACGTGTTCGACGATGGCCCGCGCGACCGCGGGGGCCTGCGCTACTGCATCAATTCCGCCTCGCTCCGCTTCGTGCCGCGTGAGGAGATGGAAGCGCAGGGTTACGGCGAATATGTCGACCAGG
This sequence comes from uncultured Sphingomonadaceae bacterium, assembly GCA_964252145.1. Classification (GTDB taxonomy): domain Bacteria; phylum Pseudomonadota; class Alphaproteobacteria; order Sphingomonadales; family Sphingomonadaceae; genus JAQGLK01. Next base: position 1,171 of record CAXUMU010000065.1, read on the forward strand.
TGGAGGACGTGGCATGAGCACCGAACGCGCAGTCCTGGCCGGCGGCTGCTTCTGGGGCATGCAGGATCTGATCCGCAAGCTGCCGGGGGTGGTCTCCACCCGTGTCGGCTATTCCGGCGGCGAGGTGCCGAACGCGACCTACCACAACCACGGCAACCACGCCGAGGCGATCGAGATCATCTTCGATCCCGCGCGCACCAGCTTTCGCGCGCTGCTGGAATTCTTCTTCCAGATCCATGATCCCACCACGCCGAACCGGCAGGGCAACGATCGGGGGCCAAGCTACCGTTCGGCGATCTTCTATACGGATGCCGAGCAGAAGCGCGTCGCCGAGGACACGATCGCCGATGTCGAGGCATCGGGGCTCTGGCCGGGCAAGGTCGTGACCGAGCTGGCGCCGGTGGGCGATTTCTGGGAGGCCGAGCCCGAGCACCAGGATTATCTGGAGCGCATCCCGCACGGCTATACCTGCCACTATGTGCGGCCCGGCTGGAAACTGCCCCGCCGCGCGGATGCTGCGTAACGATCAAGCCCTCTCCCGTGCGGGAGAGGGTTGGGTGAGGGTTTCCGAACTGTTGGGTAGGACGCTCGGCTACGCCTCGCTCCCCCTCACCCCAACCCTCTCCCCGCCGGGGAGAGGGAGCGGTTGCGCCGAAGTCGCTTCCAGCCGATCCAGGTCCCGCTGACCGAAGTGATCACCCCCGCCGCCGACAGCAGCCACAGCAGCAGGTCCCACGCGGGCCGGTGGAGCGTCAGCAGGTTCAGGTCCCACTTGTGCAGCAGGTCGAACAGCCAGCGGTACAGCCGCCGCCGCGCGTCCAGATCGCCCAGGATCGCCCCGCTCGCCGGATCGATATGCACCCAGGTGCGGGCCGCGTCGGCATATTCGACGCGCAGCACCGGCAGGCGCGGCAGTTCGCCCACCTCGTACCAATAGCCGTCGGGCGCGGTCAGCCGCTCGACCCGCTCGATCCGCGCGTCCGGCACCAGCGATGCCGCCGCCGCGACAAGCGAAGCCTGCGTGGGCGCGAACGGGGCGAGCGTGGTCGCATCGCGGATATCCGTCCGATCGGCGCGGCTGATCGCGAGCAAGGGCTGCCCGGCGATCCAGCGCAGTTCCACCTGCTTCGCGCCCGCCGCTACCTCGCGCAGCCGCGCCAGATTCGAATTGACATCGAAGCCACCACCAGATCGTTGCTGATCGTGCCGCCCAGCGGCGTCTTCAGCGTGAAGCTGCCCTGGTCGCCATATTGGGTCTGGTCGTGGACGATGCCCAGGTTGTCGGTTCGGTAGATCCGGCCGGGCGTCTGCGGATCACCATTGTAGCCGTTGGGGCAGAAGCCGTCCGCGCCGACCCAGCAATAGCTCTCCAGATCCTTGAACAGCCGCTTGCTCGTCAGCCGGTAGGCGGCGTTGGTGAAGGTCAGGCCCGGCGCGATCTCCCAGTCGGCGGTGAGCGTCGTGCGGTTGTCGCGGAAATGCACCGCGGCATCGGCGACGTTGTAGTTGCGGTGGCGGATCGCGGTGTCGAGCCGCCCGTCGATCAGCGGCGTGCCGAAATATCTGGTCGGGCGGTTGTCGCCATAATCGTCGCGCAGCGTGAACGCGAGCGTGTCGGTCGCCTCGAACCGGAGCGCCGCCGCGATCGCATAGCTGCGCGACCTGCCGCGATCGACGAACCCGTCGGAGCGGCGGTAGCTGCCGTCCACACGGTAGGAGAGCCGCGGCGCGATCGGGCCCCCCGCGCCCGCGGCGGCATGCACCGTGTTCTGCGATCCGTAGCTGAGCTCGCCGTCCAGCTCGGTGCGGTCGGGCGACGGCTTCTTGGTCAGGATGTTGATCGCGCCGCCCAGCGCGCCCTGCCCGTACAGCACCGACGATGGGCCGCTCAGCACCTCGATCCGTCGATGTTCCACGGATCGGTGGGGAAGGTGATCGTGCCGGCGACCGGGAACAGGCGGACGCCGTCCACCAGCTGCAGCGATCCCTGGCCGGAAAAGCCGCGCGCCGCCAGCGCCGTGCCGCCATTGCCCAGATTGGCGACGCTGGAAAAGCCGGGCGCGCGCGTCACCGTGTCGACGACGTTCAGGTCGCCGCGCGCGCGGATCTCGTCACCGTCCACGATCGCGATGCTCGCCGGCGTCTCCAGCGGGGTCAGGCCCAGCCGGCTGCCGGTGGAGGTCGGCAGCGTCAGCACGTCCGATCGGCCGACCACCAGGATGTCGCCGCCGTCACTCGCCGCGCCCGCACTCTGCGCGTGGACCGCGCCGGTCGCCGGCAGCGCCAGCAGAACGAACGAGCCCGTCAGGCCCCAGCCCCTATGCTTGATTGCACGCACCGTGCTGCTCCCCTTGTTCGCAATCTTTCGCGAGGCGGCTAGTCGGCGGGCCTTCCGCGCGCCAGTACCTAACGGTAACGCGGGCAATCGAAACGGTTATCGCGCCCGTTACAGGTGGGTGATGGCGCCGCAGGCGGAATGGTTTCTCCGTTCGAACCGCGCGAGCGCCTCTGCTAGAGCGCGTCGTGATGGATGCCGCCCACCCGTTGATCGCGCAGGCCGATGCGCTGCTCGCCACCGATGCGCTCGGCCGGTCGCAGGCGCTGGAGAAGCTGTTCCGGTTCCTGCTCGCCTGCTCGATCGAGGGCCGCTCGCCGAAGGAAGTCGAGATCGCCGAGGAGGTGTTCGGCCGCACCGGCGCGAACGCCGCGCAGGATGCGTCGATCCGCGTTCACATCCACCGCCTGCGCCGCAAGCTGGAGGATTATTATGCCGGCCCCGGCGCCGGCGAAGCCGTGCGGCTGGTCATCCCGCGGGGTGGCTACCGGCTGGCGGCCGAGCCGGTGCAGGCTCCGTCCGAACCGGCCGAACCGGCCCCGCCGGCGCCGCACCGCCCGTCGGGCCGGAGATACGGCTTGGTCGCGGGGCTGCTCGCGCTGTTCGCCGCGACCGGCCTGGCGGGCTGGTGGATCGGCCGGCGGCCGGATGCGACCGACGCGCCGATCGCGGCCGCCCGCGACAGCGCGCTATGGAGTCCGATCGCGAACAATGGCCGTCGCTTGGCGATCGTGGTGGGCGACTATTACATCTTCGGCGAGCGCGACGAGCGTAGCGACGTGTCGCGGCTGATCCGCGAATTCAACGTCAATTCCGCCAAGGATCTCGACCGGCTGGTCGCGATCGAGCCCGACCGGGGCAAGAATTTCGTCGATCTCGGGCTCGACTATCTGCCGGTCGGCGTCGCCAACGCGCTGCGGCTGGTGACGCCGGTGCTGCGGCGGAACGCGGCAGGCGCGATCCCCACGATCGTCGTGCCCGCATCGCAGATCACGCCGGAAACGGTGAAATACACCAACATCGTCTATCTCGGCTATATCAGCGCGCTGGGGGCGCTGCGCGATCCGATGTTCAGCGGCTCGCGCTACGCGATCGGCGGTTCCTACGACGAGATCATCGATCGGCAGACCGGCGAAAGCTACATGGCCGGATCGCATCTCGATCGCAACGAGGCCAATCCGGCGCAGGATTATGCGCTGATCGCCAGCTTCCCGGGCGTCACCGGCAACCGCGTGATCGTGATCGCCGGCACGCGCGATGCCGCGCTGATGCAGGCGGCCGAATATGCGACGCGGCCCGAATCGCTCGCCGAGATCACGGCGCGGCTGAACGGCAGATCGTCGTTCGAGGCGCTGCTGGCGGTGGAAAGCCTGCACAATGTCGGCCTGCGCGCGCGGCTGATCGCCGCGTCCCCCCGCCGCGCCGAGACCGACTGGTCGGGCAAGCGCATGCAGGCCTTCCCCGACGATTTCGACGGCCCGCCCTGAGGATCAACCGCGCCGGATCAGGTGCCGACCCGCGGCGCGCGCGGGTGACGGCGGCGTGTTGCCGAGTGAACGCAAAGACATGTCATCGCCGGGAACCATTGACGCGCTGTTCCTTTGAGCAAGTGCCGGCAGCACGACCGGGGCAGGGGGTTAGCGGCTTGGCCAACATCATGCTGGACGGGCCCGTATCGTCACCGTCGGACACGCCGTACCGCACCGATCCGGCACGGCGCGCTCGATCCCCGTCCGGATGAGTCCGGCGCAAGCGGATGGCGCAGCTCTTCCGTACCGGCGCCAACACGATCGGCCGGATCGTGTTGTGGGGATTGCTCGTCGTGCCGTTGTCGGCCGGCGTGCTGGGCGCGATCGCGGCGCGTTCGCCCTACACCACCGGCGAGGGCCGCTTCGTCGAGCAGACCGTGCCGTTCAGCCACAAGCATCATGTCGCCGAACTCGGGCTGGATTGCCGCATGTGCCACTACGGCGTCGAGACCGGCGCGCGCGCGATCGTGCCGCCGACCAAGGTGTGCATGACCTGCCACTCGCAGCTGTGGACCAACGCGGCGCTGCTCGCGCCGGTGCGGGCGAGCATGGCGAGCGGGCGGCCGCCGCAATGGTCGCGCGTCAACCGCGTGCCGGACTATGTCTATTTCGACCATCACGTGCATGTCCGAAGCGGGGTGCCGTGCGCCGCCTGCCACGGCGCGGTCGACGACATGCCGCTGCTGCGCCAGGCCAGCCCGATGACGATGGCGTGGTGCCTGGACTGTCACCGCGATCCGGCCAAGCGGATTGTGCCGCCGCCGCGCGAATATGATCCGCGGCCCTACCCTGCCGCCCCCACCCCGCTCCGTGCGTTCGACACGCGCAAGCTGACCGACTGCTCGACATGCCATCGCTGAGCCATCCAGACCGGCGCACCGTGCTGCGGCTGATCGCCGCCGGCGCCGCGGCGGGGCTGGCCGGGTGCAGCAAGCCGGACGAGCCGATCTACCCGCGCGCCGTCGATCCCGAGGGTGCCGCGCCGGGCGAGGTGCGCCGCTACGCCACCGCGCTGTCGCTCGCCGGCTACGGCCGCGGCGTGACCGGGATCGTGGTCGACGGCCGCCCGATCAAGCTGGAGGGGCTGGACGCGCACCCCGCCAGCCTGGGCGCGACCGACCTGTTCACCGAAACCGCGATCCTCGACCTCTACGATCCGCAGCGGCTGCGCGCGCCGCAGGGGCCAGGCGGCGTCACCGGCTGGCCGTTCCTGCAGCGCGCGCTGATCGCGCGCCTCGCCGGATCGGATGGCGCGGGGCTGCGGATCCTGAGCGGACGGATCACCTCGCCCGCCCTCCTGGACCGGATCGCGGCGATGCGCCGGCGGTTCCCGGCGATGCGGCACTACCGGTTCGAGCCGATCGACGACGACGCCGACCGCGCCGGGGCGACGCGCGCCTTCGGCCGCCCGCTGACGATGCGGCCGCGGTTGAGCAAGGTCGACGTGCTGGTCACGCTGGGCGCCGATCCGCTCGGCCCCGGGCCCGAGCAGGTGGCGCTCGCGCGCGGCTGGGCGATGCGGCGGCTGCGCGCGGGCGGGCCGCAGCGGCTGCACGCGTTCGAGTCCGGCCTCACCCAGACCGGCGCGTGCGCGGACTTCCGCACGGCGGCGCGGCCGGGCCAGATCGCCAATGCGCTGCTTCACATTGCCGCAGCCTTGGGTACGGACGTGGCCTCGCCACAGCTGTCGCCTCCGCTGGAAGCGGCGGTGGCCCGTGCGACGCATGACCTGATCAGCGCGCGCGGGCGCGCGGCGATCCTCGTCGGCCGCGAGCAGTCGGCGCCGGTCCACGCGCTGGCGGCATGGGTCAACCAGCGCCTGTCCGCGCCGATCGACTGGATCGCGCCGGTCGACCCCGATCCCATGTCGCATCTCGCCGGCCTGGCCGAACTGGCCACCCAGATGCACGCCGGCCGCGTCGATACGCTGCTGCTGCTGGACTGTGACCCGGTCCGCTGCGCGCCGGCCGCGCTCCGCTTCGGCGAAGCATTGGCGCGGGTGCCGCTCAGCATCGCCTGCGCCCGCTTCCCGAGCGCGACCACCGCCGCCGCGCGCTGGACCGCGCCGCTGCACGACGAACTGGAAAGCTGGTCGGACGTGCGCGCGCCCGACGGCACCGCCAGCATCACCCAGCCGCTGATCCGCCCGCTCTACCGCACGCGATCGGCGCTGGAGATGATCGACCTGGTCGACCCGCCGATGTTGCCGGCAAGCGACCATGATCGCCTGCGCGACGGCTGGCGCCCGCACGCCGGAGCGGATTTCGACCGCTGGTGGCAGGACGCGCTGGTCTCCGGCATCGTCGCCGGCAGCGCGGCGGGGCCGCTGCAGGCGACGGCGGCGCTCACCCGCTATCCGCCCGCCCCGCCTTCGCGCGACCTCCAGATCCTGCTCGCCCCTTCGCCCACGCTGTGGGACGGGCGCCGCGCCGCCAACGCCTGGGCGCAGGAATGCCCCGATCCGCTCACCAAGGAGGTGTGGGGCAGCAGCCTCAGGATGGCCGCGACCGACGCCGCGCGGCTGGGCGCGGGCGACGGCGACGTCGTGGCGCTCCCCGGCGGCGAGGCATCCGTGCGCATCGTACTCGGCCAGGCGGAGGGCGTCGCGACCTTGCTGCTCGGCTACGGCCAGGGCGCGGCCGCGGGCCGGATCGCCGACACCGGCGGGATCAACGGCTTCGCGCTGCGCGATGCGCGCGGGGGCTGGATCGTTTCCGCCGCCGGCCTGCACGCGCCCGGCAGCAAGCGGTCGGTTCCCTCCACGCGCGCGCAGTTCGCGCTCGACGGGGACTATGCGAAGCTGTTTCCGATCGTCCGCCCCGGCGCCGCGCTGCCGCCGGAGCCGCCGCGGCCGACGCTGCTTCCCCGCGCGCCCGCGGGCACGCCGCCGCCGCAGTGGGCGATGGCGATCGACACCGCGGTCTGCATCGGCTGCAACGCCTGCATCGTCGCCTGCCAGGCGGAGAACAACGTGCCGGCGATCGGCCCGGACGAGATGGCGCGCAACCGCGACATGCACTGGCTGCGCGTCGACTACCACGCGGATGCCGACGGCTCCCCGCGCGGCTTCCAGCCGATCCCGTGCATGCAGTGCGAGGCCGCGCCGTGCGAACCGGTGTGCCCGGTCGAGGCGTCGGTGCACGACGAGCAGGGCCTGAACGCGCAGGTCTATAATCGCTGCGTCGGCACGCGCACCTGCCAGGCCAATTGCCCCTACAAGGTGCGCCGGTTCAACTTCCTCGATTATGCCGGCGCCGACCTGTGGGGCGAGGAGGATCACGGATCGATCTCCGCCCAGCGCAACCCGGAGGTGACGGTGCGCGCGCGCGGCGTGATGGAGAAATGCACCTATTGCGTGCAGCGCATCTCGGCCGCGGTGCGCGAGGCGGATGCGACCGGCACGCCCATGGGGCCGGTCGCGACCGCGTGCCAGTCCGCCTGCCCCACCCGCGCGATCCGCTTCGGCAACATGACCGATCCCGCCTCCGGCATTCCCGCCGCTCGCGCGGACCCGCGCCATTACGCGCTGCTGGGCGAGCTCGGCACCCGCCCGCGCACCACCTACCTCGCCCGCCTGCGCGCCGGGGAGGACGAGGCATGACCGCGTCGCGCTGGCTGCTGCCCTCGATCGCCGACCACCGCGCGGTGACCGAGGCGGTGTGCGCGCCGCTGCTCGACCGGCGGGCCGGCCTGCGCTGGTGGGTCGCTTTGCTCGTCAGCCTGCTCGTCGCATTGGCGGGCGCGGTCGCGGCGGCGATCTCGTTCGTGTTCGGGCCGGGGATGTGGGGCAACAATTCGGCAGTGATCTGGGGCTTCCCGATCGCGAACTACGTGTGGTGGATCGGCATCGGCAATGCCGGCACCTTGATCTCGTCGCTGCTGCTGCTGACGCGGCAGCGATGGCGCGCCTCGATCAACCGCTTCGCCGAGGCGATGACGCTGGTCGCGGTCTCGATCGCCGGCATCTTCCCGATCCTGCATCTGGGGCGGCCGCAATATTTCTACTGGCTCGCCCCCTATCCCAACACGATGGGGCTGTGGCCGCAGTGGCGATCCGCGCTGGTGTGGGATTTCTGGGCGATCCTGTCGTACCTGCTGTTCTCCGCTTTGTTCTTCTACGTCGGGCTGATCCCCGACCTCGCCACGCTGCGCGAGCGCGCGAGCGACCGGCGCTGGCGGCGGATCTACGGCGCGCTAGCGCTCGGCTGGCAGGGCAGCCCCCGCCAGTGGCAGGCGCATGAGCGGGTACATATAGCGATGGCGGTGATCGCGGTGCCGCTGGTCTGCTCGGTCCATTCGATCGTCGGGCTGGATTTCGCCGCCAGCCTGATGCCCGGCTGGACCGAGACGATCTTCCCGCCCTATTTCGTCGTTGGCGCGCTGTTTTCGGGATTCGCGATGGTCGTGCTGCTGGCGCTGGCGATGCGCTGGGCGATGCGGCTGGAGGGGATGATCACGATCGCCCATTTCGACGCGATGGCGCGCGTGATCCTCGCCGCGTCGCTGGTGATGGGCCTTTCCTACGCGACCGAGTGGTTCAGCGCCTGGTGGAGCGGCGATGCCGACGGGATCGGCCAGGTGCGCTTCGTGCTCGCCGGCCATTATGCGCCGCTGGAATGGCTGATGCTCGCCTGTAACGTCGCGGCGCCGCAGCTGTTCTGGCGGCCGGCCTTCCGCCGCAGCGTGCCGGTGCTGATCGGCGTCGCGGTGGCGGTGCTGGTGGGGATGTGGCTGGAGCGGATCCTGATCCTGCTCAACACGCTGTCGATCGGCTATCTGCCCAGTTTCTGGCGGACCTATTTTCCGACCCTGGTCGACCTGCTGATCCTGGCGGGCACGATCGGGCTGTTCGCCGCGGCGATGCTGCTGTTCGCGCGGGCGCTGCCGGTCGTCTCGATGTACGAGGTGCGCGAGCTGATCGAGGAGCCGGCATGACCGCGCTCGTGCTCGCGAGCTACGACCGCGCCGCGCCGTTCCAGGAGGCGGTGCGCCGGGCGCGCGAGGCAGACCGCGCGATCGTCGGCCTGTGGTCGCCGCTGCCGGTCGACGTGCCCGGCGCCGCCGATATCGGCAGTCGCGACATCGCGGGGATCATGGCGGCGGCGGGCGTGGCGTCGGCGGCGGCGCTCTACGCGCTGATCTGGTGGTCGGCGACGATCGCCTATCCGTTCGACAGCGGCGGGCGCCCGCTCGACAGCTGGCCCGCCTTCCTGGTCGCCCCGGTCGAGTTCGGCGTGTTGGCCGGCGCGATCGCCGGCGCAATGGCCTTCCTCGTCCGCGCGCGGCTGACGCGGCTGCACGATGCCGCGTTCGACTTCGCCGAGGTCGAGGATGCGGCATGCGACCGCTTCGTCATCGCGGTTCGCTGCGATGCGGGTGCCGATGCGGCACTGATCGTCGCGATGCTGGGCGGCGCCGGGGCGGTGCACAGCCGGGTGGTCGAGCCGTGAGGCGGGCCGCGCTCCCCGCCCTGCTGGCGCTGGCCGGTTGCGATCTGAGCATGACGCAGCAGGACCGCCACGAGCCGCAATCCTCGCCGATCTGGTGGCGCGACGGCCCCGCCGCGACGCCGCCGCCGGCGGACACGATCGCGACCGACCTGCCGTCGCGCAACGCTGCGCTGATCCACCCGCCTGCCGTCACGCCCGCGCTGCTGGCGCGCGGGCAGGAGCGCTACACGGTCTTCTGCCAGCCCTGCCACGCCAGCGACGGCGGCGGCCGCGGGCTGATCGTGGCGCGCGGCTTTCCGCAACCGCCGTCGTTCCTGGCCGGGAGGCTGGCGGCGGTGCCCCCGGCGCATGTCGTCGACGTGATCACGCGCGGCTACGGCATCATGTACGATTTCGCCGAACGCGTGCCGCCGGCCGACCGCTGGGCGATCGCCGCCTATGTCAAGGCGCTCCAGCGTGCCGGCAACGCACCGGCGGCGCGATGAGGATCGCCGGCTTCCTGCTCGGCATCGCGCTCGCCGCTTTGCTGTTCGCGGCGCCGCAGGCGACGCTGGCGGTGTGGCGCGCGCTGTTCCTGGCGGCCGGATCGGTGCCGATCGGCGCGGTCGCGCTGCTGATGATCGCCCGGCTGACCGGCGCCGACTGGCGCGCGGCGCTCGTCCCGTTCGCCCGCCCGGCGCCGCTGCTGATCGCGGCGGTGGTGCCGGTGATCGTGCAGCAGGCGCTGTTCGTCGCGCCGCCCGCGCACCTGGCCGGCTGGCTGTGGTGGCCGGCGTTCGCCGCGCGCAGCCTGATCGCGATCGGCATCTGGTGCTGGCTGGCACGAAGCGCCGTCGCCGGTCGCCTCTCTCAGCGCGGGGCTGCGATCGGGCTCGTCGCGCACGGGCTAGCGGTCACGATCGTGGGGACCGACTGGATCCTGGGCGTCGCGCCGGGCCAGCCGCAATCGGCGATCGGAATGGTGCTGGTGACGATGCAGCTGCTCGCCGCCTGCGCCGCCGCCTGCCTGCTGCGCACCGGCGACGCGCGGGTGCGGCGCGACCTGTCGTTCCTGCTGCTCGCCGCGGCGCTGGGGCTCGGCTACTTGCTGTTCATGGATTTTCTGAGCGTCTGGTACGGCAACCTGCCGCAGCGGGTCGGCTGGTACGTCGCGCGCGGCGCGATGCCGTGGCGGTGGCTGCCCCCCGCCGCGCTGGGGCTGGGACTGGCCGTGCCGATCGCCGCGACCGCGTTTGGGCGCGACGATCGCGCGCGGCGCGTGGCGGGCGGTTCGGCGCTGGTCGGCGCCGTGCTGATCGCGACCTGGCTGGTCGTGCCGGGAATGGTGATGCGATGACGGACGGACAGGAAGGATGGGCCGTGCCCGTGCGGCTGCCGCTGCTGGCCGCGCTCAGCATCGTGCTGTTCCTCGCGGCCGCCCTGGCGATCGGCGGCTGGGTCTATGCGGAGCGGTTCGAAC
>CAXUMU010000066.1:0-5441 GCA_964252145.1 uncultured Sphingomonadaceae bacterium
GCGCGAGCAGGTGCAGCGACGAGACCTTCAGCTTCAGCCCCGCGGCGCCGGCCTGCGCCAGCAGGTAGGGCAGCAGATAGGCGTGGAAGATCGATCCCGCGCTGTGGCCGACGGCGTGGAGCTCGATCTCCAGTTTCTCGCGCTTCAGCGCCGCGACCAGCTTGCGCGCGAACAGGGCCGCGCCGCCCACCACCGGATCCGACGCCTGCGCCGCGCTGCCCTTCATCGCCCGCCACAGCGGGCGGTGCGCTGGTTGAGGCTGTGCTTGTCGAGGATGCGCTACTGGTCGGGGGTGGGGGCGAAGGGCGGCAGCGGCGCGGATGCCATGGCCCGCGCCTTGCCGCGGGGCGCGGGCTGCGCCGGTTCGGCCGCCGGGACGGCGGCGGGCGGGGACAGGGCGTAGGCGAGGTAGCGATCGACGTCGGCGCGCGCGACCTGCGGGCCGGTGGCGAGCGGCGCTTCCTCCTCCGCCTCGGCGGGGCCGACCAGCCCTGCCGGATCGTCCCGCTCCGCGATGCCCAGCCGCTCCTGCAGCAGCGGCACCAGCCGGGCGAGCGTGCGCGCCTGCCCCGCCTCCCCCGCCGCGGCGGCGCGGATGCGCAGCGTACCGCCCTTCGCCTGCCAGCCGAGCCAGATCCCGCCGGCGACATCGACGATCAGGTGCGGCCGGTCGTCGGCACCGGCATCGGGATGATCGGAGAGCGAGTCCGCCTCCGCCCCGGCGACGGCGTTCGGCGCCAGCGTGCCGAGCGAGAGCGCGCTCCACTCCGCCGCGGGCTTCAACGCGGCGAGCGACGGCTCCAGCTCGCTCCAGCGCAGGCAGATCGGCGTCCATGCCAGTGGCATCAGTTCATCCTTTCCGTCGGACCGTCATCCTCGCGCAAGCGGGGATCCATGGACGGCGGAACGTCCCAGTCGGCACGCAGCTGTTTCCATGGGTTCCCGCTTTCGCGGGAACGACGAAGATGGCTGTCGACCCTCATCGCCGCCCCGCCAGGTCGGGCCGCGCCACCTTCGGAATGTCGTCGAACGTCTGCCACGTCTGCGCCTCGCCCTTCTCCGCGCCGATGCGCGAGAGGCAGTCCATGTAGGCGCGGTCGAAATTGTCCTTGGTCGCGCGCTTGCAATCGTGCGCGGCGATCTCGGGGTTGGAGACGTAGGTGTAGAGGCCGCTGCCGAGCAGCCCCATCGCATCCAGGTCGCGGTAGAGCCGGTACGCCGAGTCGCGGTACAGCTGATCGACCAGGATGTCGGAGGCAGCGCGCTTGGCGATGTCGATCAGCCGGTTCTTGACGCGCGGGCAGGCGGTGGCGATCTCGTCCAGCCCGGCGGCGTCGCAGGCGGCGGCCTTCGCCGCATCGCCGGCGGGATCGTTGGCGGAGAGGTTGCCGTTGATGATCGCGCGGAAGTTGATCCGCACCGGCACCGGCGGCCCGCCCCCCGCCCCCGGACGCGCGGCGAGCCTGGCGAAATCGCGGCCGAGGAAGGTGCCGAAGCGCCCGCCGCCGTCGACATAGGGGCTGCCGCCGATGAAGCGCGGCGGGAATTGCAGCGGCACGGCGGACGAGGCGAGCAGCATCTCGCGGTAGCAGTCCGCCGCGTCCGCCCGGTCCGACCGCGCGATCTCGACCAGGTCGGCGACGTAGAAGCGGCCATTGTCGAGATTGACCAGCCCGACCAGCACCGCCCGCCCCGCGGGCAGCGCGCGCATCAGCGGGATGTAGGCGCGGGCGAGCGCGTCGACGCGCCGCTGCAGGCCCTTCGCGGGATCGGCCAGCGCGTTGGAATGGATCGAACCGATCAGCCCGTGCTCGACGAACAAGTCCTTGTCCGACACCTGGTAGGCGGCGCGCATCTCGGTATCCGCCTGCGCCCGCCGGGGATCGCCGGCGGCGACGCCGTTGCCCACCGCCGCATAGCTGGCGAGCAGCGATCCGGTGCTGATGCCGGTCACGATGTCCACATCCTGCCGGCGCAGGTCGACCGTGCCGCGCGCCTCGCGCCGGCTCCAGCCGCTCAGGAAACCAGCGCCATAGGCGCCGTATTTGCCGCCGCCGCTCAGGATCAGCAGGTTGACGTCGACCGGTCCCGATCCGGGCGTGCGCCGATCCGCCATCCGCGCGATCTTGTCCGCGACGATGCCCCCCTCGGCATCGTGCAGGAAGGCGGCGCATTGCAGGCCGGGCGGCTGCGTGAACGGATGGCCCAGGCACCCGCCCAGCAGCGCAAGCAGCAGGCAAGCAATGCCCAGACGGATGCGAAGAAACGACGCTGACGCGGATTGTGCGGACATCGGCCTCCTCCAGCGCGACTCAGACGGCGGCGGCCGCCTTCATTGGCTTGATCGATCAGAGCAGGCGGCCCGTCTTGTTGCTGTGATGTGAGACACTCGGGCGCGCCCGAGTCAATCCGGCCGCACCCGTTTCGGTGACTTAAGCGTCATTGCGGCATCATCGCGCTTCGCGTAGCCTATTGTCGGCCAGGACCATCACCTCGCCGGCTTCGGGGGAAGCGACATGACGACTGTCACCGACTTGCTGGCGATGACGCAGGCCGAGCTCGACGCGCTGTTCACCGGGCTGGACGCCGGCCCGATCCCCGACGGCGAGGCGAAGGGCACCGCGATCATCGCGCCGGGCACGCAGTTCACCGGCGAGATCGCCAAGATGATCAACCTCTTTGCCTGGCAGGGCAAGGTGTTCGACGCGGCGGAGGGCGTGCTGCGCAATCACATCCTGGTGTTCGGGATGAAGGCGATCATCGCCAAGGTTTACAAGGGCGAGAGCTGGATGGACCACAAGGAGTGCATCGTGCTCGATTACTCGCAGACCTCGATGATCGCGAGCTGGGTGCGCGACGAGATCCGGATGGTCCAGCCCGGACTGTATCTGGGCAAGGTGTACGGCGGGAAGCAGCGCCTGATCGATTTCGCGCTGGAATTCTGAAGCGCGCGCGCAAGGCCCCGCCCGGTGACGCCGCAGGACGAGTTCATGATCCTGGCGCCGCTGAAGCCCGGCGTGGCGAACGCGGTGCGCGCGCTGATCGCCTCGATGACGCTGGCGCCCGGGCTGGCCGACCCGAACGATCCGCGGCTGCCGCTGGGGCGGTTCGCGGCGCTGCACGTCGCGCGCATCCTGGTGCTGGACGATCCGACGCTCGGCGACCGCGCCGCCTATCCCGCGGACGGGTTCGCGCCGCCGGTGTCGTTGGCGGTGATGGGCTTTTGCGACGGCGCGGCGGAGGATTTCCTGCCGCTGTTCGCCGAGCAGGGCGCGGCGGGGCTGCGCGCGCTGTTCGCGCATTGCGCGGGGTTCGCGGACGGGGCCGACCTGCTCGGCTGGATGGTCGCCCACCGGGTGAAGCCGTCGATCCGCTATATCAACTGGGTCGGCCGCACGGTGGGGCAGGTGCGCGAGGAGGCGGCGCTGCATGCCGCGCAGGCCGACGCGCTGGCGGTGCAGCCGCCGGGCGAGGCGCGGGCGATCGAGATCGCCTTGCACGATGCGGTGGACGGGCGCGCGGCGCTGACGCCGGAGGCGCCAACGCCGTTCGGCTGGCGGGTCCGCAGCATCCTCCACTTCCTTGCGCTGCCGATCGCGCTGCTGCTGCTGGCGATCCCGCTGCTGCTGGCGCTGCCGTTCCTGATCGTCGCGCTCCGCGCGCGCGAGACGCGCGATCCGGTGATCGTGCCGCGCCCCTCGCCCGAGCGGATCGCGCAGCTGTCGGCGTATGAGGATCACGACCTGACCAACCCGTTCAGCGCGATCGGATCGCTGAAGCGCGGCCGCTTCCGCCTGTGGCTGACGCTGGCGATCCTGTGGGCGGTGGACTGGAGCGCGAAGCATATCTTCACCCGCGGGCGGCTGGCGCGCGTCGGCACGATCCACTTCGCCCGCTGGACGATGATCGACGGCGGCAAAAGGCTGTTCTTCGCCAGCAATTACGACGGCAGCCTGGAAAGCTACATGGACGATTTCATCAACAAGGTGGCGTTCGGGCTGAACCTCGTCTTCTCCAACGGCATCGGCTATCCGCGCACCGACTGGCTGGTGATCGGCGGGGCTAGGCGCGAACAGGATTTCAAGAGCTTCCTGCGCCACCATCAGATGCCGACGGATCTCTGGTACAAGGCCTATCCCGGCCTCTCGACCTACGACCTCGCCCGCAACGGCCGCATCCGCGCCGGCTTCGAGCAGGGCTTCACCGACGATGCCGCGCGCCGCCGCTGGCTGGCGGAGATCTGAGCGTGGCCAACCCGCTGATCCCATCCCGCCCCCGTTCGTGTCGAGCGAAGTCGAGACACCGTCGCCTCGGTCCCTCGACTTCGCTCGGGACAAACGGCCGGGGAGAGGGGAGATGAACACGGCCATCCCCGAGCGCGGCGATATCCAGGCGCTGGTGCGGACCGGCTTCGGCTCGCTCGCCGCCTGCTTCCTGCTGCTGCGGATCGCCGAGCCGGCCGCCGCGCGGGCTTGGCTGGGGGGCGTTCGTCTCGCCAGCGCCGCGCACGTCGAGGGGGCCAGGCTGGACCGCGCGATCCAGGTCGCGCTCAGCGCGCCGGGGTTGGCGGCGCTCGGGGTGCCGACCGACGGCTTCTCGGTCGAGTTCCGCCAGGGCATCGCGGGCGATCCCGGGCGGTCGCTGCGGCTGGGCGATGTCGGCGCCAACGCGCCCGAACATTGGCAATGGGGGGCGGCGGGCGACGAGCCGCACGTGCTGCTGATGCTGTACGCGCTGCCCGGCACGCTCGACGGCTATGTCGCGGAGACGCTGGCCGCGCTGGCCCCCGGCTTCACGTTGCAGGCGCGGCTCGACAATTGCGAAGAGATCGGGCGCGAGCCGTTCGGCTTCGCCGACGGCGTGTCGCAGCCGACGCTCGACTGGACGGGCCAGCGGCGGCCCGGCGGCAAAGCCGACCAGGGCTATACCAACCAGATCAGCGCGGGCGAGATCCTGCTCGGCTACCGCGACGAATACGATATCGTCTCCGACCGGCCGATCGTGGACGAGCGCAGATATGATCTCGGCCGCAACGGCAGCTATCTGGTGCTGCGACGGCTGGCGCAGGACGTGCCCGGCTTCTGGAACTGGGCGCGCGCCGCCGCCGGCCCGGCGGGGGCGCTGGAGCTCGCGGAAGCGGTGGTCGGGCGGCGGCTGGACGGCGCACCGCTCAAGGGGCTGCCGCGCGTGGACGTGCCGGGAGTGGACGATCCGGCGATCAACGGCTTCACCTACCAGCGCGACGATCAGGGCCATATCTGCCCGTTCGGCGGCCACATCCGCCGCGCCAACCCGCGCAGCGGCGACTTGCCCGGCGGGCCGCTCGGGTTCGTCGGCACGCTGCTGGCGACGTTCGGCCTGACAGGCACCGCGGAAGGCGACGCGATCGCCTCGACCCGCTTCCACCGCCTGCTCCGCCGTGGCCGCGCCTATGGCAGGCC
>CAXUMU010000066.1:5451-5868 GCA_964252145.1 uncultured Sphingomonadaceae bacterium
AGGCCGACCGACCCGGCGCGCGCGATCGCCGGCCAGGATGCGGGCTGCGAGCGCGGGCTCAACTTCATCTGCCTGGGCGCCAGCCTGGCGCGCCAGTTCGAGTTCGTGCAGGGCGCGTGGCTCAACAATCCGCGCTTTGCCGGCTTGAGCGCGGAGGCCGACCCGCTCACCGCCGGCCGCGCCCCCTTTCCCGCCGGGCATCCGACCGACAGCTTCACCCGGCCGACGGCGGCGGGGCCGTGCGCGCGCTTCACCGGGCTGCCGCGGTTCGTGACGGTGACGGGCGGCGCCTATTTCTTCCTGCCGGGCCTGAAGGCGCTACGGTGGATCGCGGACCAGCCCTCTCCCGGGCGGGAGAGGGATTGAGCCCGGTCAGGCGTCCTCCAGCTCGCGCTCGCGCAGGCGGACCGGCTTCGG
>CAXUMU010000066.1:5878-11849 GCA_964252145.1 uncultured Sphingomonadaceae bacterium
GGCGGGCAGCGGCTTCGGCTCCCACGGCACCTTCGGCGGATCGCGCGGCGGATCGTCGCCGCGCGGGCCGGGGCGGCGCAGCGACCAGATCTCGTACACCGCCAGCGAGAGCGGCGTGCCGTAGGTGAGGATGCCGCTGAGGATGACGAAGGTGCTTGGCGACACGACATTCCTCCCTTGACCCGACTCTATTCGAACCGCTCGTTCCCCGTCGGCTCGATAGGCGTATCACCGTTGGTGCGCTGGCGGAACTCGGCGAGTTCGCCGTAGATCCGGCGGCGGGCGCGGCCGAGATTGCCGAGCGGGCGGTGCTCGGGCAGGCAATGCCACGGGTTGAAGCTGAGCGCCCGCGCGAACGCCAGCTGCTTGGGGCTGTCGAACCGCTGCTTGGGAATGCGGAGCGTCGCGACCGGCACGTGCGGGGAGAGTTTCTCCGGCCAGATCACCGCCGCGGTCTCGATCGGCATGCGGTGGGGATCGGTCTGCAGCTGGACGCTCAGCTCGAACTCGACATCGGTCTCGGCCAGCGTGCGGGCCATCGTCTCGCGCAGATAATTGTCGGGCGGGCGTAGCGGCAGGCGGGGGATGCGGCGCGGCACCCTGGTCAGCGGGCGGAAGCGGTATTGCATCGCCTGGCCCTCGCCCAGCAGATAGGCGACGGTGCTGTAATAGGGCTCGCCCAAGGGGTTGGACTGCGTCTTGGTCCACAGGCCCTGCATCAGCCCGTCGCAGACATGGTGATCGAACGGGTTGAGGAAATACCACAGCCCCAGTTCGCGCTTGCTCCATTTCTGCAAGGCGACGTTGGCGTGGAGATCGGCCGAGGTGAAGGTGGGGGTGCAGACCGCCAGCAGATCCTGCGTGCGCGCCTCGTCGTCCATCAGCTTGGGGCCGTCGACGTCCATCACCTTCAGGCTGAAGCTGAGGAAACCGACATCCTCTATATCCGGCTCGACATGCGGCCCCGGCCCGGCGAAGCGCACCCAGGCGGGATAGCTGCGCGGCGCGGCGAAGAGGCCGTGACGCACATGGGCCGGCAGGCCGTCGTGGACGATCAGCTCGCCGCGGACGAGCGCGTGGGTCTTGGTGTTGCCGGCGCGCTCCATCTCGCCGGGCGGGTAATCCTGCACGAGATGCGCGCGCATCGTCGCGATGATCTTGTCGATCTCGGCCTCCTCGCCGGGACGCGCGCGCTCCTCGGCGATGGCGAGCCGTTCGTCGGGGCGGGCGTTCACCATCCACTGCACCAGTGCGGCGGCGGGCGGGCGGAGCACGCCGTCCAGCAGCGGGCGGATCAGCGGATCGAAGCGCCGCTCGATATGGAGCAGGCCCACCAGCAGGCGGTGGAGCCAGGCGAGCCTCACGCCGCGTCCGCCAGGATCAGGTCGGCCGCCTTCTCCGCCGCGATGTAGATCGCGCTGGCGATGAAGTAGCCGGGGATGCGCGGGAAGATCGAGGCATCGACGATGCGCAAGGACTGCACGCCGTGCACGCGCAGCCGCGCATCGACCACCCCGCCCGCCCCGCGCGGCCCGATCGGGCAGGTGCAGGAGGCGTGATGGCCCCAGGCATTGTCGCGGATCCACGTCGCGAGCACATCGCCCGTCACCTGCGGCCCCGGCTCGATCTCCTCGGCGATGATCCCGGCTGCGACCAGCGGGGCGGCGGCGGCGCGCGCCATCTCGACGCCGGCGGCGACCGCCTTCAGGTCGGCCTCGCCGCCCTGCTCGAAATAGCGAAAGGCGACGTGCGGCATGTCGCGCGGGTCGGCCGAGCGCAGCGTGACGCGGCCGGCGCGGTTCGCGGTGCGCGCCTTCAGGATCGCCCAGCTGAGCTTGTCGCTCTCTTTGGCGAGCGCACGCGAATAGCCGGGATAATAGCCGTCGAACCGGCCGATCAGCGCCATCAGGAACAGGTCGGCTTGCGGAAGCGCCGGATCGGAGCGGCGGGTGACGGCCAAAGCGGTGCCGTTGGAGATGTACATGCCCGACCGCCCGGCCGCCCACGCCTGCGCGATCGGATCGGTCGCATCGTACGACGCGCCGGTGAGCGACGCCCACGGCGCGGCCATGCGGAACACCAGCGCGACCTCGTAGCGATCCTGCAGGTTGCGGCCGACGCCGGGCAGGTCGACGCGCGTCGCGATGCCGTGCTTCGCCAGTTCGTCCGGGTCGCCGATGCCCGAGAGCATCAGCAGTTGCGGCGTGTTGAACGTGCCCGCCGCCAGGATCACCTCGCGCCGCGCACGCACCGTGCGCGTCTCGCCGGGCAGGTCGCTGGGGGCGGGATGCGCGCGGTAGAGCCTCGCGCCCTTGCGATATTCCACGCCCACCGCGCGATCGCCGTCGAACAGGATCCGCGCGGCCAGCGCGTCGAGCTCGACGCGCAGCTTGCCCGTCGCCCTGGCGGCGAGCACGCGGTCGCGCGCGCCGGTGCGGCAGTGGCGGTCGGTCGCGACCGGCACGTAGCAGACCGCCTCGTCGCCGTTGACGCGCGCATCGTTGGGATCGCCCAACGACAGCGCCTCGTCGCGCAGCGCATCCAGCCGGTCGGAGATGCCGGCGAGCGCCGCCTTCGCGCCGCGGTGCATCAGCGCGACCAGCGGGTGATCGGCGAACGCGCTCTCCGGCATCGCCACTTCCACCGGCAGCCAGCCGCCATAGCCGTGGCCGGTGCGATCCAGCCCGAACCGGGCGAGCCAGCGGTGGACCGGGCGGTGGCGGCAATCCTCCACCCTGCGCCGGTACGGCCGCATCGCCGCGGCGCCCCAGCCGGCATCGCCGGTCGCGGACGCGATCCCGTCCCAGTCCGAATCCTGCGGCGCCACGAAGATCATCGCATTGTGCGCGGTGCAGCCGCCGAGCGTGCCGGCGCGGGGATAGAGCACGCCGCCCGGCTGCCGCTTCCAGTCGCGCGCGGCCTGCACCGGATTGTCGTAATGATCGACATGGTAGTTCCACGCCATCGCCGGGTTCTCCGAGGCGAACGGGTGGAAGGCGGGCACGTCATAGTCGCAGGGGAACCGGTCGCCGCCGTCGCTGCGCGGATCGCCGCCCGCCTCCAGCAGCACCACCTCCATCCCCGCCTCGGCCAGCCGCGCGGCGAGCGGACCGCCGCCCGCGCCCGAGCCGACGATCACATAGTCGCAGGTCGCATCCGCCGGCGGGGGGCTGCCGGCATCGGCCATCAGAGCGTCTTGAGATACTCGACGAGCGCGCGCTTCTCGGCCTCCGCCAGCACCGGCTGCGGCCCCCACGCCTTCTCCTGATCCGTCAGCCCGGTGGTGTCGTTGAACTTGGCGGTGCCGAAATAATGGCCGCGGTTGACGACATAGTCGGGGCATTTGCTGAGCGACATCAGCGTACCCCGCAGGCCCGCGAAATGCTGGCGCAGCTCGGCATCGCTCGCACCTTTCGGCGCGGTGGCAAGCGCCAGCTTCAGGTCCACCAGCAGCTTCAGGATGCGGCCGTAATGCTGCGCGATGACCTTCGGATCCCTGCTCTCGGCGAGCGGCTGCAGGCTGGCGAGCAGGTTGACGGGCATGCCCTGCGGGATCGGGCCGATGCTGATATTGCCCTGCGCATCGACCAGCTTCTCCAGCAGCCGCTGCTGCTCCGTTCCCGCCGCGCCGGGCAGGGCGGGAACGAAGGTCTTGGGGATGAAGATATAGCTGCGCGCGGTGGTGCGATCGATCACGCCCTCCACCTTGTCGCCGAGTTCGGCGTCGCGCGCGCGCTTCTCGGGCCACAGCATCTGCTGGATCGACGCGTCGAACGAGCGCATCCGCCCCGCCACCGACGGATCGGACACGAACGGCCCGACGCTGTTGTTCAGCAGGAACGGCGCCGTCGACCACAGCGACGTCAGCGACGGCGGCCGCGTATAGCCGCGCCCGCCGCCGGGCATGGTGTAGCGCAGCCAGCCGCCGGTGAACGGATCCTGGAAGCTGACCGCGCCCACGCTGGGCAGCGTCTTGTAGCTCTCGGACGAGAAATTGTCCCAGATGTTGCCCCTCAGCGCGTTGGAGGCGAGCGGACTGCAGATGTTGGTGCGCAGCAGCGTGACGGGGATGCGCACCTCGCTGGACAGATAATTATGGTCGAGGAAGTCGGGCCGCTCGACGATTCCCCGCATCGCCTGCTTATATTGCGGCGTCGTCGTCCAGCGCCACCAATTGGTGAAACGCGTCAGGTAGTTCGGGCCGATCGCGTCGGCGATCTGCGCGTCGGCCGGCGGCACCGGGCCCTTGCTCGAATGGCAGCGCGCGCAGGTGTCGGCGAACACCTGCCGGCCCAGCGCCAGCGTTGCCGGCGGGGCTGTAGCGTAGGCCGCCCCACCGGGGATGGTCGCCAACCGGTCGGGCCGGCCGGCTTTCAGGAAGAACAGGGCGGTGGCGGGCGTCCCCGCCTCGGTCGCGCGCCAGTAAGGCGAGTTCTTCTCGGCGACGGAGATCTGGATCGGCGTGATCGGCTTGCCGCCGGCGACGGGGTTGAAGTGCCGCAGCCACTCCTCGCTGAACAGGCCGATATTGAGATAGACGCGGTTCAGCGCGCCCAGCGCACCGACCGAATCCGATCCGTCCTTCAGCACGTGCGGCGTGCCCACCTTGTCGGGCTTGGTAAAGAATTCGGTCAGCGGGCCCTTGTCGACATAGTCGTTGAACTGCTTGTTATCGAGCCCGCCGCCGGCCAGCGTCTCGTGGCCCAGGCGCTTGCCGACTTCCAGCCGGTCTTCCAGGCTGTAGATCGCGTTCATCGTGCGCGGGTTGTTGATGTTGTCGGTCGAGACGAGCGAGGTATCCATCGCGCCGGGGCGGAAGGTCTTGACCCACTGGTACATGAAGCTCTTCGGGTCGGGGTTCCAGAAGAACAGCCGGTCGACCCACATATATTGCGCGCCGACGGTGGAGCTCAGCTCCGAATATCGCGGGTTGGCGGGATCCTTCGGCGGGTGGCTCGGGCTCGGCCCGACGTGGCAGAAGCCGCACGACATGCCGACGCGGTAGGGGCGGACCAGGTTGGGATCGGTATAGTAGCGCGGATCGCCATAATAGCGCTTGGCGTCCCAGCGCGACGCGGCGACCGCATCGAAGTCGGGATTGGGGAACAGCCTGAGGCCGACGATGCCGCTGGGATAGCCGTAATAGGAGCCGACCGGCAGAACCTGCCCGTCCGGCAGCTGGGTGCCGCGCGCGCCGATCTTCACGCCGGGATATTTCGCCTCGTCGGCGAACGGATCGGGCGGGCAGCTGGCGTTCCGCGTATCGAGCCACAGGCCGAAGCGCGGATCGGGCGCGGTGGGCGCGGCGAAGCAGGGCTCGTTGACCAGCCCCAGCGTCTCCCAGCGCATCGCCCGCCGGTTCGGCCCCTTCGGATCGGGCGCGACGATCTTGAGCAGGTCGAACCCGCCGAAGGTGGGCTTGGCCATGCCGTTCCAGAACCGGTCGTTCCCGCCCGACCAGACCAGCCACATGTTGCGGCCGGCGACTTCCTTCGCGTCCAGCGGGATCGCGCCGTCCATGTCGCGAAAGTAGTTTTCGTCGGCGTGGCGGAAGTGGCTCTCGTCGAGCCCGGCGACCGCCGCCTCGTCCTGCACCGCCTTCTGGCCGCGGTGGCAGCCGGATGCGGCCAGCAGCGCCGCGGCGGCGGCGAAACGGATGAGACTGCCTCTGACGGTCGTCACGCAAGCCCCCTCGCGCCGGTTCGACTATAGCGCGCCGAGCATCCGCCAAGTCGCGGGGGGCGTCAAGCGAAGTAGGGCGGCGGAAGGGGCAAGATGCCGCCAAGTATCGCCCCCTCTCCCCGTCGGGGAGAGGGCTGGGGTGAGGGTGAACGAGGCGGAGCCGAGCGTCCGACCTCCGAGTTCGAAAGCCCTCACCCAACTCTCTCGGTAATTATCCCACTGAAACAAGGAGCAGTACCCCGGCGCAGGCCGGGGTCCAGCAACGGGCCGCGCGCAGCTGGACCCCGGC
>CAXUMU010000067.1:0-11672 GCA_964252145.1 uncultured Sphingomonadaceae bacterium
CTTGTCCATCCACGAGCCGGGCGTCGCGTTCATGATCAGCGGCAGCTGGACGTGCTGCGCGAAAAACGGCGCGAACACGAACAGGCCCCACATGCCGTAGACGATCGAGGGGATGCCGGCGAGCAATTCGACCGCGATCGCGATCGGGCGGGAGAGGCGCCGCGGGCAGAATTCGACGAGGAAGATCGCCACGCCCAAAGCGAGCGGCAGCGCCACCAGCAGCGCGAGGAACGAGGTGATCAGCGTGCCCGCGATCGGCCCGGCCGCACCATAGACCTCGGTCACCGGATTCCATTCGCTGGTCGTAAAGAAGGCGAAGCCGAACTTGCGGAACGCCGGCCAGCCACCGATCATGAGCGAAACGACCAGTCCGCCCAGAGCCGCCATCAGCAACGTCGCGGCGCTCAGGCAGGCGATCCGGAAGACGGTGTCACCGCCGCTGATCGAAACATCGGCGCGGCGCGGCACGATCGGTGCCTCATCGAGTGCGACTGTGGCCATGAGATCCCCGACAAGCAGTGCAGGGGGCCGGACGCGTCTTCGCGCCCGGCCCGTCAGCCGATCACTTCGACATGTAGATCGGCTTGCCGCCCGACTTGATCGTCGCTGCCCACTGCTTGCGGACGAGCTGCTTCACGCCTTCCGGCAGCGGCACGTAGGCGAGGTCGATCGCCATCTTGTCGCCGTTCTTGTAGGCCCAGTCGAAGAACTTGAGCACACCCTGGCCGGATGCGGCGTTCGCCTGATCCTTGTAGATCAGGATGAACGTCGCGCCGCTGATCGGCCACGCGGCCGGGCTCGGCTGGTCGAGCAGCAGGACGTAGTTGCCCGGCGCCTGCGCGAAGCTGGCAGCGGAGCCCGACGCCGCAAAGGCGCGCGCCGCGGGGACCGGGAACTGGCCGGCCTTGTTCTGCAGCAGCGTGAAGGTCGCGTTGTTCTGCTTGGCATAGGCATATTCGACATAGCCAATCGAGCCGATCGTCTGCTTCACGAACGCCGACACGCCGTCATTGCCCTTGCCGCCCAGACCCGTCGGCCACTGGACCGAGTCGCTCGCGCCCACCTTCTGCGTCCACTCCGGGCTCTTCATCGCCAGATAGCTGGTGAACAGGAACGAGGTGCCCGAACCGTCCGAGCGGTGCACCACCGTGATCGGCAGGTTTGGCAGCGGCACGCCGCGGTTGATCCCGGCGATACGCGGATCGTTCCATTTGGGCACCTGACCCAGGTAGATTGCGGCGAGCAGCGGCCCGGTCAGCCGGATCTGGCCCGGCTTGATCCCCGGCAGGTTGACGATCGGCACGACGCCGCCGACGACGGTGGGAAACTGGTAGAGGCCGGAGGCATTCAGCTCGTCGGGCTTCAAAGGCTTGTCGGACGCGCCGAAATCGACCGTCTTGGCCTTGATCTGCTTGATCCCGCCGCCCGATCCGATCGCCTGATAGTTGAGGCCGATGCCGCTCTGCGCGCGATACGTCTCGGCCCATTTGGCGTAGACGGGCGCGGGAAAGGTCGCGCCGGCGCCGGAGAGGTCCGCGGCGGCGGCCGTGCCGGCAAGCGCAAGGCTCGCGGCGCCCACGATGAACTGCTTGAACATGCTGATCCCCTGGCGATGGGCGGTCTCGCCGCCGGCATCCTGCTAGGCGCGGTGCGTGACAGTTCGGTGCTGGTCATGTGACGAATTCACGACTGCTGACCGGGTCGTCGCGATACGGTAACGAACCGGTCGCATGCGGGGAGAACATGAGCAGCCCGAACTTTACCCGCCGCACCCTGCTGGGCGCATCTGCCGTAGGCCTGCTGGCCACGCCCGCCATCCTGCGCGCGCAGATGCTGTTCCGCGACTTTCCGTTCACGCTGGGCGTCGCCTCGGGCGATCCCGCGCCCGACGGGTTCGTGATCTGGACGCGGCTTGCGCCCGAACCGACCGAGCCGCACGGCGGCATGCCGATGCAGCCGGTGCCGCTGCAATGGGAGGTGGCCGCCGACGATCGCTTCAAGACGATCATCCGGTCGGGCGGCGCGGTGGCGCGGCCCGAGCTCGGCCACAGCGTGCACGTCGAAGTCAGCGGCCTCATGCCCGCAAGGCAATATTGGTATCGCTTCCACGTCGGGCGGGAAATCAGTCTCGTCGGCCGCGCTCGCACTGCACCGGCGCTTTCTTCGCAGCCGGCGCAGCTGCGGATCGGCGTGGCGGGCTGCCAGAATTACGAGCAGGGGCTCTACACCGCCTATCGCCATCTGAGCGGCGAGGATGTGGATTTCGTCTATCATTATGGCGACTATATCTATGAGGGCCGCTCCAAGCCGCAGGTGACCGATCGCACCGGACTGCCGATCGCGATCGTGCGAAAGCACGACACCGACGAGCCGTTCAGCCTGGACGATTACCGGCGCCGCTACGCCCAGTACAAGCTCGATCCCGACCTCCAGGCGGCGCACGCCAGCGCGCCGTTCGTCGCGGTGTTCGACGACCATGAGGTCGACAACAATTGGGCCGGCGACCATGACGAGGAGGGCGCGCCGCCGGAGGCGTTCCGCCTGCGCCGGGCGGCCGCGTTCCAGGCGTGGTACGAGCATCTGCCCGTCCGCCGCAGCGCGCTGCCGGCGGGTGATGCGATCGCGATCAACCGCATCCTGCGGTGGGGCGATCTGCTGCAGGGACACTTCCTCGACACGCGCCAGTTCCGCTCGCCCCAGCCGTGCGGCGACGGGTTCAAGCCGGCCTGCGCGGAGGTGGACGCCGCCGCCGCGTGGTTCATGGGCGCGGCGCAGGAGCGTTGGCTGGCCGGGGCGCTGGGCAAGCGCGACCGACGCTGGAACCTGATCGCGCAACAGGTGATGATGATGGACCTCGACCGGCGGACCGGCGACGAACCCGCGCCGATCCTGAATCTCGACAGCTGGGCCGGCTACGCCCGCCCGCGCCACCGCGTGCTGGAGATGATGCGGGGGCTGGGCAATGTCGTCGTACTGACCGGGGACGAGCATCAGAATTACGCCGGGCTGCTGAGCGTGGACGGCAAGCCCGTCGCGGTGGAGTTCGTCGGCACCTCGGTCAGCTCGGGCGGCGACGGGCAGGACGTCAAGCCCGGACTGGATCGGCTGCTGGCGCGCAACCCGAACCTGCGCTTCAACAACGATCAGCGCGGCTATCTCGTCTGCACCGTCGGCCGCGACGCCTGGCAGACCGATTTCTTGGTGGTCGATCAGGTCAGCGCCGCCGGCGGCAAGCGCAGCAAGCGCGCGAGCTTCACCGTCCCTTACGGCACGGCGGCGCTCGCCCCGGGTTAGGCGGCGCAGACCTCGCGGTCCGCCGCGCGGTCTGCGGACGCAAGCTCTGCGTCGCGCGGTTGAAGCCCCGCGAGAAACTGATCGGTGCAGCTGTCCCAATCGTAGCGCACGCCCTCCGCCGTGCAGTCGCGACGGTCGGCGAGAAGCGCGCGTGCTATCGCGCGCCGGAGATCCTCGTGCAGCGCGCCGATCGACGCCGCGCCGCTCGCGCCGCGGCCGCTCGGCCCGATGATGTCCATCGGCCCGGGCACGGGGAAGGCGGCCACGGGCACGCCGCTGGCAAGCGCCTCGATCATCACCAGCCCGAACGTGTCGGTGCGGCTGGGAAACACGAACACGTCGGCCGCGGCGTAGACGGCCGCCAGTCGCGAGCCGTGCAACGCGCCGAGGAACAATGCGTCGGGATATTGCCGCGCGAGCGCCTCGCGCGCCGGGCCGTCGCCGACCACCACCTTGGTGCCGCCGAATTCTGTCCCCAGGAACGCACCGATATTCTTCTCGACCGCTACCCGGCCGACGAACAGCTGGATCGGGCGCGGCAGATTTTGCAGCATGCCCGACGGCCGGGCACTGCCGGAGAATAGCGCGAGGTCGACGCCCCGCGACCAGCGGTGGGTCTGGTACAGGCCGCGTTCGGCAAGTTCCTTCGCGAGCGTTGCTGTAGCCGTGAAGATGCGGCTGGCCGGCTTGTGGAAACGGATCAGCACGGGCCAGAACAGGCCGGCGGGCAGGCCCGTGCGCAGCCCGACATATTCGGGGAAGCGGGTGTGGAACGAGGTGGTGAACGGAAAGCCACGGCGCAGGCACCAGCGCCGCGCTGCCCAGCCGAGCGGCCCCTCGGTCGCGATATGTACCGCATCCGCCGCAACCGCATCCAGGCGCCGCGCCACCGCCGCCGTGGCGCCAAGCGCGAGGCGAATGTCCGGATAGGTCGGGCAGGCGACGGTGCGGAACTGATCCGGCGTGATCGTCGCCACCTCATGTCCGCGCCGTTCGAGCCGGTCGACCGTCGTCAGCAGCGTGCGCACCACGCCGTTCACCTGCGGCCGCCAGGCGTCGCTGACCAGCGCGATCCTCATGCCGCCAATCCCTGCGATGCGGTGGCGAGGGACGCCCCGGCCCGCTTGCGCTCGGCCCAGTCGAGGATCTCGATGCGGCCGTCGCCATGCTCGACGAGCGCGGTGCAGCTCTCGACCCAGTCGCCGTCGTTATAATAGGTGACGTCGCCGAAGCGGCGGATCTCGGCCGAGTGGATGTGGCCGCAGACGATCCCGTCGACGCCGCGATCGACGGCCGCGTGCGCCACCGCCTCCTCGAACCGGCAGATGAACTGCACCGCATTCTTGACGCGCTTCTTCAGGTGCGCGGCGAGCGACCAGTAAGGCAGGCCGAGCCGCCGGCGGACCGCGTTGACCACGACATTGCCCTGCAGCAGCAGCGTGTAGGCACTGTCGCCCAGGAAGGCGAGCCAGCGCGCATACAGCACCACGCCGTCGAAACAGTCGCCGTGCAGGACGAGCAGGCGGCGGCCGTCCGCAGTCTGGTGGATCGCCTCGCCCAGCAGTTCGACGCCGCCGAAATTGAGGCCGACATAATCGCGCAGCGCCTCATCGTGGTTGCCGGGGATATAGACGACGCGGGTGCCGTTGCGGGCCTGCTTCAGGATGCAGCGGGCGATGTCGTTATGCCGCTGCGGCCAGTACCAGCCTTTCTTCAGCTGCCACGCATCGACGATGTCGCCGACCAAGTAGAGCGTCTCGCAGTCGATCGACTGGAGGAAGTCGAGCAGCATCTCGGCGCTGCAGCCGGGCGTGCCGAGGTGGGTGTCGGAGATCCACACGGTGCGGTAGCGGGTGCGCGCACGGCGGCCGTCCGGCCCCTGCGGCTCGTGAAACCAGTCGGGCATCGCCGCAGGGATCCGCAGCGGCCGCCGCGCGCGGGGGGACGGCGCCCGATCGTGCCGCGCCCGCGCCTTCAGGTCTGGTGAAGATGCCACGGCGAACGCTCCTCGAACGAGGTCGGACGCTCCTGCAATACAGAAGCTTCACGCAAGCGGTGGCAGGGAACCGCGTCTTCGCAGTTGCAACTTCATGTCAGAATTTTGAAACGCGCTGTTCGTACTCAGTCGTTGTGACTTTCCAGCGGTAAGAAGCCTTGTCGCAACACTGCAACATTTATCCTCCACTTGCGCCTGAATACAAACAACGCGGAGATAGCGATGGCGATGGTGATGCGGACCGCCCAGGTCGCGACCGCCTATGACCGCTGGGCGCCGGCCTATGATCTGGTGTTCGGCGCGGTGTTCCGCCGTGGGCGCAGCGAGGCGATCGTCGCGGCGGAACGGATCGGCGGCCGGATCTTGGAGGTGGGCGTCGGCACCGGCATCTCGCTCCCCGCCTATCGCCGCACCAGCCGCCTGACCGGCGTCGATATCTCCGACGCGATGCTCGACAAGGCGCGCGAGCGCGTCCGCCGCCTGGGCCTCGACAATGTCGAGGAGATCGCGGTGATGGACGCCGAGGAGCTGCGCTATCCGGACGACAGCTTCGACGTCGTCGTCGCGCAATATGTCGTGACCGCGGTGCCCAATCCCGAGCGCGCGCTGGACGAGCTGGCGCGGGTGGTGCGCCCCGGCGGCGAGATCATCATCACCACCCGCGTCGGCGCCGACGCCGGCTTCCGCGGGACGGTGGAGAAGGCGCTGATGCCGCTCACCAGCCGGCTGGGTTTCCGCACCGAATTCTCCTGGGGCCGCTACGAGGCGTGGGCGGCGGCCACGCCCGGCATCCGCCTGGTCGAGCGCCGGCCGCTGCCGCCGATGGGCCACTTCTCGCTCGTCCGCTTCGAGAAGCTGGCGAACTGACCGCGATGCCTAATTCCACGGAGACACCGATGCAGGGTTTCAGGGCGCTCCTTCACGAACAGCGCTGGGACGATCACCGCTTCTACCATCACAGCCTGGTCAACCAGAGCCTGCACCTCGTAAGCGCGGTGACGTTCGTCTGCGCCTATCTCCTGCTGTTCAAGGATCCGGCGGTAGCCTCGCTGCTCGCCTGGACGGTGGCGATGACCAGCCGCCAGTGCGGGCATTTCTTCTTCGAGCCGAAGGGCTACGACACCGTCAATCAAGTCACCAATGCCTATAAGGAGGAGGTCAAGGTCGGCTACAATATCGCGCGCAAGTGGGTACTGATGGCGATCTGGGCGGCGTGCCCGCTGGTCCTGCTGGCCGCGCCCGCGCTGTTCGGCCTCTTCACGCCGCCGGAAACCCGGATGGAATTCCTCCGCCACGTCGGGCTGATGTGGCTGGCGCTGGGGGCCGGCGGGCTGCTGTTCCGCACCGTGCAACTGTTCTTCGTGCGCGACGTGGCGACCGGGCTTGTGTGGGCGACCAAGATCGTCACCGATCCGTTCCACGACATCAAGCTGTACCACAAGGCGCCCGCGCGGCTGCTGCGCGGCGAGCGGATCGCCGCCTGACATATGGCCTCAGCATCGGCGGGCGGCGAGCATCTCGCGCAGCACCTGCCGCCGGATGCCCTTGTCGGTCACGTCGTCCGCCGTATGCCACCAGCCATCGGCTGCCATTGCCTGCGCCGCGGCCACGAACCGGTCGCGGACGGCGGCGAAATCCTCGTCGGTATAGTTAAGGCTGAAGATCAGCCGCCCGGTGCCAACCCAGCTGAGGGCCAGCCCTTCGGCGCGGAGATAATATTGCAGCATCCAGTTGTAGCGCGACGGCCGGGCGTAGCACACCGTCCAGATCGAGCCGAGATGCGCGACCCGCACCGGCAGGTCCGCCGCCGCCAGCGCCGCGTTGAGCGCGGCGGCCCGGTCGTTCCAGCGCACATGCATTCTCTCGTACAGCGCGGCGGCGGCGGGCGTCTCCATGTGGCGCAGGAACGCGTCCATCGCCCCCATCACATAGGGATGCGCGTTGAACGTGCCGCGGGCGAAGCAGATGTCGACGGGGCGGTCGTCGCGGTAGCGCTTCATCAGCCGGTGCGGCCCGCACAGCACGCCTACCGGCAATCCCCCGCCCAGCGTCTTGCCGTAGGTCACCATATCGGGCGTCACGCCGAAATATTCGGCCGCCCCGCGCGGGGCGAGGCGGAAGCCGCTGAACACCTCGTCCAGGATGAAGACGATGCCGTTGGCGCGGCAGGTCTCGGCCAGCCGCGCCAGCCAGTCGCTATAAGCCGCCTTGTCCACCGCGGCGCGGCGGCTGCTGCCGATCAGCGCGCTGTCCCCCGGGGCGGCGGCATTGGGGTGCAGCGCCTGCAGCGGATTGACGAGCACGCAGGCGATGTTGCGCCGCGTCGCCAGCACGCGCAGCGACCGCTCCGACATGTCGGCCAGCGTATAGGTGCGGTCGGCCGGCACCGGATTGCCGACGCCGGGCTGCACGTCGCCCCACCAGCCATGATAGGCGCCGGCGAAGCGCACGACGTGGCTGCGCCGCGTATGATAGCGAGCGAGGCGGACGGCCTGCATCACCGCCTCCGTTCCCGACATGTGGAACGACACCTCGTCCTGCCCCGAGATCGCGCGCAGCCGCCGGACATTTTCGGCGACCACCGGGTGCAGCGCGCCGAGCACCGGGCCGAGCGCAGCAACTGTCGCCGCGCCCTCCGCGATCATCGCCTTGTACGCATCGTTGCCGAGCAGGTTCACGCCGTAGGAGCCGGTCAGGTCGTAGAAGACGTTACCGTCGGGGTCGGTGACCGTGACGCCGGCCGACGACTGGAGGAAGCTGCCGCCCGCCAGATGCGTGCGCACCATCCGGCTGAACTGGAACGGCACGCGGTAGGCGCCGGTGAACTGCAGATCGGAAATGCCCTTGCGCACCTCGGCGGTGGCGGCGGCGGTGCGCGCGAAGCGGGTAGCATACAGCGCCGCGAGGTGCCGGAACCCCGCCTCGCGGCGGCGGGCGACCTCTTCGGGCGGATCGTCGGCGCGGAAGAAGCGGTGCTCGTCATAATCGTAGAACGGGATGAATCCGGCCAGCCGCTTGGCCATCCGCGCATGGCCGGTGAGCGAGCGGTGCTTCGCGCGGGAAAGCGTGAGCCGCGCGCGGCCATTGAGCGCGCCGGCGGAAAGGACGGCGGCCCCGGCGACGAGGAAAGCGAGCGTGGTCATCTGGTCTGCCATGGGCCGGTGCGCTACCGCCCGCGTAGGTCGCCTTCGTGACACTGCGCGCCGCCATCGCCCGGATCGTGGCGAATGAGGATCTCAACTTCCTCCTGACCAACCGCATCCCCCGGCTCGCGCTGACCCGCTTCATGGGCCGGTTCAGCCGGATCGAGCAGCCGCTGGTCCGCGCCGCTTCCATCTTCCTGTGGCGGCTGTTCAGCGACGTCGATCTCAACGACGCGCGCGAGCCGCGCTTCGCCAGCCTGCACGCCGCCTTCATCCGCGCCTTGCGCAACGGGGCCCGGACGATCGATCCCGACCCCGCGATCCTGACCAGCCCGTGCGACGCGATCGTGGGCGCGCACGGGCGGATCGCGGACGGCGAACTGCATCAGATCAAGGGCTTCCCTTACACGCTGACCGACCTGCTGGGCGAGGACGCTCAAGCTACGCCGTTCCGCGACGGCAGCTTCGTGACGCTCCGCCTCACCGCCGGCATGTACCACCGCTTCCATGCACCGCACGACCTGACGGTAGAGCGGGTGCGCTACATTGCCGGCGACACCTGGAACGTGAACCCGATCGCGCTCAGGCGGATCGAGCGATTATTCTGCAAGAACGAGCGCGCGCCGATAATAGTGCGACTGAGGGAGGGCGGCTTTCCGCTAACGCTGGTGCCGGTGGCAGCCGTCCTCGTCGCCAGCATCCGCCTGCCGTTCCTGGATGCGGAGCGCGGCGTCCGCGCCGCCGGAGCGCGCGTCACCGCCTGCGATGCGCGTTTCGCCAAGGGCGCGGAGATGGGCTGGTTCGAGCATGGCTCCACCATCCTTGTCCTTGCCCCGCCGGGCTTCACGATCTGCGCGGACATAAGCGAAGGCCGGCCGATCCGCATGGGTGCAGCCCTGATGCGGCTGCCTGGCTGAGCGTCAATAAAGGTCGGGTACGTACATGTCGTCGGGTACCGAGATCCGCTCATAGTCCGCATGACGGACCCGGTCGGGGAGCTGAGGCGCCTCGCGGTGGACGTCGCCGTAGGGGATCTGCGACAGCAGGTGGGCGATGCAGTTGAGCCGGGCGCGGCGCTTATCGTCCGCCTCCACCACCCACCACTGCGCTTCGGGAACGTGCGTGCGGCCGAGCATCATCTCCTTGGCCTCGGTATAATCCTCCCAGCGGCGGCGCGATTCGACGTCCATCGGGCTCAGCTTCCACTGCTTCAGCGGATCGTTGATCCGCAGGTTGAAGCGGTGCTCCTGTTGCTCATCGGTGATCGAGAACCAGTATTTGATCAGATTGATGCCGGAACGCACGAGCATCCGCTCGAACTGGGGAACCGAGCGGAAGAACTCTTCGACCTCGTCGTCGGTGCAGAAGCCCATCACCCGCTCGACGCCGGCGCGGTTGTACCAGCTGCGAGGACGATCTCGGCCGCCGCCGGAAGGTGCGCCGCGTAACGCTGGAAATACCACTGCGTCCGTTCGCGCTCGCTGGGTGCGGGCAGCGCCACCACCCGGCATACTCGCGGGTTGAGCCGCTGCGTGATCCGCTTGATCACGCCGCCTTTGCCGGCCGAGTCTCGCCCCTCAAAGACCACTACAACCTTCAACCGCTGCAGCTGCACCCAGTCCTGGAACTTCACGAGTTCATGCTGCAGCCTGAATAGCTCGGCGAAATAGCCGTGGCTGTCGATCGAAGAGCGGAGCTCCCTTTCATCTTCCCCCGCTGCGAACGGATCACCCTCTTCGCCCATCTCCAGCTCCATCTCCTCCTCGCGGTTCTCTGCCATGTCGCCGTTGGGCGATTGGATGCTTTCAGGTGACATAAGGCTGTCATGTCGAATCGTTACCGAATTGCTACCTGACAATCAGCCGGAACGATTCATGGCCACCACCGCAACTTTTGCCCTGCCCCGCGCGAGGCCCGATCTCGATCAGGGCCTCGGCCGGATCGGGCAGATCGGCTTCGGCGCCGCGGTCCTCGCGGCGATCCTGTTCGTCGCGTACAGCATCTACCGCGATGCGAGTGCGGTCGGCGTGCAGGCGACAACCTATCTGCCGTTCGTGCTGTTGTTCGTGGCATTGATGATCGCGCTCGGCTTCGAATTCGTGAACGGCTTCCACGATACCGCCAACGCGGTTGCGACGGTGATCTACACCAATGCGATGCCGGCGAACGTGGCGGTGGTCTGGTCCGGCTGCTTCAACTTCCTCGGCGTGATGCTGTCCACCGGGGCGGTGGCGTTCGGGATCGTCTCGCTGCTGCCGGTGGAGCTGATTCTGCAGGTCGGATCGGATGCCGGCTTCGCGATGGTGTTCGCGCTGCTGATCGCGGCGATCCTGTGGAACCTCGGCACCTGGCTGCTGGGCATCCCCTCCTCCAGTTCGCATACCTTGATCGGGTCGATCATCGGCGTCGGCGTCGCCAATGCGCTGCTCCACGGCAAGAGCGGCACCTCGGGCGTGGACTGGGGCAAGGCGACCGAGATCGGCCAGGCCTTGCTGTTTTCGCCGCTGATCGGGTTCGGCATGGCGGCTTTGCTGTTCATCGCGATGAAGCTGCTGATCCGCAACAAGGCGCTGTACCAGGAGCCCAAGCCCGGCGTCGCCCCGCCACCGTGGATCCGCGCGCTGCTGATCTTCACCTGCACCGGCGTCAGCTTCGCGCACGGATCGAATGACGGGCAGAAGGGCATGGGCCTGATCATGCTGATCCTGATCGGCACCGTGCCCACCGCCTATGCGCTGAACCGCGCGGTGCCGGCCGAATATGTCGGGCAGTTCCACACCGCCTCGATCGCGACCGCCAACGTGCTGCGCGGCCGCGAAGGCGGCGCGGCCGCGGCGCTGCCCGCCCCGGCGCAGGCGCGGCGCATTGTCACGAGCTACATCGCAGACAAGCAGTATACGCCCGCCACGCTGCCGGCGGTGTCCTCGCTGGTGAGCGACATCGATCGGCAGGTGATGGGCTACGGCTCGCTGGCGGCGGTGCCGGCCGCCGCCGTCGGCAACATCCGCAACGACATGTATCTCTCGTCCGAGGCGATCAAGCATCTGGGCAAGGAGAAGGCGGCGGGCCTTTCCAAGCAGGACAACGATACGCTCGCCACCTACAAGAAATCGCTCGACGCCGGCACGCGCTTCATCCCGACCTGGGTGAAGGTGGTGGTCGCCTTCGCGCTGGGCCTCGGCACGATGGTCGGGTGGAAGCGGATCGTCGTCACGGTCGGCGAGAAGATCGGCAAGACC
>CAXUMU010000068.1:0-2863 GCA_964252145.1 uncultured Sphingomonadaceae bacterium
ATGCAGCTCAGCATGCCAAGGCCGAGCACATCGACCTTCATCCATTTGAGAAGATCGATGTCGTCCTTGTCCCATTCGATGACCTGCCGGTTTTCCATGGCGGCGGGCTCGATCGGCACCAACTCGTCGAGCCGGTCGCGGGTGAGGACGAACCCGCCGGGATGCTGCGACAGGTGCCGCGGCGTGTTGAGCAGCATGCGGGCGAGCTCGAGCGTCAGCGCCAGGCGGCGGTCGCCGAGATCGAGGTTGAGCTCCTGGGCGTGCTTCTCCTCCACCCCCTCGCGGCTCCAGCCCCACACCTGCGACGCCAAGCCCGCGGTGACATCCTCGCTAAGGCCAAGTGCCTTGCCGACCTCGCGCACCGCGCCGCGCGAACGGTAGCGGGTGACGACCGCGGTCAGCGCCGACCGGGTTCGACCATAGGTCTCGTAGATCCACTGGATCACCTCCTCGCGCCGCTCGTGCTCGAAGTCGACGTCGATATCGGGGGGCTCGCGGCGTTCGGCAGATACGAACCGCTCGAACAGCAGCTCGGTGCGTACCGGATCGATCGAGGTGACGCCGAGAACGTAGCAGACTGCCGAGTTGGCCGCCGATCCCCGCCCCTGGCAGAGGATGCCCTTGCTCCGCGCGAACGCGACGATGGCGTGCACGGTCAGGAAGTACGGCGCGTAATTCAACGACGCGATCAGCCGCAGCTCATGCTCCAGCTGAGTCCTGACCTTGCCGTCGATGCCATCCAGGTAACGCATCGGCGCTTTAAGCCAGGTCAGCCGCTCCAACTCCTGCTGCGGGGTGAGGCCGGTCTCGCCGGGCTCGTCGGGATATTGATATTGGAGCTGATCGCGCGAGAAGGTGCAGCGCTCCGCCAGCTCCACGCTGCGCGCGACCGGGGTGGCGTCGCCCATATAGCGGCGGAACAGCCGCTCCATCTCGGCCGTGTCCTTCAGGTGCCGATCGGAGAAACGCTCGCGCCGGGCACCCAGGTGGTCGATCGTGCACTTCTCGCGAATGCAGGTGACCACGTCCTGCAGTAGCCGACGTTCTGGCGAATGATACAGCACATCGCCGGTCGCGACGGGTGGCACGCCGGCGACGGCGGCCATGGCAGACAAATCGCGCAGCCGGATCGCATCACGCGGGCGGCGGCGGATCGACAGCGCCATGTAGGCGCGGTCGCCAAAGATGCGGGCGGTGGTGGCGAGCGCGGCGTTCGTCGCCGCATCGGCGCGGTCGGGCGCGAGCATGGCGATTAGGCCGTCGCTCCACTCTTCGACGTCACTCCAGCCGAGCTCGCACGCGCCCTTGCCCGCGCGGGCCTTGCCGATGCTGAGCACCCGGCACAGCCGGCCATAAGCGGCGCGGTCGGTCGGGTAGACCAGCAGCGCGGTGCCGTCGGTCAGGTCGAGCCGGCAGCCGACGATCGCGCGGACGCCGGTCGCCTTGGCCGCATCCCACGCGCGTACGATGCCGGCGAGCGAGTTGCGGTCGACGATGCCGAGCGACGGCAGCCCGAGTAGCGCCGCCGCCGCGAACAGCTCTTCCGGTGACG
Organism: uncultured Sphingomonadaceae bacterium; assembly: GCA_964252145.1. Classification (GTDB taxonomy): domain Bacteria; phylum Pseudomonadota; class Alphaproteobacteria; order Sphingomonadales; family Sphingomonadaceae; genus JAQGLK01. Next base: position 1,553 of record CAXUMU010000068.1, read on the forward strand.
AAGCCCCGCGCAGGAAGCTGAAGTGGCTGGTGACCTGCAGCTCGACATAGCCCGTCACGCAAACGCGCCGTGGATGAACCAGCGCATAAGGCCGGTGGCGACGCGCTCGCCGTCGCCCAGCCGGAACAGCCAGTAGCGGCCGCCGTCTGCCGTCTCGACCTGATAATAATCGCGGACCGCATAAGGCTGCTCCGCTTCGTGGCCGCCGCCCCGCCACCACTCACCGTGGAGCCGCTCGGGCCCATCGGCGGCGGCGACACGGTAGCGGCGCCCGCGCCAGCCGAACATCGCCGGCGGATGATCCGGCAGCATGGCCGTGACCTCGATCGGCTCCGGCGGCATGATCATCCTGCTGGGCCGCGGCAGATCATTCTCCCACCCATCATCGCTGGGGCGGCCAAGCGCGGGCATGAACCCGATCGAGCGTTCCGGCATCGCGCTGGGGATTGCGTGCGTCCGGTACAATTGCCGCCCGCCGAATCGATTGGCCAGCGCGTCGACCAAGGGCGCGAGGTTCGGGCCTTGGTCGTAGGAGGTAGTGAGGCCCTCGGCCTGAAGCTGGGCCAACGGTTCGACCAGAGGCGCGATTAGCGTCATCGTCTCGATACCGAGGCCAGGATCGATGGTCTCGATCCTGGCGGCGAGCAGCTTGGCAAGGTGTGACGGATGGCGGGTGGGAACGGCGGTGCCGACGCGGATCGTCTGCAGCTGCCGGTCAACACGCTGAAGATATAGGTCGAGCTTCCGCGCGCCCTTGGCCTGGATCATCAGCTGGCCGACCAGATCGTCGACCAGGTCGCGGATCACCTGCCCGATCGCGTCGGCGGTGCTGATCGGCTCCAGCAGCCCCCGGCGTGCTTGCGGCACCTCCTCAGGAAACATCGGCTCGATCGGCTCTGGAATGGTGCCGAGCGCCTGATCGAGCCGGCGGTGCAACTCGCGGCCGAACCGCTTCGCCAACGGCCCGCGCGGCGCGTCGATCAGCTGCTCGGTCCGCTCGAAGCCGAGTCGGCGCAGCGCGTCGACGACGGACAGGTCCAGTCGCAACGCTGCGATCGGCAGCAGCGCGACCGCGCGACGATGCTGGCCCGGCTCGACCGTGACCGGCCGCCCCGACGGCACATGGCGCGCGATCCCATGAGCGGTGCCGGGGGTATCAGCGACCGCGAGCCGCACGGTCAGTCCGGACTCGGCGACCCGTCGGAACAGATCCTTCAGCAGCGCACGCTCGCTGCCGAACAGCGGGGAGCAGCCGGTGATGTCGAGCCATATCCCCTGCGGCGGATCGGGCGCGGCGATTGGGCTGTAACG
>CAXUMU010000068.1:2873-11659 GCA_964252145.1 uncultured Sphingomonadaceae bacterium
GCCCACAAGGTGAGGCGGCGCAGGCCTTCCAGATCGTCGGCCGGATCCGCGTCGATCACCTCGAGCGCGGGCACCAGCGAGCGCGCCTGCGTGATCGTCATGCCGGGCTTGATCCCCATCGAACCCGCCACCGCGTCGATCGCCGCGACTACGCGCCGCCCATGCTCCGGCACCGCGGTGACCAGAGGTTCCGGTTCGACGGCCCGGTCAGGCTGCTGCGCGCGCAGCTTCCGCCGCACCCGGTCGGTCGACCAGTACGGCAGGAAGAGCGAGACGACCCTGCGCATCGCAGCCCTCCACGATCCAGCTGTGAGGTTCGGCACCGCGAGCGCGCTCCAGCGCCACGAGCCAGCGCGCCCGCGCGATGCTCGGGACGTCGAGCCGTTCACTCGGTGCCGCGGTGATGCGCCAGCGGGTAACGGCGGCGCTTCCGTCGACGAGCGCATCGACGCGCGAGCCGCGGCGGAACAGGAACGCGGTCACCCCGGAGGTCTCGGCTGCCAGCTGCAGCCGGCGAGTGGCGGTGAGCGACCGCTTGGTCACCTCGCCGACGACGCCGGCAAGGCCCGGCTGCCGCAGGCACTCCTCCATCGCGGTCAGAACGCCGGTGTCACTGCCGGCCTCGACATGAACGACGCGGTCGGCGTGGAGCCCAACCAGGCTCAACGCGGGCGCGAACAGGTCGCGCCAGCGCAGACACCAGAATACGGGGCCAGGCACGCGGGCCAGGATCCCTGCGAGGAACACCGTTGCGGCAGCATCGTCGGCGAGCTCACGACCGCCGGCGATCTCGTGCAGCGCGCCCCCAGCCAGCCCGCCGCCTGGCAGGTGCTGGTCAATCCCATCCAGGCCGAACGGCATCGAAGCGTACTGTTCACCGTCACCTTCGATCCGCGCGATATGCGCCCGCAGTTCTTCGATCACGGCGGCATTCGGCATGAGCAAGACTCGGACTATATGTTCCGCTTATGTTCTCATCCCGGCGAGCGAGTCAATGAGGCCCGGCGAACCGACCCGGGCCGGGCCAGGGTCAGGCAACGCAGCAATCGGATGCGTCGCCGGGCACACCGGCGCCAAGCCGCTCGAACGGCGGCGCCGGATGTCGACTATGTTGGTCACGGCGGCGTTTTGTCCGCAATATTGCGGACACGGCCCCGTTACCTGATCACGCGGATAGTCCCACTAGCTGGCCATTCCGCCTCGCTCGCGCCTGCTGACGCCGCACCCCGCCTCGCCGGCAGCGGCAACAGCTCTTCCGGCGCAATAAGACCTTGGCACAACATCTTTGCCCAGACCTGAGCGAGCTCCCTTCGCCGCGGCAGATAGGCTGCCCGATTATAGGCTCCCTCGATCTTGTTCGCGGGCACGTGGGCCAACATCAGATCGATCACTTCGCGGTCGTCCGCCCGCCCATGGGTTTTCGCCCATTCGTTCATGATCGTCGAGAAGGCGGCGCGGAAGCCGTGCGGCACATGTCGCCCATGATAGCCGGCGCGATTGAGCATGTAGCCGAGCGCATTCTCGCTCATCGGCCGATGCATGTGGCGAGTGCTCGGGAAGACGAGCTTCGCTTGTCCGTTGAGCTTCCATGCGGCCCGCAGGATCGCCACGGACTCCGGCGCAAGCGGCACGATATGCTCGCCGCCGAGTTCGTCCTTGCGGTCGAGATCACCCTTCATGCGGCCTGCGGGGATGCGCCAGGCCGGTGTCTTGGTGTCGAGACCTTCGAACTCCGACCAGACGGCCCCGCGCAGTTCGCCGGGGCGGACCGCGGTCAGAGCGAGGAGACGCAGCGCAAGACGGGTGACAGGCCGCGCGTCCTCCCGGTCCACATCGCTCAACATCTGACGGAGCTTGGATAGGTCGGTGATCGCCGGCTGCCGCCCCTTGCGAGGCAGCGGCTTCAGCGCCGCGCCGACCTTCTCGGCGGGATCGTGCTGGGCCAAGCCGGAAGCGATGGCGTAGACGAACACGGCCGAGATGCGCTGTCGGACGCGCTTGGCCGTCTCGATCGCGGATCGCTTCTCGATTGAACGTAGCGCCTCGAGGATCTTGGGGGGCGTGAGCTCTCCGATCGGCAACGGCCCGATGGCAGGGAAGACGTCGCGCTCGAGGCTGCGCAGCACGTCGCCCGAATGGTTCGCGGCCCATTGCGGCTTGCTCGTCTCGTACCACTCACGCGCCACCTTCTCGAAGGTGTTTTGCGACGCCTCGATAGTCGCTTGGACTGCCAGCTTCTTGACGATGGCCGGATCCTTACCGTCCGCAAGCAGCGCCCTGGCGGCGTCGCGCTTCTCGCGCGCCGCGAGAAGGCTGACCAGCGGATAGGAGCCGAACGACAGGCTCTTCTGCTTTCCGCCGTAGCTGTAGTTCCAACGCCAAAGCTTGCCGCCCGTGGGCGTCACGAGAAGGTAGAGCCTGTGGCTGTCGGTCAGCTTGAATGGCTTTTCGCCCGGCTGGGCTGCTCGCAGCTTCGCGTCGCTCAACATGGCCTGTCTCCGGATACCACGTTTTTTCCGGCCGATACCACGTTTCGTACCCCACACGGCGGTGGAGGCATGCGAACCGCTACGGCCGGATCACGGCGATAAAGGGCGGATTTTCAAGGCTTTTGTCAATCCCGGTGGACGGGTGCGAACCGCTGAAAACGAGGCTCTGGCGGAGAGGGTGGGATTCGAACCCACGGTACGTTGCCGCACAACGGTTTTCGAGACCGTCCCAATCGACCACTCTGGCACCTCTCCGCAGAAGCGCTGGCCCCGGAGGAAGCTCCGGGGCGGTCGGCGAGGGGCGCGATTAGCGGATGCGGGCGGGCTTGCCAAGCGGCTGGTTCCAGCGGCTGCTTGTGTTGCGCCGAAACCGCCTTAGATTGGTCGCACCATGGACAAGCAGCTTCGCTCCTCGCCGCGCGCCGGCAACGCGCCCCCGATCGCCGCCCTCCCCGCGGCGCCGCCGATCGCGCATGCGCGCTTCACCATCGGCGAGGTGGTGCGCCACCGCCTGATCGAGCTGCGCGGCGTGATCTTCGATGTCGATCCGGTCTTCGCCAACAGCGACGAATGGTATGACGCGATCCCCGAGGACCTGCGGCCGCGCAAGGACCAGCCGTTCTACCACCTGCTCGCCGAGAATGCCGACAGCAACTATGTCGCCTATGTCAGCCAGCAGAACCTGGTCGCCGACGACAGCGACGAGCCGCTCGACCATCCCGCGATCGACGGGATCTTCGAGGGCTATGACGAGGGGCGCTATACGCTGCGCCGCGAGCACCGCCACTAGGCCGGCCAGCCGCCGTCCCGGTTGACACCGGCGGCGGGCTTGGGTAGCAGCCCGGCTCTTCCGCGCGAGGTTTGGCTTCCCGGCCCGGCTTGTTCGCGCGGATCCGCTTTGAAGAAGTGATGAGGGCCATGTTCGCTATCGTGCGCACGGGCGGCAAGCAGTATCGCGTTGCCGCCGGAGACAAGATCGTCGTCGAGAAGATCGCGGGCGATGCCGGATCGACCATCTCGCTGGACGATATCCTGCTGGCGGGCGAAGGCGCGGACCTGAAGGACGTCGCCGGCCTGACCGTCTCGGCCGAGATCATCGCGCAGGCGAAGGCCGACAAGGTCATCGTCTTCAAGAAGCGCCGCCGCCACAATTACCGCCGCCGCAACGGCCACCGCCAGCAGCACACGATCCTGCGCATCACCGCGATCGGCGACGAGCAGCATAGCGAAGCCCGCGCGGAAGCGCCGGTGCCCGCCGAAGCCTGAGGAGCAAGTAGAGCCATGGCACATAAGAAAGCAGGCGGCTCGTCGCGCAACGGCCGCGATTCGGCCGGCCGCCGCCTGGGCGTGAAGAAGTTCGGCGGCGAGGAGGTCGTCGGCGGCAACATCATCGTCCGCCAGCGCGGCACCCGCGTCTACCCGGGCCGCAACGTCGGCATGGGCAAGGATCACACGCTGTTCGCGCTGACCGGCGGGCGCGTGGCGTTCCACGAGGGGAAGCTCGGCCGCAAGTTCGTGAGCGTGGACCAGCTGGCGGACGCCGCCGAATAATCGGACGATCCTGTTTTCGGGTCGTCCAGCGGGCGACCCGAGGTCCGGCCGAGCCGGACTGCCAGGGAGGGGGGTCGCACCGCCTCCCTTTTTGCTGTCTCCCTGCGTTTCTGTCGCGGCGCTGTCACCGGATCCGGGCACAGCCGTCCGCAAGAGCCACGAGGAGATGGTGATGTTCGTGCGTACCGAGCGGCTGCTGCTGCGGCCCGGCTGGATCGAGGATGCCCCTGCGCTGGCCCGGGCGATCGGCGACGAGGCGGTCGCGCGCAACCTGGCGAAGGTGCCGTTCCCCTATACGCCGGCGCAGGCGCGCGAGTTCCTGTCGCGCGACTCGGGGGTCCTCCCCTCGCTGCTGATCTTCGCGCGGACCGCCCGCGCGCCGCGGCTGGTGGGCGGGATCGGTCTGCACCGCGACGGTGCAGGCGCGGTGGAGCTGGGCTACTGGATCGCGCGCCCGTTCTGGGGGCTGGGGTTCGCCACGGAGGCGGGCCGCGCGGTGGTGGATCTGGCGCACAAGGGGCTGCGGATCAAGCGGCTGGTGTCGGGCCATTTCCGCGACAATCCCGCGTCTGGCCGGGTGCTGCGCAAGCTGGGCTTCCGTTCGTCGGGGGCGACGGCGGAGCGGCACAGCGTCGCGCGCGGCGGCACGGTGCCGTGCCTGCTGTTCGCGCGGGACGAGGGCGACGCGATGGCGGATGCGGTGGGGCGGGCGCTGGCGGCGTGAGCTTGCCTGCCGTGCTCCGGCGCAGGCCGGAGCCCAGTTCCCAGCGTTGGACTGGACTCCCGCCTACGCGGGAGCACGGATGTCAGGCGTGGCGACCTAAGCCGCCACCGCCTCTGCCGCACCATGATCCCGCGTCAGCAACGCGCGATCATCATGGTTCCAGGGGTGGAAGCCGGGCCAGAAGAAGCTCGCCCATGCCTCAGCGATATGCCGCACCATGCCGGGGCGGACGAGCGCGAACCACGCCACCTGAGCCCACACGCGCGGCCCGGTCAGCCCGTCCTGGCGCAGCAGCTCGAGCACGCCGCGGGTGCGGTCGACCAGGAAGTTGCGCGTCACCAGCAGCATCACGCGCGACTTGACCGCCCAGCGGCGGAAGCGCGGCCAGTCGCGCGTCGCCGCCGCCCAGGTGTCGTAGGCGACACCCTTATGCTCGATCTCCTCCACCGCATGCCAGCGCCACATCGCCGCGGCGGCCGGATCGGCATCGGCCAGGTGGCGCGGATCGGCGAGCAAAGCGTGCGCCAGGATCGCGGTGAAATGCTCCAGCGCCATCGTCGCGGCGAGGCTCGCGATCGGCGGCTTGGCGCGGACGAAGGCGAGCCGCGCGTCGACCTGCGCCTCCAGCGCCGATACGTCGTAGCCGGCATCCGCCACCCGCCGGTTGAACGCGGCATGCTCGCGCGTGTGCGCCACCTCCTGCCGGATGAAAGCGGCGATGTCGTCGGCCAGTTCCGGGCCGGCGCAGTCGCGGAAGCGGCGCACGCTGTCGACGAAGAAGCCCTCGCCCTTGGGGAAGGTGACCGAGAGCGCATTGTAGAAGGCGGTTGCCACCGGGTCGCCGCCGAGCCACCAGCGCTGGAGGACGTCGCCGCGGCCGAAGCGGCGGTCGCGCGGGCGGATGACGAGATCGGCGGGGCTGGACATGATCATATTCCTGTCAATCGGCCGCCAAGGTGCGGATTACTGACATCGATGTCAATAGCCCGCACCCGCCTGTCGCAGGCCGACAGCCGCAGTGCCGCGCTGGAGGCGGCGCGCGCGATCCTGATCGAGGAAGGGCCGCGCGCCGTGACCCTCAAGGCCGTCGCCGGGCGGATCGGGCGGACGCACGCCAACCTGCTGCATCATTTCGGATCGGCTGCCGGGCTGCAGGCGGCGCTCGCCGCGTCGATGGCGGAGCGGATCACCGCGCGGATCGGCACCGCGGTGCTGCAGGCGCGCGCGGGCGAGGTGGACCCGCGCGTGATCGTGGACCTGACCTTCGACGCGTTCGACCGCGAGGGCGCGGGCGCGCTCGCCTCGTGGATGCTGCTGTCGGGCGACCGGGCGGCGCTCGATCCGATCCTGGATGCGATCCACCGCCTGGTCGAGGAGCTGGGCTCGCCGCTGGGCCGCCCGGTGCGCGCGATCACGCTGGCGCTGGTGCTGAGCGCGATGGGCGATGCGCTGCTGGGTGCGCCGATGGCGGCGGCGCTGGATCTGCCGCGCGGCACCGCGCGCGAACTGGCGTTCGCGCAACTGAAGCGGATGGCGGGCCTGCCTGCCGACTAGACCCAGCTACGCCGTTTATGTCGAGCGCAGGCGAGACACCCGCAACCGGTGCGAACGTGTCTCGACTTCGCTCGACACAAACGAGGAATCGACTGAATCGCCGTCGCGCTCCTAGGTTCATTTCGGGCGCCACTTCCTTTAAGGCGCGCCCATGCATTTTCTCGACCAGGCCAAGATCTTCATCCGCTCCGGCGCCGGCGGCCCCGGCGCGGTCAGCTTCCGCCGCGAGAAGTTCATGGAATATGGCGGGCCCGACGGCGGCAACGGCGGCAAGGGCGGCGACATCGTCTTCGAGGCGGTGCCGGGGCTGAACACGCTGATCGACTTTCGCTACACCCAGCATTTCCGCGCGCCCCGCGGCTCGGGCGGCGCGGGATCGAACCGCACCGGCGCGGGCGGCGACGATCTCGTCATCAAGGTGCCCGTCGGCACGCAGGTGCTGAGCGACGACAAGGAGCATGTGCTGGCCGACTTCACCGTGCCGGGCGAGCGGCGCGTGTTCTTCCGCGGCGGCGACGGCGGGCGCGGCAATGCCAGCTACAAGACCTCCACCAACCGCGCGCCGCGCCAGCACGGCACCGGCTGGCCGAGCGAGGAGGCGTGGGTGTGGCTGCGGCTCAAGCTGCTCGCCGATGCCGGGCTGGTGGGGCTGCCCAACGCCGGCAAGTCGACCTTCCTCAACGCCGTCACCAATGCCAAGGCCAAGGTGGGCGACTATCCCTTCACCACCACCCGCCCGCAGCTGGGCGTCGCGCGCCACCACAACCGCGAATTCGTCGTCGCCGACATTCCCGGCCTGATCGAAGGCGCGGCCGACGGCGCCGGGATCGGCGACCGGTTCCTGGGCCATATCGAGCGCTGCCGCGTGCTGCTCCACCTGGTGGATGCGACCGGGGATGATCCTGTGGATGCGTGGGGGATCGTTCGGGAAGAACTGGACGCCTACGGGGCCGGTCTCGCGGACAAGACCGAGGTACTGGCACTCAACAAGATCGACGCGCTGGACGACAGGAGGATCAAGCAGCTGCTGAAAAAGCTGGAGAAAGCGAGCGGCCGCGAGGTGATGCTGCTGTCCGGCGCGGGCGGCATGGGCATCGAGGCGGTGATGGACAAACTGGTCGAGGCGATCGGCCCCGCCCCCGAGACGCCGGTGCAGGACGAGGGCGCGGCGGACGCGATCGAATGGTCGCCCATATGAGCCCCGCCCCCACGATCGTCATCCCCGCGGAAGCGGGGATCCATGGACGGCGGCGCGCCCGATCTGAGACGACACAGTATCCATGGATTCCCGCTTTCGCGGGAATGACGGAAGGCGTGTGAGCGGCAGCCGCTTCGCGCCGGCCGCCTGCCCGCGCCTGATCGTCAAGATCGGATCGTCGCTGCTGGTGGATGCCGGCGGCCAGATCCGGCGCGAGTGGCTCGCCGGGATCGTGGCCGATGTGGCCATCGCCCACCGCGCCGGCCAGCGCATCGCGATCGTCTCGTCCGGTGCGATTGCGCTCGGCGCACGGCGGCTGGGCCTGGCCAAGGGCGGTCGGGCCAGCCTGGAGGATGCGCAGGCCGCGGCCGCGACCGGCCAGATCGCGCTGTCGCACGCCTGGGCCGAACTGCTGGGCGCCGAGGGGATGACCGCCGCGCAGATGCTCGTGACGCTGGACGATCTCGAGGACCGCCGCCGCTACCTCAACGCCGCCGCCACGCTGGACCGGCTGCTGTCGCTGGGCGTGGTGCCGGTGATCAACGAGAACGATTCGGTCGCAACCGCCGAGATCCGCTTCGGCGACAATGACCGGCTCGCCGCGCGCATCGCGCAGGCGGCGGGCGCACGGGGCGTGATCCTGCTCTCCGATGTCGACGGGCTCTACACCGCGAACCCGGGCAGCGATCCGAACGCGCGGCTGGTCCCCGAGGTGCGGCGGATCGACGCGCGCATCCGGGCCATGGCCGATGCCGGATCGGCCAGCGGGATGGGGTCGGGCGGCATGGGCTCCAAGCTGGAGGCGGCCCGGATCGCGCAAGGATCGGGCGCGCATCTCGCGATCGTCTCGGGCAAGGGGGATCGGCCGCTCGCGGCGTTCGCGGCCGGCGGGCGCGGCACCTTGTTCGTGGCGGAGAAGGGCGCGTCGGCGCGCAAGGCGTGGCTGGCCGGACGGCTGACCAGCCGGGGGCGGATCCTGGTCGATGCCGGCGCGGCCAAGGCGCTGGGCAGCAATCGCAGCCTGCTGGCCGCCGGGGCCACCGCGGTGGAAGGGCGGTTCGAGCGGGGCGACGTGGTCGACATCGTCGGCCCCGACGACGCCGTGCTGGCGCGCGGCCTGGCCGAATATGACGCAGCCGACGCGGCGAAGATCGTCGGCCGCCGCACCGACGCGCTCGCCGCGATCCTGGGCTATGCGCCCCGCGCCGCGCTCGTCCACCGCGATCACATGGTGATGCTGTGAAGATTGCGCAGAACGAAAGGCCCCTCC
>CAXUMU010000069.1:0-11597 GCA_964252145.1 uncultured Sphingomonadaceae bacterium
GGACGTCGCCCTTTCACGGCGAAAACACGGGTTCGATTCCCGTTGGGGTCACCAGGGCGGATCGCTATCGGTGCGAGCGTAGCGACTCCACCAGCGCGGCGTTCACCGTTGTCGGCATCGCCGCCAGGATCGCGTCGGTCCGCGCGAGCACCGCCTCGCGCCACTCGCCGTGGGTGATCACGTACAGCCTGTTGTGGCGGATCGCGTCCAGCACCATCCCGCCCACCTCGTCGGGTTCCATCCACAGGTCCGAGACGACGCGCTGGCCCAGCCGGTCCTCCGCCTCGGCGAACCCGCTCTCGCCGCGGAAGCGTTCGGGGCGGTTCTTGGCCGCTTCGTGGATGTTGCTCTTGATCGGGCCGGGGCACAGCACGGAAATGCCGATGCCGTGCTGCGCGAGCCCGTCGCGCGCGCTCTCGCTGAGCGCGATCACCGCCGCCTTGCCGGTCGCATAGATCGCCATGAACGACGGCATCACCACCATGCCCGCCAGCGAGGCGGTGTTGACGATGTGGCCGCCCTGCCCGCGCTCGCGCATCCGGGGCGCGAAGATCTGCAGGCCGTTGACCACCCCGCCCAGGTTGACGCCGAGTCCGAAATCCCAGTCCGCGAACGTCGCCTGGTCCAGCGGCCCTTCCAGCCCCACGCCGGCATTGCTGATCAGGATGTCGGTGCCGCCGAACGTGGCCTCGGTCTCGTCGGCGGCGGCCTTCATCGCCGCGCGGTCGGTCACGTCGAGGCGGATGGTATGGACGTTGCGCGCCTCCTGCCGCTCGGCGAAATGCTCGGCAGCGTGGTCGAGATGGTCCTGGCGCAGATCGGCCAGCACCACGCGCGCGCCGTTGGCGACCAGTACGCGGGCGATGCCGAAGCCGATCCCGCTCGCCCCGCCGGTGATGAAGGCCACCTTGCCCGCGACGTCCATGGCGCTCTCCTCCTGTCGTTCGGGACGGTCTAGGACGGTTGCGCCGGTGCGTCGACTGGCCGGATCGAACCGGCCGGTAACCTTTCGCTTACCAACGCCGTGCGAAGACGGTCGCCATATCGGTTATGGTTCGGAGCACGGCATGACGGGCGCGTTGAAGATCCGGGTGAGCGTCGATCCCCGCCGCGGCGACCGGCTGCCGGTGGTGATCCCGGCGACGGCGTGGCTGCCGGGCGAGGACCCGGTGGGCATCACCATCGCCGAACTTTCCAGCTTCGACCTGCGCGCGACGATCCCGCTGGAGCTGGAGGAAGGCGCGCTCATCCGCATCGGCCTGCCCACCGGCAGCGCACCGCACGCGCTCGTCACGCGGATCGAGGAGGATCATGTCGGCTGCCGTTTCACGTCGCCGATCACCGTCACCGAGCTGGGCGAACTGACCGGCACGGGCGGCGAGCGGATCGGCACGCTCTCCTGAGCGCCGTTCGACATCGCGGCCCGATACGCTAGTCTTCGCGCCCGAGCGAATCGTTCGGGCGATCGCGGCGGCGAGGAGGCGGCAGTGGCGAAGGCGATCGACGCGTATCTCCCGGATTTCCGCATCGATGCGACGCTGGACGGAAAGGTCGCGCGCCGCATCCTGGCGCTCTCCGTCGGCCGCGCCGGGCACCGCACCCCGATCTTCGACCAGGGCGGGATCGCGCCGCGCGAGAAGCTGCACATCAGCTCGAAATATCCGCCGCCGCACGGCGGCGCGGAGATGCCGTTCGCCTTGTTCTTCCACAAGGCCGGCCGCCCCGATCTCGCCGGCTGCGCCTTCCACCAGGGCGACACGTTCGTCTCGTCCCACGGCTGCGTCCACCTCGACAAGGCGGATGCGGCGTGGCTGTTCGACTGGGTCGGCAAGGAGGCGGTCACGCTGTCGGTCCACGGCCCCTACCCCGCCAGCCCGGTCCGCGCGCATCTCTACAAGGTCGGCGCGCCCGACATGCTGCCGCGCGTGATCGCGCTGATCAACGGCCGGCTGGCGGAGCTCGGCTACCTGCCCAAGCCCGCCGGCTCCGCCTACGATGCCGCTACCGCCGACGCGGTGAAGCGCTTTCAGACCGACAGGCACCTGAAGGCCGACGGTGCGGTCGGCCCGCGCGAAACCGCGCCGGCACTGGGCATCACGCTCTAAATCTCGAAATCTCCAAGAGGATCGACATGGCCGACGAAGCGGACCCCGCGAACAACCAGCCCGCAGGCTATGTGCCCGACAAGATATGGACGTGGGACAGGGCCAATGGCGGCCAGTTCGCCAACATCAACCGCCCCGTGTCCGGCGCGACGCACGACAGAGAGCTGCCGATCGGCAAGCACCCGTTCCAGCTCTATTCGCTCGGCACGCCGAACGGTCAGAAGGTGACGATCATGCTGGAGGAGCTGCTCGCCGCCGGCCACTCCGGTGCGGAATATGACGCCTGGCTGATCAAGATCGGCGAAGGCGACCAGTTCTCCAGCGGGTTCGTGGCGATCAACCCCAATTCCAAGATCCCGGCGATGATGGACCGCTCGACCGATCCGCCGACGCGGCTGTTCGAGAGCGGATCGATGCTGGTCTACCTGGCGGAGAAGTTCGGCGCGTTCCTGCCGACCGAGCACCACAAGCGCGCCGAGACGTTCAACTGGCTGATGTGGCAGATGGGCTCGGCCCCATTCGTGGGCGGCGGGTTCGGCCATTTCTACGCCTATGCGCCGTTCAAGATGAAATATCCGATCGACCGCTTCGCGATGGAGACCAAGCGCCAGCTGCACCTGCTCGACACGCATCTGGCGGCGAACGAATATATGGTGGGCGCAGATTATACGATCGCCGACATGGCGATCTGGCCGTGGTACGGCGCAATCATGCGCGAGGCGTACAACGCGCAGGAGTTCCTGGGCGTCGGGGAATATCCGCACCTGTCGCGCTGGGTCGACCAGATCGCCGCGCGCGAGGCGGTGAAGCGCGGCCGGATCGTCAACCGCGCCGGCGGGCTGCCGGGCAAGCAATTGGCGGAGCGGCACGACGCCAGTGACTTCGACGCGGTGTTAGCCGAGGTCGCCGAAAGCTAGGGCAGCAGCAGCGACGCGTCGCCGTACGAATAGAAACGGTAATTCTCGGCGATCGCGTGGGCGTAGGCGGCCTGCATCCGCTCCAGCCCCATCAGCGCCGAGACCAGCATGAACAGCGTCGATCGCGGCAGATGGAAGTTGGTGATCAGGCCGTCGATGCCGCGGAAGCGGTAGCCGGGGGTGATGAAGATCGCGGTGTCGCCTTCGAACGGGCGGATCGTGCCGCCTTCGTCGCACGCGCTCTCGATCAGCCGCAGGCTGGTGGTGCCGACCGCGATCAGGCGGCTTCCGGAGGCGCGCACCGCGTTCAGCCGCGCGGCGGTCGCGGCATCGATCCGGCCCCATTCGGCGTGCATGCGGTGGTCGGCGGTGTCGTCCGCCTTGACCGGCAGGAAGGTCCCCGCGCCGACATGGAGCGTCAGCGTCGCCTGGCCGATGCCGTTCGCCGCCAGCCGCGCGATCAGCTCCGGCGTGAAATGGAGTGCGGCGGTGGGAGCCGCGACGGCGCCGGGGGCACGCGCGAACATCGTCTGATAGTCGTGGGTATCGCGCGCGTCGGCGGCGCGGCGGCCGGCGATATAGGGCGGGAGCGGCATCCGGCCCGCCCGCGCGAGCAGCTGCTCGACCGGCTCGTCGCCGAGGAAGCTGAGCGCGAGGCTGCCATCTTCGCCGCGCGCGCCGGCGACTGCCGCGACGCCCTCACCGAAGTCGATCGTATCGCCATCGCGGACGCGCCTGGCGTTGCGCACGAACGCCCGCCACGTCCGCGGACCTTCGCGCTTGTGCAGCGTCGCGCCGATCGTCGCCGCGCCGCGCCGTCCCTCCAGCTGCGCCGGAATGACGCGCGTATCGTTGAAGACGAGCATGTCGCCGGGACGCAGCAGGTCCGGCAGGTCGCGGACGAGGCGGTCCGCGCGGTCCGCGCCGTCCAGCACGAGCAGCCGTGCCGCACCGCGCGATGCGCTCGGCCGGAAGCTCGAAGTCGAACAGATCGACGCGCATGACGCGGCTTTACGGCTTCGGCGGCGTCCCGCTGGCGGGGGCCGTCGCCGGAGCGGGCGCGGCGGGCGGCAGCGCGGCGGGTGCGGGCATCGACGCGGGCGGCGAGACGCCGTCCGAAGCGATCGAGGCGCGCACGATCTTCGACGGATTGGCCGGCGGCTCGCCCCGCTCGACCGCATCGACATAGTTCATGCCTGCGGTGACGCGCCCGATCGGCGAATATTTGCCGTCCAGCTTCAGGTTGGGCGAGAGCATGATGAAGAACTGGCTGTTGGCGCTATCCTCCGCCTGCGCGCGCGCCATCGATACGGTGCCGCGGACGTGCGGCAGATCGTTGAACTCGGCCTTCAGGTTGGGCAGGTCCGATCCGCCCTCGCCGGTCCCCTTGGGGTCGCCGGTCTGCGCCATGAAACCTTCGATCACGCGGTGGAAGGTCAGCCCGTTATAGAATCCACGGCGCGTCAGCACCTTGATCCGCTCGACGCTGAGCGGCGCCTTGTCCGGCCGCAGCAGGATCTCGACGCGGCCGCCGGTCGACAGATCGAGATCGAGGATGTTCTGCGGATCGGCCGGCGGCGCGACCGGCGGCGCCGGATCGGGATCGTAATTCTTCGACAGCTTGACCCTGGGCTCGGCCAGCCCCTGCGGACCGGCACTGGCCTGCTGTGCCGCAAGCGGGGCGGCGTACAGGCCGAAAAGCGCCGCCAACAAAACCAAACGCATCGATCCGATCCTTAACGCTGCCGGCGGCCGCGACGCGCGGCTGGACCGGGCACTGCCCTAGACGCCCTTGCGGCCGACCATCTCCACCCGCTCCGCCACTTCGCGCGCCACCTCCACGGGGACGAACGGACGGATGTCGCCGCCGTAGAGCGCGATCTCCTTGACCAGCCGCGACGCGATCGGCTGCAGCGCCACGTCCGCCATCAGAAAGACGGTCTCGATCGTTGCGTTCAGCTGCTGGTTCATGCCGGCCATCTGATACTCATATTCGAAATCGGCGACGGCGCGCAGACCGCGCACGATGATCGAGGCGCCTTCGCGCACGGCAAAGTCCATCAGCAGCGAATCGAACGTCACGACGGTGATGTCGTTGTCGATTTCAGCGACTTCGCGGCGCAGCATCGTCAGCCGCTCCTCCACCGAGAACATCGGCGATTTGGACGGATTGGTGGTGATGCCGATCACCAGCCGGTCGACGAGCGTCGCGCCGCGGCGGATGATGTCCATGTGGCCCAGCGTCACCGGGTCGAACGTGCCGGGGTAGACGCCGGTGCGGACCATCAACGATCCCGTTCGACGACGTAACGGGCGACGGCGCGCAGCAGATCGGCCTCGGCGCCGAAGCCTTGGAGGTGCGAGATCGCCTGGTCGACCAGCATCTCGGCCTGCCGGCGTGCGCGATCGCGGCCGAGCAGCGAGACGAAGGTGGCCTTGCCGGCGGCGGCATCCTTGCCGAGCGCCTTGCCGACCGCCGCGGCATCGCCCTCGACATCGAGCAGGTCGTCGGCGATCTGGAAGGCCAGCCCGATATCGCGGGCATAGCCGCGCAGCGGAGTGCGGCCGTCCGGCTGGACCCGGCCCATGATCGCGGCGGCCTCAAGGCAGAAGGCGATCAACGCGCCGGTCTTCAGCTGCTGCAGGCGGGTCACCGTCGGCAGATCGAAATGTCGGGTCTCGGCAATGATGTCCATCATCTGCCCCCCCGCCATGCCGGACGGGCCGCTGGCGCGCGCCAGTTCGCCGGTCAGCTCGATCCGCACGAACGGATCGGGATGCGTCGCCTCGTCCGCGATGATCTCGAACGCGAGCGCGTGGAGCGCGTCGCCGGCCAGCACCGCCGTCGCCTCGTCATAGGCCTTGTGGACGGTCGGCTTGCCGCGGCGCAGGTCGTCGTCGTCCATGCAAGGCAGGTCGTCGTGGATCAGCGAATAGACGTGGATCGATTCGATCGCGGTAGCCACGCGCAATGCCGCATCGCGGTTGACGTTGAACAGCTCGCAGCCGGCGCACACCAGCAGCGGGCGCAGCCGCTTGCCGCCGCCGATCGCGGCATGGCGCATCGCCTCGTACAGCACTGCGCGGGGATCGTCGGGGACGGCCAGCATCAGGTCGAAATGGCGGTCGATCTCCGCCGACACGCGTTCCAGCGCCGGCTTCAGACCGATCGAGACGATCATCGCACTCAACCGGCGTCGAACGGCTGCAGCGCGGCGGGCTTGCCATCGCTGCCCAGCGTGATCTTCTCGATCCGCGCCTGGGCGGAGGCTAGGCGCGCCTCGCACTGGCCGCGCAGCGCGTCGCCTTCGGCATACAGCTTGATCGACTCGTCCAGCGTCGCGTCGCCGCTTTCGAGGCGGTGGACGATCGCTTCCAGGCGACGGAGCGCGTCCTCGAAGCTCAGCTCCGTGATGATATCGGGGTCGGCGGCCATAGCGGCGACTTGTGGCTTCGAGACCGGCACTGGTCAAGCGGCGCGGAAGGTGGCGACGCCGTCAGCGATCGCGCAAACGGCCCGGCCGTCCCGCTCCAGCCGGCGCAGATGCGCCATCGCTTCGCCGGTGGCGAGGCCCAGATCGTCGTCTCCGATCGTTCGGCGGAACAGGCTGGCGAAGCAGTCGACGACGCGTCGCGGCTCGTTCAGATGCGCGTGGAGCGCGGCCAGCTGGGCAAGATGACCGTTGCGCAGCGCCGCAAGGCGGACGTGCAGCCCGTTGAACGGCTCGCCGTGCGCGGGCAGCACCAGCAGGTCGGCGGGAAGCTGCAACAGCCGGTCGATCGAGGCGAGCCAGTCGCCGAGCGGATCGCCTTCGGGCTCGATCATGCTGAGCGACACGTTGGAGCTGATCCGCGGCAACACCTGGTCGCCGGCGATCAGCAGCCCGGCCGCCTCGTTCCACAGGCAGGCATGCTCCGGCGTATGGCCGTGACCCACGACGACCCGCCACTGCCCGGTGCCGATCGCCAGCCGGTCGCCATCACGGATGCGGACATAGTGGCGCGGGACGGGACTGACCACCGACGCGAAGCTGCGCCAGCCGCGGGCAGATGCGCGCTCGATCTGCACGCCGGTCCAGCCCGCTCGGCGCCACCAGTCCAGCACCTCGGCAGGCGGCGCATCGTGCGCATCCAGCGTGAGCATCCGCGCCATCAGCCATTCGGTGCGCGTCATCCACAGCGGCGCGCCGAACCGATCCGCGAGCCAACCGGCGAGGCCGGAATGGTCGGGATGGAAGTGTGTGCACAGGATGCGACTTACCCGCCGCCCGGCGAGCGGACCGGCGAACAGCGCCTCCCACCCCGCGCGACACGTCTCGATCGCGAGGCCGGTATCGACCAGCGCCACGCCGTCACCGTCGTCGAGCGCCAAGACGTTGATGTGGTTCAAGCCGCCCAGGATCGGCAGCCGAGCCCAGCCGACGCCGTACGCGAACGAGAGCAGATCGACGGTCGCGGGCACGCGGCGGCCCAGCGGATAGGTCAGTCCGCGGTGGCTGGTCGCCGCGTCGCCGGCCGCTGCGGCCGGCGCGTCGCAATCAGCGCTTGAAGGGATCGACAAAGGCCGGCTTCGCGGGGGCGGGCGCAGCATCGCCGCCGGCCAGCACCGCCTCCGCTTCGCGCGCGGCCGCCTCGCGCTGCGCGCGCAGTTCGCCGATCAGCGCCTCGCGGTCGCCGTCCAGCCGGGTATCGACCGGTGCCTCGATCCCGGCCGCCTTCGCCGCCTTGGCGACCAGCGCATCCAGTTCGCGCTGCGAGCACAGCCCCAGCGTCACCGGATCCTTGGGCGTGATGTTGACGATGTTCCAGTGCGTGCGGTCGCGGATCGCGGCGATCGTGGTGCGGGTGGTGCCGATCAGCTTGGAGATCTGGCCGTCGGACACTTCCGGATGGTTGCGGATGATCCAGGCGATCCCGTCCGGCTTGTCCTGCCGCTTCGAGACCGGCGTGTAGCGCGGCCCCTTGGTACGGCGGACCTGCTCCGGGCCCTTCGACATCACGAGGCGGTACTTCGGGTCGTCCTGGCCCTTCTCGATCTCGGCCATCGTCACCTCGCCGGCGCGCACCGGATCGCGCCCGGTCAGCTTGGTCGCGGCGGTGTCGTCGGCGATCGCCTGGATCTCCAGGATGTGCAGCCCGCAGAAGGCGGCGATCTGCTCGAAGCTGAGCGAAGTATTGTCCACCATCCACGATGCGGTCGCGTGCGGCATGAGCGGCTGGGCCATCATGGTCTCCCGGAAAAAATAATGGCCGCCCCTTCACGGAGCGGCCGGTGCATGCCGACGATCTAGTCCTCCTCGCCCGGAAGGACAAGAGGGCGCGGCGGCGCTCAGGCGTCGATCGAGACGTGGCCGGGGGTGGCGGCGACCGCCGCGAGCCAGCGGCCGACGGCGGGATAAAGCGCGAGGTCGAAACCGCCCTCCGCCGCGACGTGGGTGTAGGCGTAGAGGCAGATGTCCGCGAGCGAGATGCGCTCGGCGACGAAGAAGCGGCGGGTAGCAAGATGCTCGTCCATCAGCGCCAGCGCCGCCTCGCCGCCCGCGCGTTTGGCCGGAAGCTGGCTGCGCTGCGCCTCGCTCAGCGCGTCCTCGCCCAGAAAGGCGAGCCAGAAGCGGAGCGTCGCGATGTTCGGCTCGTGGTTATACTGCTCGAAGAACATCCAGCGCAGCATGTCGGCGCGGTCGAAGCGGTCGGCGGGGATCAGCGGGGATCCGTCCGCCAGCCAGACGCAGGCGGCGTTGCTCTCGGGCAGGAAGCGGTCGCCGATCTGGAGCACGGGAATGCGCCCGTTGGCGTTGACGTTCGCCAGGAAGGCGGGGGTCCGCGTCGCGCCGTTCAATAGGTCATAGTCGCGCCGCTCGAGCGCCGTGCCCACCAGCGCGGCGGTCAGCCGGATCTTGTAGCAGTTCCCCGACGGCGCATATTCGTGGAGGATCAGCGCGGTCATCCGCCGATCTCCAGCACGATCTTGCCGACATGGTCGCCCGCCTCCATCCGTGCATGCGCCGCGGCCGCCTGCTCGAGCGGGAAGGTACGATCAATGATCGGCCTGAGCTTGCCCGCGCGGACATGCGGCCAGACGGTGCGGCCCAGCTCGTCTGCGACGAGCGACTTGAACTCGACCGAACGCGCTCGCAGGGTCGATCCCGTGAGCGTCAAACGCCGCGTCATCAGCGCGACGAGCGAGATCTCCACCTTGGCACCGCGCTGCGTCGCGATCGAAACGTGGCGGCCGTCCTCCGCCAGGCAGGCGATGTTGCGCGGCACATAGTCGCCGCCGACCATGTCGAGCACCGCCTGCACGCCGCGCCCGCCGGTGATGCGCTTGACCTCCTCGACATAGTCCGCGGTCTTGTAGTTGATCGCGTGCGCCGCGCCGATCTCCAGCGCCCGGGCGCATTTCTCGTCAGATCCCACGGTGACGATCACGGTCAGTCCGAACAGCTTGCCCAGCAGGATCGCCATCGTCCCGATGCCGCTGGTGCCGCCGTGGACCAGCACCGTATCGCCCTCGACCGCATAGGCGCGCTCGAACAGGTTGGTCCACACGGTGAACAGCGTCTCGGGCAGCGCCGCCGCCTCGTTCATCGTCAGCGCTTCGGGAACGG
This sequence comes from uncultured Sphingomonadaceae bacterium, assembly GCA_964252145.1. Classification (GTDB taxonomy): domain Bacteria; phylum Pseudomonadota; class Alphaproteobacteria; order Sphingomonadales; family Sphingomonadaceae; genus JAQGLK01. Next base: position 9,631 of record CAXUMU010000069.1, read on the forward strand.
GCAGGCATTGCCCCCACGGCGCCGCCGCATATTCGGCATAGCCGCCGCCCGCAATCAGCGCGCACACCGACTGGCCGATCGCCTCGGGATCGACGCCCGGCCCGATCGCGACGACAGTGCCCGCGATCTCCAGCCCTGGAATGGAAGGCGCGCCGGGCGGGGGCGGATATTTGCCCAGGCGCTGCATCACGTCCGGCCGGTTCACCCCCGCCGCGGCGACCCGGATCAGCATCTCGTGCGCCGCGGGCTGCGGCACGGACCGCTCGACCACGCGCAGTACCTCGGGCCCGCCGGGCTCATCCGGATCGATCGCCCGCATCCTGTCCGGCAGCCCGCTCATCCTGCGCCCCCTGGCCGCTCTGATCATATTCGGCGTCGGGTTTATTGACATGCGCGGGCCGCCGGTCAACGCTGCTGACATGGAGCCCGACGATCTTCCCGCGAAGCGTCACGACGACCTCCTCGCCCAGCTGGCGCGGCAGGATCTCGATCCGTTTTCGGTCGAGGAACTGGAGCGTCGGATCGCCGCGCTGCAGGCCGAGATCGTCCGTACCCGGGCCAAGGCCGATTTCGCCATTAACCACCGCGCAAGCGCCGACGCGTTATTCAGGCGATGATGCGGAGGCCGCCCCGGAGCGACCGACGCGGCGGCGCGTTGGGGTGGTGCTTGATCGGGGCGGCCTTCATCACGACATCGTGGTTCGGGGCCCGTGCCGACCGGGCCCGAAGGAGTAATTAGCACATGCCCTCATTCGCCCGCGAGCTGGAACAGACGCTGCACAATGCGCTGACTGCCGCCAGCAGCCGCCGCCACGAATATGCGACCCTCGAGCATCTGCTGCTCGCGCTGATCGACGACGACCATGCCGCCAAGGTGATGGGCGCGTGCGGCGTCGACATGGGCGAATTGAAGGACGCGGTGACGCTGTACCTCGATACCGAGCTGGATGCGCTCAAGGTGGAGGGCAGCAGCGATCCGTCGCCCACCTCCGGCTTCCAGCGCGTCGTCCAGCGCGCGATCCTTCACGTCCAGTCTTCGGGCCGCGACGAGGTGACCGGCGCCAACGTGCTCGTCGCGCTCTTCTCCGAGCGCGAGAGCTATGCCGTCTTCTTCCTGCAGCAGCAGGACATGAGCCGCCTGGATGCGGTAAGCTTCATCAGCCACGGCGTCGGCAAGGCCGGCCAACCCACGGAGCAGCGCGAAGTGAAAGGGGCCGAGGAAGAGAAAGCCGCCAAGCCGGATGCGAAGAAGGGCGAAAGCGCCCTCAAGCAGTTCTGCGTCAACCTCAACGACAAGGCGAAGGACGGCCGCGTCGATCCGCTGATCGGCCGCTCGGCCGAGGTGGACCGCACAGTGCAGATCCTGTGCCGCCGCTCAAAGAACAACCCGCTGTACGTAGGCGATCCGGGCGTGGGCAAGACCGCGATCGCGGAAGGGCTTGCGCGCAAGATCATCGAGGGCAACGTGCCCGAGGTGCTGTTGCCCGCGGTGATCTATTCGCTCGACATGGGCGCGCTGCTCGCCGGCACGCGCTACCGCGGCGATTTCGAGGAGCGGCTGAAGGCGGTGGTGACCGAGCTGGAGAAGCTGCCCGACGCGATCCTGTTCATCGACGAGATCCACACCGTGATCGGCGCGGGCGCCACGTCGGGCGGGGCGATGGATGCGTCGAACCTGCTGAAGCCGGCGCTGTCGGGCGGCACGATCCGCTGCATCGGATCGACCACTTATAAGGAATTTCGCAACCATTTCGAGAAGGATCGCGCGCTGCTGCGGCGCTTCCAGAAGATCGACGTCAACGAGCCGACGGTCGAGGATGCGATCAAGATCCTGACCGGGCTGCGCCCCTCGTACGAGAAGCACCACGCCGTCCGCTATACTCCGGAAGCGATCAAGGCGGCGGTGGAGCTGTCGGCGCGCTACATCAACGATCGCAAGCTGCCCGACAAGGCGATCGACGTGATCG
>CAXUMU010000070.1:0-9228 GCA_964252145.1 uncultured Sphingomonadaceae bacterium
GTCACGTTCGCGATGGGCGTCGTCTCGGGCATCGTGATGTCCTACCAGTTCGGCACCAACTGGTCGGTCTTCTCGGACAAGGTGGGGCCGGTGATCGGCCCGCTGATGGCCTATGAGGTGCTGACCGCCTTTTTCCTGGAGGCGGGCTTCCTGGGCGTCATGCTGTTCGGGCGCGAGAAGGTGGGGCCGCGATTGCACTTCGCCGCGACCTGCTGCGTCGCGGTCGGCACGTTCATCTCGGCATTCTGGATCCTCTCGGCCAACAGCTGGATGCAGACGCCGACCGGTTACGAGATCAATGCCGCCAAGCAGTTCGTGCCGGGGCCGAGCTGGCCGGCGATCATCTTCAACCCCTCCTTCCCCTATCGCCTCGTCCACACCGTGATCGCCGCCTACCTGACGACCGCGCTGGCGGTGGGCGCGGTGGGCGCGTGGCACCTGCTGCGGGATCGGACGAACCGGCACGCGCAGACGATGTTCTCGATGGCGATGTGGATGGCGGCGATCGTCGCGCCGATCCAGATCCTCGCGGGCGACGAGCACGGCCTGAACACGCTGGCGCATCAGCCCTCCAAGATCATGGCGATGGAGGGGCATTTCACCAGCCACCCGCACGGCGCGCCCCTGATCCTGTTCGGCCTGCCCGATCAGGCCGAGGGCCGGGTGAAGGCGGCGATCGCGGTGCCGAAGCTCTCCTCGCTGATCCTGAAGCACGACCTGAACGCGCCGCTGGCCGGCCTCGACACCATCCCGCGTGCCGACTGGCCGCATGTCGCGGTGGTATTCTGGTCTTTCCGGATCATGGTGGGCCTCGCCTTCCTGATGTTCGGTCTCGGGCTGCTCAGCCTGCTCGCGCGGATGCGGCGCAAGCTGTACGATTGGCCGCTGCTGCACCGCTTCGCGCTGGCGATGGGGCCGGCCGGGTTCGTCGCGGTGATCGCCGGCTGGGTGACGACCGAGGCGGGGCGGCAGCCGTGGACGGTCTACGGCCTGCTGCGCACCGCCGACTCGGTATCGCCGCTCGCGGCCCCCGCGGTGGGCGGATCGCTGGTCGCGTTCGTGATCGTCTATTTCTCGGTGTTCGCCGCCGGCACGCTCTACATCCTGCGGCTGATGGCGCAGGCGCCGCATGCCGGCGAATCCGCTCCGGCCGGCGCGCCGATCCGCACCGCGGGCATCACCCCCGCCCCGGCGGTGCAGGACGGCCCGGCGGAAAAGCCGGAGCAGCCGCGATGACCGTCGACCTCGCGACGCTCTGGGCCGGGATCATCGCCTTCGCGGTGGCGATGTACGTGGTGATGGACGGGTTCGATCTCGGCATCGGCATCCTCTTCCCGGGTTTCCGCGTCGGGGCCGAGCGCGACATGGCGATGAACGCGATCGCGCCGGTATGGGACGGCAACGAGACCTGGCTCGTGCTGGGCGGCGGCGGACTGATGGCGGCGTTCCCGCTGGCCTATGCGATCGTGCTGCCGGCGCTATACGCGCCGCTGGTCGCGATGCTGCTGGGCCTCGTGTTCCGCGGCGTCGCATTCGAGTTCCGCTGGCGCCACGCCGGCCACCGGCGGACGTGGGACGTGGGCTTCTTCCTGGGTTCGGTGGTGGCGACGTTCGCGCAGGGCGTGACGCTCGGCGCGCTGCTGCAGGGTATCGCCGTCTCGGGCCGCGCCTATGGCGGCGGCTGGTGGGACTGGCTGACCCCGTTCAGCCTGCTCACCGGCGCCAGCCTGCTGGTGGGCTATGCGCTGCTGGGCGCCTGCTGGCTGATCTGGAAGACCGAGGGGCAGCTGCACGACGATGCGCGGCGCTTCGCCCGCCTGCTCGCGCCGACCTTGCTGATCGCGATCGCGCTGGTGAGCGCGGCGACGCCGTTCCTGGAAGGCAAATATTATCAGCGCTGGCTGGCGTGGCCGGGCATCCTGGCGGCCGCGCAGGTGCCGCTGCTGGTGGCGATCACCGCCTTCCTGCTGATCCGCAGCCTGGGGCGGGGCCGCGACCATGCGCCGTTCCTGCTGACGCTCATTCTGTTCGGCCTGTCGATGATGGGCCTCGCCATCTCGATCTGGCCCGACGTGATCCCCGGTCGGGTGAGCATCTGGGCCGCCGCCGCGCCCGAGCGCAGCCAAGCGTTCATGCTGGTGGGCGCATCGATCCTGGTGCCGGTGATCCTGGCCTATACCGCCTGGGCCTATTGGGTGTTCCGCGGCAAGATCGGCGAGGGCGGCTATCACTGAGCCCCTGCCGCTGTGGCGCCGGCTCGGCTGGTTCGCCGGCATCTGGGCGGCGAGCGTGTGCGCGCTGGCGCTCGTGGCGGGCGCGCTGAAGTGGCTGCTGCGCTGAGCTCGTGACGCGATGGCGTTACCTTGAAACCCCAACCCTTTGGTGTCGAGCGTAGTCGAGACACGTTCGATGCGGGTGCAGGCGTCTCGACTTCGCTCGACACGAACGGATCCGCGTCGATCTGAAATCCGATGAGCTAAAGCCCCTCGCCGCCCACCCAGTGCGCGTTGGAGAGGCGGCGGGCGAGCGACCAGGTCTGGACGCGGATGTCGGGCACCGCGACGATCTCCCAGAAGGCGCCGCGCGTCATCGGCCCCAGCGCGAACATCCGCTCGTTGGGCGCGCCGTCCGCGCCGATCACGCGCGCCTGCAGATCGACGTCGAGGCCGAGCCGGCTGGGATCGTTGCGGATCAGCCCGTGCGCCAGCATCCGCTTGAGCAGCGGCTCGTCGGTACGGCCGAGATCGACCCGCGGGCCGCTGCAATTGACCACGCGGCGGGCCGACAGCTGCGCGTCCCGATGCCGGCCGCGGGGACGCCAGCGCACCTCCACGCCGTCATTGCGGTCGGCGAAGGCGAGCGTCCGGCCGCCGACGATCTCCAGCCGGCCCTCGGCCCGCAGCTGCGCGATCTTCGCCGCGACGGGCGGCGCAAGACGGTGGCGGTGCACGTCCCACCACGGCCGCAGATGGCGCAGGAAGCGTTCGCGCTCGGCCGGCGCGGCGGCCAGCCACATGCCCTGCGTGTAAGGGCGCAGCTCGTCCACCGCCGCGCGCCAGCCGATCGCCTCGGCGCGTGCGCGGACCTCGCGCAGCAGCGGCACCACGGCGATGCTCGGGCGCTCCGGCAGCCCCGGCGGCGGCGGTCCCTCGGCATGCGCACGCGGAGCGAGACCGCGGCGCGACATCGCGACGATTCGCCCCCGAAACCCGCGCGCATCCACCAGCAGCGCCACGTCGACCATGGTCAGCCCGGTGCCGATGATCAGCAGCGTGTCGCGATTCGTCAGTCCTTCGGCGACGCTCGCGGCCCACGGGTCGGGCGCGTAACGATCGGGATCGATCGCGGCGGGATCGAGCCCGGCGGGCGGATGCGGCGGCAGGTTGCCCAGCGCGAGCACGCCGACATCCGCCTCGATCGAGCGGCCGCCCGCGAGCGCCACGCGGATGCCGTCCGCGGTCAGGTCGAGCGCGACGGCGTCGTCGTGCACGATCTCCAGCCGGCCGGGCGCCTCCGCCGCAGCCGCCGCGATCAGCTCGCCCAGATAGGCGCCGTAGGTGATGCGCGGCACGAACTGGCGGCCGCCCTCGCCGCGTGCCTCCAGCCAGCGGGCGAAATGGCCCGGATCGTCGGGCAGCGCGCTCATGTTGCCGGCGCGGACGTTGAGCAGGTGGCTGGGATGCGCCGCGCTGTAGGCGACGCCGCGCGCCACCTGCGCGCCGCGCTCGATCAGGGTCGCGCGGGGGCCGTCGTGGCGGAGCAGGTTGATCGCCTGGAGCGCGCCGGAAAAGCCCGCGCCGACGATCGCGACGTGGCGGATCATCCCGCCGCGAGCGGCGCGTGGTCCAGCCGGGGCAGCACGTGCCGCGCGAACAGGTCGGCCTCCGCCGCATGGGGGTAGCCCGAGAGGATGAACGCCTCGATCCCCTCGGCACGGTAGGCGTTGAGCTTGGCCAGCACCTGATCGGGATCGCCCACGATCGCCGCGCCGCAGCCGGAGCGGGCGCGGCCGATCCCGGTCCACAGATTATCCTCGACGAAGCCCTCGCCGCCCGCCGCTTCGCGCAGCTCGGCCTGGCGGCGGACGCCGGCGGATTGCGAATCGAGCGATTTCTCGCGGATCGCCCGGCCGGCGGCATCGTCCAGCCGCGAGAGCAATTTGTCCGCCGCGTCGCGCGCCGCCGCCTCGGTCTCGCGCACGATCACGTGGACGCGGTAGCCGAACTTGAGTGTGCGGCCCTTGGCGGCGGCGCGCGCGCGCATGTCGGCGATGATCTCGCGCACCGCCGGCAGCGTGTCCGGCCACATCAGATAGACGTCGCACCCCGCTGCCGCGGCCTCGCGCGCGTCGGGCGACAGGCCGCCGAAATAGAGCTGCGGGCAACGGCCGGAGACGGTGCCGATGCGCGGCGGATCGAGCTTCAGCTGCCAGAACTCGCCCTGATGATCGAGCGGCTTCCCGTCGAGCAAGGTGCGCAGGATCGCCATCGCCTCGGCGGTGCGGCGGTAGCGCGGGGCGCTGGCGAGCGTGTCGCCCGGCAGGTCGCTGGAAATGATGTTGATCGTCAGCCGGCCGCCCAGGATCCGGTCGATCGTGGCGATCTGGCGCGCCAGCTGGGGCGGCCAGCTCTCGCCGATGCGCACCGCCATCAGCAGGCGGATGCGGCGCACCAGCACGGCTATGGCGGCGGCGAAGGCGGTGGTGTCGATCCCCAGCGCATAGCCCGAGGGGAGCAGGATATTGTCGAACCCGCCGGTCTCCGCGCCCAGCACGATGTCGCGGCAATGCTCCCAGCTCGACTGGAGCAGCGGATCGGGCTGGCCCAGATATTCGTAATCGTCGTCGCACAGCGCCGAGAACCAGCTGACCTCGCACGGTGGAACGCTCACGGCAGCTTCTCCCCCATCCCCGCCTCCAGCACGGCATACCATTCGGCGCGGCTCCAGCCGACCTTGAAGGCGTCGGCCGCTTCGGCGATGCGCTTGGTGTCCTGCGTGCCGACGATCGGGATCGGTCGCGCGGGGTGCGCCATGATCCAGCTATAGGCCGCCGCCGCGCGGGCCACGCCCGCGCTCTCCGCCTTGGTATCGAGCAAGGCCGCCACGCGCACCGCGCGCACGTCGCCGTCGCCGCTGCCCAGCCGCCCGCCGCCCAGCGGCGACCAGGCGAGCACCGCCATCCCGAGCTGCATCGCCTGATCCAGCACGCCATCGAACAGGGGCGCGGTGGCGAGCGGCGAGAATTCCGGCTGCTGGCTGGCGATCGGGAACGGCAGGAAGGATCGCAGCGCGCTGACCTGCGCCGCGCTGTGATTCGACACGCCGACCGCGGCGACCTTGCCGCTCTCCACCATCCGGGCCAGCGCGCCGGCGACTTCCTCCGGGTGCGCCAGCATGTCGGGGCGGTGAATCTGGTAGAGCGCGACGCGCTCGAGCCCCATCCGCTTCAGCGACGCATCCAGCGCATCGGCCAGATAGGCCGCGCTGGAATCGTACGGCACGGGCGGCGTGATGCCGCCCTTGGTGGCGAGCACCATCCGCTCCGCCAGCCCCGGCGATTCGGCCAGCACCTGCCCCAGCAGCGCCTCCGCCGCGCCGAACGAGCCGGGCGATCCGTCGAACCCGTAGACGTCGGCGGTATCGAACAGCGTGATGCCCGCCTCCAGCGCCGCCTCGATCCGTGCGCGCGCGGTGGCGACGTCGCTGCCGGCGAAGCGCCACATGCCCCAGGCGAGCGGCGATACGGTCAATCCGCTCTTGCCGAGGGGGAGCGGTTGGGTGGATGGGCGGAGCTCTGTCATCGCCGCTGAATGGCACAAGGAACGCCACTATGGGAGAGACCATCCGCTACGGCATCGTCGGCACGGGCATGATGGGCGCGGAGCATATCCGCAACATCGCGCTCCTGCCGCACGCGCGCGTCACGGCGATCGCCGATCCGACGCCGGCATCGCTCGGCTGGGCGCGCGAGGCGCTGGGCGAGGCGGCGGACGGCGTCGCCACGTTCGACTCGGCGGCGGCGCTGGCGGCGAGCGGGGAGGTGGACGCGGTGGTCGTCGCCTCGCCCAACTTCACCCACCGCGACGTGCTGGCCCCGCTGCTGGACCGCGGGCTCGCCATCCTGTGCGAGAAGCCGCTCGCCACCACGATTACGGACGCGCGCTGGGTGGCCGAGCAGGCGGCGCAGCATGCCGCGCCGTTCTGGACCGGCATGGAATATCGTTTCATGCCGCCGGCGCGCGCGTTCATCGATCAGGTCCACGCCGGACGCGTCGGCACGCTCAGGATGCTCTCGATCCGCGAGCACCGCTTCCCGTTCCTGGTGAAGGTGAACGACTGGAACCGCTTCAGCCGCAACACCGGCGGCACGATGGTGGAGAAATGCTGCCACTTCTTCGACCTGATGCGGCTGATCGTCGCGGCCGAGCCGGTGCGGGTCTATTGCTCGGGCGGGCACGACGTGAACCATCTCGATGAGCGCTACGAGAACGTCGCGCCGGACATCCTCGACAACAGCTTCACGACGATCGACTTTGCGAACGGCGTGCGCGCGATGCTCGACCTGTGCATGTTCGCCGACGGCGCCGAGCATCAGGAGGAGATCAGCGCCACCGGCGACGCCGCGCGGCTGGACGTGCTGATCCCGCCGGGCGACCTGATCTTCTCGCCGCGCGTGGGCTTCCGCGCCGACAAGGCGGTGGTGCGGACACATGTCGCGGTGGACGAGGCGGCGATGGCGGCCGGATCGCACCACGGCGCGACCTTCTACCAGCACGAGGCGTTCGCGCGGGCGGTGCGCGGCGAGGGGCCGGTGGAGGTGACCGCCGACGACGGCCTGCGCGCGGTGGCGATGGGCGTCGCGGCGGAGATCAGCGCGCGGGAGAAGCGCGTGGTCGAGATGGCGGAACTGGGGTTCTGAGCGTCAGTCCGCCAGCAGGTCGTGCGTGATCTCCCCCACGTTGCGCGCGCCCACCAGCGCCATCGTGGTGCGCAGCTCGTCCGACAGCATCCGCAGCGCGCGCGCCACCCCCGCCTGGCCCGCCACCGCCAGGCCGTAAAGCGGCGCGCGGCCGACCATCACCGCCTTCGCGCCCGTCGCCAGCGCGCGGACGATATCGATCCCGCGCTGCACGCCGCCGTCGACCAGCACGGTCGTCCGGTCGCCGATCGCATCAACGATCCGCGGCAGCGCCTCGAACGAGGGGAGCGCGCCGTCCACGCTGCGCCCGCCATGGTTGGAGACGATCACGCCGTCGCAACCCAGCTCCACCGCGCGCACCGCATCGCCGGGCCGCAGGATGCCCTTCAGCAGGAAGATCCCCGGCCAGCGCCGTCGCAGATCGCGCACCTCGTCCCACGTGAGGTCATAGCCCTGGAAGTTCGCGCCGACGGCGGCGACCTTGGTGACGCTGGTGCGCAGCTCCTCCGGCAGGTTCGCCTGCCGCGGCATGCCCCCGGAAAGCATGTAGCGCCCCATCACACCGGCCAGCCAGCGCGGGTGCATCAGGATGTCGGCGACGTTCCTCGGCCCGATGCGGAACGGCGTGCCGAAGCCGTTGCGCAGGTTGAACTCGCGGTTGGGCGGCACCGGGATGTCCACCGTCAGCATCAGCACCTCGCAGCCCGCGGCGTGCGCGCGCGCCATCGCCGCGTGGCTGAGCGCACGGTCCGCCCAGAGGTAGAGCTGGAACCAGAGCGTGCCGCCGGCGCTGGCGATCTCCTCGATGGGCATCGTCGTCGCGCTCGAGATGGTGAACGGCACCCGCGCCGCCGCCGCCGCGCGCGCGATCGCCAGATCGCCATCGTGCCAGACGAGGCCGGCCGATCCGGTGGGCGCCACCGCCAGCGGCATCGCGATCTCGCGCCCGAACAGGGTGGTGCGCTTGTCGATCCGCGACACGTCGCGCGCGACCTTGGGCAGCAGGCGCGCGGCGGCCCAGGCAGCGCGGTTGGCGGCGAGGCCGATATCATCCTCCACCCCGCGCTCGACATAGTCGTAGATGCCGCGCGGCAGCCGGCGGCGGGCGCGTTCGCGCAGGTCGGCGATGTTGTAGACGCCGAGCGTGGGCACGCCCGCGCGCGTCACCGTCGCTCTCCGGCCGCGCCGCGGACCAGCACGAGCATGATGTCCTCCTCGCGCGGCGCCGCCAGGATCTGCGCGGGCGCGATCGGCGCCAGATCCTGCGCCGCGCTGACCCGGTTGAGCGCGAAGCCCGCGGCGGCGATCTCACCCAGGAAACCGGCGGGATCGACGTAGCGCGACGGCACGAATTCCAGCAGCACGGTCATCGCGCGCCCACGGGCGAAGATCCCCGCCATGCCGCGCCAGATCGCCTGCTCGGCGCCTTCCGCGTCGATCTTGACGATGTCTGCGTCCAGCACGGCGGGGTAGCCGTCCAGCCGGCGGGTGGTCAGCACGCCATCGGTCGCCTCGTCCGGGGCCGGGACGATCGCCGCCCCGCCGGGATAGCCGGGCGGCACGTCGAGCAGCACGCGCTGCCCCGCTTGCTCGCCCAGCGGATCGCCATAGAGCGTCACGCGATCGGCGAAGCCGTTGGCCGGCACGCTGCGGCGCAGATGGCGCAGGGCGGCAGGGTTCGGCTCGAACGCGTGGACATGCCCGGCCGGGCCGACCAGATCGGCCATCAGCATCGTGAAATAGCCGACATTGGCGCCGACATCGACCGCGACCATGCCGCTGCGCAGATGCCGGGCGAGCAGCTCGGTCACCCACATCTCCCAATAGCCATCGAGCGCCAAATGCGGGAACAGGCCGGCATCGCGCGTATCGACGAACAGCTTGTAGCGCCCGAGCACGCGGCACAGGCCGGTCGCGTCGCCGAGATAGGCGAACTGCGTCAGCGCGCGGATCTCCGCCTGCAGGCCGAGCCGTCCGCGCCGCCGCAGCCGGCGAACGTCGAAGCGTCCGTCGCCGCGGCGGCCGAACAGGCGGGCGAGCGCGATCCGGATCGCGCTCAATGCAGCTTCAGGCGCGGGCGGATGATCGCGTTGACCTGTCCGACCGCGATCAGCGCGAGGCCGCGCACCCAGCCGTGGATCGCCAGCAGGTGCATGCGGTAGAGCGAGGTATACACGAACCGCGCGAGCCGCCCCTCGATCGCCATCCGCCCGCCCACCAGGTTCCCCATCAGGCTGCCGACGGTGGAGAAGCGGCTGAGCGACACCAGCGAGCCGTGATCCTTGTAGACGAACGCCTTCAGCGCGCGG
>CAXUMU010000070.1:9238-11577 GCA_964252145.1 uncultured Sphingomonadaceae bacterium
CTCGTTCAGCCCGGTGCCCGCCAGGTCCATCTGGTAAAGCGCCTGTACCGCCGCCAGCCGCGCTGCGCCACGCTTGTTCGCCTTGCGCGCATCGATGTCGGACATTGGCGCGCGGCCGGCCATCAGCGCGTTCAGATTGGCGAAGGCGGTGGCCGCCATCTGGTGCGCGGCCTGCGCGCGCGGCGGCACCGGCCGCTCGGCGCCGGGCAGCGTGCACGAGGCGCAGTCGCCGATCGCGAAGATCCGGTCGTCCGCGAGCGTCTGCAGGGTCGGGCGGACCATGATCTGGCCGCTGCGGCTGACCTCCAGCCCGTCCAGCCCATGCGCCAGGCTCGCGCCCTTGACGCCGGCCGCCCACACCATCAGGTCCGCGCCGATCCGCTCGCCCGATCTGACCACGATCTCGTTCGGCGTCGCCTCCACGACCGGCGTGTCGGTCAGCACGCGCACGCCCAGCGCGGTCAGCTCGTGGCACGCCGCCTCGGCCAGCCGCTCGGGCAAGGCCGGCAGGATGCGCGGCCCCGCCTCGATCAGCGTCACCTGCAGCCGTTGCTCGTCGAACACCTCCAGCCCGTAATGGCGCAGCGCCGAGGCGGCGTTGTAGAGCTCGGCCGCCAGTTCCACCCCCGTCGCGCCGCCGCCGACGATCGCGATGCGGACATGTTCGTCGCGGCCGGCGATCATCGCCCGCGACACGCGCAGGCAATGGTTCAGCATGCGATCGCGGAAACGATCGGCTTGGATGCGGCTGTCGAGGAACAGGCAGTTGGCGCGCACCCCCGGCGTGCCGAAGTCGTTCGTCACCGAACCCATCGCCAGCACCAGATAATCGTAGCGGATGCGGTGCGCGGCGATCAGCTCGCTGCCGTCCTCATCCAGCAGCGGCGCTACCAGCACCTCGCGCGCGGCGCGGTCGATCCCGTCCAGCGTGCCGTAGAAATAACGGTAGCCCCAGCGGTGGCAGTGGCTGCGATAGCCCACCTCGTCGAGATTGGCGTCCAGCGATCCGGCCGCCACCTCGTGCAGCAGCGGCTTCCAGATATGCGTGCGGTTGCGCTCGAGCAGGATGATGTCGTGGCGCTTGCGACCGTAGCGCGCGCCGAGCCGGGCGGCGAGCTCCAGTCCGCCGGCACCGCCGCCGACGATCACGATCTGGGTCTTGCGCTCCATCCCCGAATTCCCCCGCCGACTTCGCGCCGGTCCCCGGGCAAGAGTGCAGTGGTTCGCGGGTTGCCGCAAGCGCGCCTATCGCGTGCGCCGCGCGAGCGGCACCGTCAGCGCCAGCCAGCCGATCCCGAACAGCCAGCCGGCCGTGACGTCGGTCGGCCAGTGGACGCCCAGCCACATCCGCGAACAGCCGACCGCGAATGCCAGCAGCGCGGCCACGGCGAGCGCCGGCCGCCGCCCCCGGCCCTGCGCCAGGAACAGCGCCAGCGCGATCAGCGTAATCGTGGAATTGGCGGTGTGAGAGCTGGGGAAGCTCCAGCTCTCGACCGCCACCGCATGCTGGATCACCGGCGGCCGCCCGCGCGCGACGGCCAGCTTGATCAGCTCGACCAGGATGCGGCCGCCGAACGCGATCCCCGCCAGCCACGCCGCCTCGCCCCGTCGGCGGGCCACTATCAGCAGCAGCACGCCGCCAAGCGCCAGGGCAAACAGCGCCGGCAGGCTGCCCAGATCGGTGAGCAGCACGATCGGCTGCAGCAGCGCCGGGCCGCCGACACCGCGGATATGGCCGAGCAGCGCCACGTCGAACGCCTGCACCCACCCGGCGCGCACCGCCGCCGCCAGCAGCGCCACGAGCAGCAGGGCGGCGGCGGCGGCAAGCGCGCACGGGGCGGTGATCGGCATGTCACGCCTTTCGGCCGCTCATGCCCGAATCGGCAAGGGTGATTTGCAACGCGCCCCGCTGTAACGGGGAACCAGGAGACGCCCGCCGATGACCGACCGCCCCCCGTTCGCCGCGATCCATGCGCATGGCTTCGTGCGCGTCGCCGCTGCCACCCCGGTCGTCGCCACCGCGGATCCGGCCGCCAACGCCGCCGCGACGATCGCGCTGGCGCGCGAGGCGGATGCGGCCGGCGTCGACCTGGTGGTGTTCCCCGAGCTCGGCCTGTCGGCCTACGCGATCGACGACCTGCACCTGCAGGATACGCTGCTGGACGCGGTGGAGCGGGCGCTGGCGGAGGTGGCGGCGGCGAGCGCGGCGCTGGCGCCGGTGTTGCTGGTCGGAGCCCCGCTCCGGCGGAACGGGCGGCTCTACAATACCGCCATCGCCATCGCGCGCGGCCGCGTGCTGGGCGTCGTGCCCAAGACGTTCCTGCCGGGCTACCGCGAGT
>CAXUMU010000071.1:0-11563 GCA_964252145.1 uncultured Sphingomonadaceae bacterium
GAGATCCGCAGGCTCCTGCTGGCGGTGACCGGCGCCGATGCGGTGGTGATCAACGGCAGCGGCATCCTGCGCTTCGGCGAGAAATCGGCGCTGTCGGGCAAGCTCGACAACAGCAACCCCGCCCGCTTCGCGCATATCGACATCAGCGATGCCACCGCCGAGATGTTCGGCAAGGGATCGGCTCCCGCGGGGCGCAGGATCGCGCGCCGCTGCCAGTACAACGTCTGGCGCAGCTTCTCCGGCGCGCCGCAGGACGTGCCGCTCGCGGTGTGCGACGCGCGCAGCATCGCCGCGCCCGACCTGCTGCTGGCGGACGCGATCTTCGATGCGCCGGACAAGCCCGAATGGTCGTTCGAGGGGCTGGTGATCGCGTACAATCCCGATCACAGATGGTCCTACTTCCGCGACATGACGCCGGACGAGGCGCTGGTGTTCAAGACCAACGATTCCGATCCGTCGCGTGCGCACCACGTGCCGCACGTCGCGTTCGACGATCCCAGCTGCCCGCCCGACGTGCCGCCACGTGCGAGCATCGAGATGCGCGGCGTCGCCTATTGGTTCGAGGATTGAGGCCCGTGCTGACGATCTATCACTGGGAGCCGAACGCCAATTCGGGCAAGCCCATCCTGGCGGCGTGCGAGAAGGGCGTCGACTTCGAAAGCCGCTACATCGACATGCTGGCGTTCGACCAGCACAAGCCCGACTATGTCGCGATCAACCCCGCCGGCACGATCCCGGCGATGGTGCACGACGGCACGCTGATCGCGGAATCGACCGCAATGATCGAATATATCGACGAGACCTTTCCCGGCCCCCCGCTCCGCCCGAACGATCCGTTCGAGCGGTGGCGGATGCGCTGGTGGTGCCGCTTCTTCGACCAGTTCGTCGGCCCCTCCGCCAGCATGGTCGGCTGGAGCACCTTCGTCGGGCCCAGGGTGCGCAAGCGCGATCCGGCGGAACTGGCGGCGGCGATCGAGCGGATTCCGCTGAAGGAGCGCCGCGTCGCCTGGTCCAAGGCGATCTACGGCCAGTTCTCGGAAGAGGAATTGGCCGAATCGCGTGCCCGCGTGGTGGAGGGCATCGCCGCGATCGAAGCGGCGCTGGCGACAAGGCCGTGGATCGCGGGCGGGAGCTATTCGATGGCCGATCTGGCCGGGTTCATGATGCTGTTCGCGCTGCCCCGGCTGCTGCCCGAGCAGGCGAAGCCCGAGCGCGCGCCGCGGTTCATCGACTGGCTGCAGCGGATCAACGCGCGGCCCGCGACGCAGCTCGCGCTGACCAAGGGCCACCAGGATCTGGCGGACCGTTTCAACTACCTCAACCGGCAGTGACGCACATGCTGACGCTGTATCATTGGGAGCCGAACGGCCCCTACCTCAAGCCGCTGATCGCGCTGTACGAGAAGGGGCTCGCGTTCGAGAGCCGCTACGTCGATCCGCGCGACGCCGCCGGCCTGCCCCCGCTCGATCCCGAGGCCCGTCTGGCTCTCGAGGGCGAGGGGCCGCTGCTCGTGGCCGACGGGCGGCAGCTGAGCGAATCCTTCTTCATGACGCTGTATCTGGACGAGGCGTTCGCCGGCATGCCGCTGCGCCCGGCCGATGCGCTCTCGCACGTCCGCATCCTGGCCCTCGCCCGCTTCGTCAACGAGCTTTTCATGCCCGGCGCCAACACGCTCGGCTGCGCCAGATGGCTTGCGCCCGCAGTCACCGCCGATGATCGCGCGGCGATCGCGTCGCGCCTGGCGGGCCTGCCGATGCGGATGCTGGCCGACGGCTGGCGCCGCGCGATCGAGAACGACTATCCCGACGACCTGCTCGCGGAATCGCGGCGCAAGGTGAAGCTGGGCGTGGACCGGTTCGAGCGGATGCTGGGCGAGGCCAACTGGCTGGTCGGCGAGAGCTATTCGCTCGCCGACATCGACGCCTTCGCGATCTGCAACGCGCTGCCCGAACTGACGCCCGATCTCGTCAACGTCGATGCGACGCCGCACCTGTGCGGCTGGATCGACCGCATCCGCACCCGCCCCGCCGTCATCGCGGCGCTGGCGACGAGCCGGACGGGCACGCCCACCCAAGCTTTCGTGCCCGGCCCCGAGCACGCGCGGTGGGGCTGACGAGGACCAATCCCGGCTGGGCGCTGTTCCTGCTCGCCGCGATCTCGACCTGCGGGTTCATCGACCGGATCGTGATGAACGTGCTGGTCGAGCCGATCAAGCGCGAGTTCCACCTGAGCGACTTCCAGGTCGGGCTGGTCGCCGGGCTCGCCTTCGCGCTCTTGAACGTGCTGCTGAGCGTGTGGGTGGCGCGCATCGCCGAGCGGCGGCGGCGGCTGACGCTGGTCGCGGTCGGTACCCTCCTCTGGTCGATCGCCACCGTCACCTGCGGGCTCGCGGCCAGCTTTGGCCAGCTGATGCTCGCGCGGATCGGCGTGGGCGTGGGCGAGGCAGTGGGTCTGCCGGCGACCGCGTCGGTGATCTCGGACTATTTTCCGCGCGACCGCCGTGCGACCGCGATGTCGGTGCTGATGCTGGCGCCGCCGATCGGCGCGTTCCTGGGCTCGGCCGGCGGCGCGACGATCGCGCAGGCCTATGGCTGGCGCGCCGCCTTCTTCCTCGCCTCCGCCCCCGGCTTCCTGCTGGCGCTGCTGATCCTGCTCACCGTCGCCGAGCCGCCGCGCGGGCAGCATGACAGGCTGGTGGAACGCGAGGGCGCGGTGCCGCCCTTATCGGCCGTGCTGCGCCGGATCTGGGCGCGTGCATCGCTGCGCCACCTGCTGATCGGTTCGACCGTCGCCTCGGCGGTCGGCTTCGGCCTGAACGCCTTCCTGGCCGCCTTCCTGCTGCGCCGATTCGGCTTCGGCGTGGGGCAGGCGGGCGTGATCGCGGGGCTGATCGCCAGCCTGCCCGCCTCGCTCAGCGTGGTCGGTGCCGGCTGGCTGTGCGACCGGATCGCGCTGCGCGATCCGCGCGTCTACGGCTGGCTGCCGGGCGCGTCGCTGCTCATCGCCGCGCCCATCTATATGCTGGCGGTGACGCGCGATGCCGCCGCGCCGGCGATCGCGCTGCTCGCCGTCGCGGCGGTCGTTCAATACACTTATCTCGGGCCGACCGCCGGCATGTTCCAGAACATGATGCACCCGCGCATGCGCGCCTCGTCCACCGCGGTGACCGGGCTGGTCTATTCGCTCGTCGGCGGCGCGCTCGGCCCGCTGCTGGTGGGCGGCTTGAGCGACCGCTTCGCCACCGCCGCGCCGGGGGGCGGGCTGGCGGCGGCGATGGCGCTCGTCGCCGGCGGCTATCTGTGGGCGGCGCTGCACTCTCTGTGGGCGATGCGCACGCTGCCCGCCGATCTCGCCGCACCGATCTGACAAAAAGTGCGCCATGGGACCAGCCCGAGCCAGCTCCGCATCGTCGCCGCGCACCAGGTGTCGCCTCACCGCGGTGGCGGGCGGTGGATCAATCAGGTCCGGCGCGACAATGAGCGCCCGGCTTGAGTCCACCGATACATCAGGCGGCGGCCGGTCGCCATTTGGGGCGGTACGTCGATGAAGCGGCAGCTGACGCAGGAGCATTTCGCCTCCACGGACGGCCACGATGCCGTCCCCGGATCGGCCGTGCTCGCGGAGGAGCCGCTACCGCAACCGAACCGTTCGCGGGTGGTGCGGAACGCAACCGTCGCACGCGACGTTTCGGCTGGCATTGCGTCTTCCTTGCGTACGGCCCCCTCGCCGCAGACAATATCTCCCGCCGGTTTGCCACACGCAGGCAGCCGCTCCATAACATCGCATACCGGCCGAGCAGCGCGGAGTAGCGTTTTGACTGATGGGAAACACAGCCAATCCGGCGGGTTCGGCCTGCCCTGGCCGCTCGCTGGCGATGGTCCGTTAAGCATGACCTGCGACAAGCGGAGGGCAGCAACGGCAGCGCCGGCCAAGCGCACGAGCGCGATCGGTCCGCTTGCCGGAAGGGACGGGCACCTGCCACCACTGCGGAACGAGAGCCAAACGATGACTGACCAGTGCGATACCGGCCGCGGCGACTGGCTGGAGCAGCAGCGGCTCGCCAAGCTCTCCGAGGCGCGTGAGCTGATGGCAGCGGCGTTGCAGCTCCTCGACGACCATTGCCGCTCGCCGGCGGGCGCGACGCTGGATCTCGCGATCCATCATATCGATGGCGAACTCGCCGATTAGAGTGCGATGACATTTCGTTGAACCATCCCCCGACCCGTTTGTGTCGAGCGTAGTCGAGACACGATCGAAGCGGGTGCAGGTGTCTCGACTTCGCTCGACACAAACGGGGTAGGTCAGTCTGAAGTCATCCCGCGCTAGCGCGCGATGGTGCAATCCAGACGGGATCGGGACCGTCCTCGCCGACCCGTTCCGACCATCGGCGATCAGGCGTGGTCGTCGAGATAGGAGGCCATCGCCTTCGACGCCGCGGGACTGAGCCGGACCAGTACGCGGCGCTGGTCATGCTCGTCCTTCTGGCGCACGAAGATGCCCTGATACTCCAGCGTCTTGACCCAGCGCAGCGTGGTCGTCTCCGGCACCTGCGACGACAGGCACAGGTTCATCACCGGCGTCTCGCGGCCCTCCGCCTCGGCCAGGAAGATGTCGAGCATCATGTCCCACGCGGGATCGGCGAACAGATCGGCCCGGAAGAATTGCGCACGCCGCAGCCGTTCGCGCACCATCCGCCGCGCCGCCGCGACGCTCTGCGCGCTCACCGCCGAGGGCAGCGTGATCGGGCGGGGCGCCGGTCGCTCGGTGCGCGGGCGCAGCCGCGTCACGCTCGCGCTGGACCGCGCCGGCTCCGTCGATTCGCCCCCGCGCCTCTTCTGAATACCCATGTCAGCCCTTCCGCCCTGCGGGCGTGCCTGTGTGCAACCCAATCCGCTGCATCTCGATCCGTGCGTGCATATCGACCACCGCGGTTTGGGCGGGCGTCAGCGAATCGACCGTCGCAAGATATTCGGGAACATCGTCCGCGAGCAGGATCGAGGGGCATTGCCCGTCATAGGTGCCCAGGTTCGGCCGGTGCCAGCGATAGCCGATCATCGCCGCCAGCTCCGGATCGAGCGTCCGCGCGAATGGCGGACTGTAGGCGAGCGACTGGTTCTCATAGGATTTGAGCCAGCCGAGACTATAGCTGATGATGATCGCGCGGCGCGGCGCCTGGCTCACGTTCGCGCCGGCGGCGTGCAGCGTCGATCCCAGGAACAGCAACACGTCGCCGGGCTCCATCAGGCAGATATCCGGCTCGCCCAGATCCGCCTCCTGCGCGAGATGGTCGACGTGGCTGCCGCGCCAGATCTTCGTCGCGCCGTTCTCGGGCGTGAAGCGGCCGAGCGGCCACAGCACATTGAGCGAATATTCGATCTCCCCGCGCGGCGCCGGCCACATCGTCTGGTCGCGGTGCGCGATCTGCGCCGGCGCGCCGGGGTGGATCTCGAGCGCCTGGCTGAGGTTGAGCTGCGCGAAATCGCACCACTGGCCCAGCGTCGCGCGCACCGCCGTCATGATCGCGTCGTGCAGGATCAGTTCGTGCGATCCGCGCGAACGCTTGAGCAGGCCGTGGAAGCGTTTGGTGCGGTGACCGTGGAACGCGCCGACCGAGAAGGGCGTGCGCGCCATCCGCTCGTCGAGTTCGCGGTTGATGCCCTCGATCAGGGCGGGCGGCACCGCGCCCCGCAGCACGGCGTAGCCGTCCTCGATCAGCGCCCGCGATGCGCCGTCCAGCGGCGCGGCGGCAAGCGTGGCGAAGCGATCGGGGATCATGCCGCCCTCCGGATGTCGGCGCCGGCGAACACGCTCGCCGCGATGCCCAGCCGTTCGCGCAGCCGATCGCCGGTCTCCTCCGACACGTCGATCTGGAGCACCTCCAGCAGCTGATCGTCATAGGCGGTCGGCAGGCTGAGCGGCTGCACCCGCCATCCGATCGACAACAGGGCCGGCACGCGCTGGCTCTCGGCGACCAGCACATAGTGGCGGATGTCGTTCAGCAGCGCGAATTCGATCAGGGCGAGCGCCAGCAGCCGGTGGACGCGCATCAGCCGCGTGCCGGGCTGGCCGGCGGGCGAGGTGACCAGCCGAGAAATCTCCCACATGTCGGCCGCGCGGGGAACGCCGTCCGGGCAGAGGTCGGCAAACACGCCCTCCAGCAGGTGCGGCCCGGTCGTCGGCAGCAGCCGCACCGACCCCTGGTGGTCGCCGCTCTCGTCGTCGCGCGCCATCAGATAGACGGCGTGATCATTGTCGTAGGCGTCCACCTCCAGCCAGCTGCCCGGCGCGCTCAGCCGCCAGCCCAGCCCGTCGACGAACACCAGCTTGCGGTCGCGGTGCATCTGCATCAGCGGTCCGGCGAAGCGCCAGCGGTCGTCGGGAGAGATCATGTCGATCATCGGAAAGGCTCCTTGGTCGAGCCCTTGATGGCCGCTTTCGGGCGTTCCGCGCATCCCGGTAGGTACCGGGGAGAACATGGCGGGTGACGCGCGCTAAGGGTGCGGGGACGCGACCGAGGAGCAGAGCGCCGTGACGATGCAATATGCCGGTGCAGCCGCCCTTCGCTCGCCTCTGCCGGAGCCCGCCGCGTTGCCGAACGTGCCGCTCGCGCGGCTGGCGCATATCCCCGGCAAGAAGGGCGTGCCGTTCTTCGGGATCCTGCCCGAGGCGGTGGTCGATCCGTATCGCTTCGCCCGGCGGATGTACGAACGGTTCGGGCCGGTCCATCGCTTCTACGCCTGCGGCAACTGGAACCTGCAGCTCGTCGGGCCCGAGGCGAACGAGTTCGTGCTGTTCGATGCCGCGCGCAACTTCTCCGCCGCGGGCGGGTGGGAGCCGGTGTTCGGGCGGCACTTCAAGGGCGGGCTGCTGCTGCGCGACGGCGACGATCACCAGCGCCACCGCAAGCTGGTCGCCACCGCGTTCAAGCAGCACCAGATGGAGGGCTATCTCGGCATCTTCAACCGCGTCATCCCGCAGGCGGTCGCGGCGTGGCGGGCGCGCCGGTTCGACGCCTATGCCAGCGCGCAGGCGCTCACCTTCGGCATCGGCTACGCGACCTTCCTGGGCGAGGACGAGACGTGCGCGACGACGAAGGACATGCATGCCTTCCGCTCGCTGATGCGGTCCAGCACGTCGGTGGTGACGACGCCGCTGCCGGGGAATTCGGAATGGCGGGCCGGCCTTGCCCAGCGCCACGTCCGCCGGCTGATCGACCGGCTGCTCGCGCGCGACGTGGGCGAGGCGAGGCGCGACCTGCTCGCCAACCTGATGCGCGACCGCGCGGAGACGGGGCTCACGATCGACGAGATCGTCAGCCACCTCGTGTTCGTGACCGCCGCGTCGTTCGACACGCTGTCCTCGGCGACGGTCTCGGTGCTCTATTATCTCGGCCGGCATCCCGAATGGCAGGAAGCGGTGCGCGTCGAGCTGATCGAGCGCATCCCCGATCCCGCCGCCGCCACCACCGCGCAGCTGCAGGGCTGCGGCCTGGCCGAGCGCATCCTGAAGGAGGCGCTGCGGCTGAACGCGGCGGCGCCGGTGCTGTGGCGGCGCGCGGTGCGCCCATGCCGGTTCGAAGACGTCGACATTCCCGCCGGCACCGTGGTCGGCGTGAACCCGATGCTCACCCACCTGCTGCCGCAATACTGGCCCGAACCCGAGCGGTTCGATCCCGACCGTTTCCTGCCCGCACGGTCGGAGGGGCGGCACCGCTACGCGTTCGCCCCGTTCGGCGGCGGCGCACACACCTGCCTGGGGATGCATTTCGCCAGTCTGCAGGTGAAGGTGCTGCTCCGCCACCTGCTGGAAGGCGGGCGGATCACGCTGCCCGGCGCGCGGGCGCCGCGCTGGCACCATTGGCCGAACTGCCGCCCGGTCGGCGGCCTGGGCGTGGAGATCGCCGCGCGCTGAACGCTACGCCAGCACCTCGGCGAAGCAGATGTCCGACTGGAACAGCGCGCGCACGATCAGCTGCTGGCGGGTCGAGACGAGGTAGCGGCGCTTCGCCCCCTCGATATATTCGTTCACGGTGCGCGGCCGCAGCCCGAGCAGCTGCGCGATCACCGTATCGCTCTTGCCGCGCGCCACCTCGACCAGGCAGTCGCGCTGGCGCTGGGTGAGCGGAACGCGCGGCGCGAGCCGGGTCGACTGATCGTCCACGGCGAGCAGGCGCCGTGCCGCCTCGAACCCGAATGCGCCGATCGACTGGGCGGCGGCGAGGTGATCGACCGGCAGCGCGCCGGAGCGGTTGACCGCGAAGTGGCACGAACCCAGCGTGTCGCCGGGCACGTGGTACGGCACCGTGAACCCGTCGGCCAGGCCCATCTCCGCCGCGGCGCGCATATAGGCGCGGTCGCGATCGGAGAGCGTGATCAGTTGCGGTACATCGCTCCAGACGAACCCCAAATTGGTCCGTTCGCTTGCGCGGAGCACCGGATCGCGCGCGAACTGGCCTTCACGAATCTTCGCGGTGAACCGTTCGGGATAATTGCTGAGTCTGATCGCGTCGGGCGTCAAGTGGCCGAAGTCAACATGGTGAACAATCGCGAAATAATCGAAGCCCATTTCGGCCGATGCAAATGTTATGCAGCTTTCCAGTTCACCGATGTTCGATGCTGTCTGGGCATCATTGGCAAACCTCTGCACCGCCTGTAGACTGGCGCGCTGGAAGACATTTCCTTCCCTCTCACCTGTCATGATGATTCCATTCGACCCTGTTTGATTTGCGCGATAGCTTAAGAGTTCGCGGAAACAAATCAAGCGCGCCACGACATAAGTTGTTCAGTTCGCACGCACCTTACGCGGACAGGAAGCGGATCAGCCGCTTGCCGGGCAGGAAGAAGTAGCCGCCGCCACGCAGCGTTACGAACTGCCGCAGCGGAGCGAGCCGGAGCGGGCCGTCGCGCGTCGGCACGGTGAAACCGTTCAGTCCGCCGCCGCCGTCGCCCAGTAGCGGATCGACCTCGTTCGACAGGCCGTGGAAGGCGGGGCTGGTGAGCCAGGTCTGCTGGACGAATTCGAACTGCCGCTCGATATCCCCGTTCAGGCACATGAACAGCAGGCCCGGTTTCTGCCCCTCCTGCGGGGCATATTGGCGGCCGATGCGCAGCACGCGGTGGCGGTTGCTGATCGATACCTGCTCCGACGACCCCGGCTGCAGGCTGTCGCGCGGGTTGGCGCGGCGGACGTGCGCGCCGAACGGGCAGCGCAGCGCCTCGGGATCGTCGGTGCCGAACAGGAAGTCGTTATCGTCGTGCGCGCGGGCATGCGCGGTGCGCGCGACGGCCGGCGCTGCGGCGCTCGCGGTGGCGGGGGCGGGATTGGTCGCCGGGCGCGCCACCGGGCCCGGCGTCGGCAGCTTGGGATCGCGCTCCACGTCGCTCGCCGAACGATAGGGGTTGCGGATCAGCGACGAGCCGTCGGTCCAGCGGCCGACGAGCTTCGCGCCGATGAATTCGGGAACGATGCGGTACGGCTCGGGCAGGCGGCCGGCGAGCCGCGCCGCTTCGCTCTCGCAATAGGCCTGGAACGCATCGACGTCCTGCTCCAGCTGGCGGAGCACCAGGAACGATCCGTTGCGGCCAAGGTCGCGCGGGCCTTCCACCACGCTCCGGCCGAAGGCGTGGCAGTCGGCGGCGATCGGCAGCATCGCCTCGGGATCGGCGAGCGGCGACAGCACCGGCCCCGGCGGCACGTTGCCGCGATTGTCGGGATAGCCGAGGATGAACTCGCCCGGCTCGACCACGTGGATCGGATCGGGCGCGCGCGCGGCGCGGTAGGTGCCGCGGATCACCGGCTGCGAGACGCCGTCGAGGTAGCCGAACGGCTCCTTGCGATCGGCCTTTTCGTTGGGGATGTCGCGCAGCGGAATGCGGCGGACGACGCACTGGCCATGGTCGCCGCACAGCGCGGCGATGCGGTCGGCCAGCGCCGCGACCGCGCCGTCGTCGCGGCCATAGACCAGCAGGGCGGCATCCGCCCCGTCCGCCCCCCACCACCAGCCGGGCGCGGCGTTGGCGCCGGTAGCGCCCAGGATGCGGTCGCGCCCCGCGGCGGTCATGCCGTCGACGAAGGCGGCGGGGAAGCTCTCGAGTCCTTCCGCCGGCAGCCCCAGCCGGTCCAGCGCGCGCGGCCCCAGCGCCAGCGTCAGCACCGCCGGCCGGTCGAGCCGCCGCCCGTCGTCCCACGCGATCTCCGGCGCGATTGCACCGAGCCAGCGCCGGGCGGCGGCGCGGTCGTCGCCCAGACCGGCGATCAGGCACTCGCCATAGGGCATGAAGCCCAGCCCGCCGAAGACGATGCTCTGGATCTCGCTCGACTCCAGCTTCTCGGCCGGGCGCAGCGCGGAGCCGAACAGCGCCAGCCAGTCGATCGCCTCCTTGTCGGTAAACGCCACCGCCAGGCCGCGGCGGATGCCGTCGTTCAGGCGGATGTTGGCGGTGGTGAGCGCGGGGTAGGCCGAGTACCAGAACGGCGTCGGCAGCATGCTGGCGCGGGCGTAGCGCTTGAACCGCTCTCCGTCGGTCGCGCCTTTCAGGATCAGGCTCTCGGTCTTGGGGAAGCCGACGGTGTTCGACCACACGCCGGTCAGCCCGCGGTGCGCCTGGGTGATGAAATCCTCGAGATAGCTTTCCCAGCTGCCGCCGAAGTTGGAGAAGAAGATCAGGTCGCGCGTGCCGGGCATCGTCACCCAGCGGGCGAAGTGGATCGTGCCGATCGTCTCCAGGAACCCCGGCTTGAAGATGCGTCCGGCGAACGTGCCGACGATCCAGAACACGAGCCGCAGCGTGAACTGGCGGAGCGCGCCAGGCTTGATCACGGTAGCCGAGACCATGTGGTTCTGCGCCCCGCGATTCTCGCGCGCGCGGATCGTGGCGAGCGTCGCGCGGTCCAGCACGCGGTCGGCGATCCAGTCGCTTTCCTCCTGCTTGCGCAGCCGCCAATAGGCCAGCAGCAGCGCGACGACGACTCCCAGCGCGCCCAGCGTTCCGGCGACGGCGAAGAAGATCAGCGCCGCGATCGCGCCGGTCAGCGCATGCGGCAGGAAGTGCACGAACACCGCGCCGGTCAGGACCAGCCACAGCAGCACGAGCGGCCAGAGATAGACGCGGGTGAAGCCGATCAGCAGCACCGGCACCAGCTTCAGCGGCGATCGGGCGTTCGCCGGAGGCATTGGCAACGGCGCGTCGGGCGTCTCCAGCGCCCAGGCGAAGTCCGCGTCATCGGCGAGCGCGGCGCGGGCGTGGCGCAGCCGCTCGATCGGGCGCACGCCGGCCGGTTGCGCGCCGACGATCCCGGCGAGCCGCGCCGCCAGCTTCGCCTCGCGCCGGATGCGGCCGACGCTGGTGCCGGGCGTGCCGGCAAAGGCGAGGCCCGGCGTGCTGAACCAGCCCTGCCCGATCCTCACCTTGAGCGCGCCGAGATAGCGCGGCAGCGACATGCCCTCCCGCCAGTCCGACGCGTGGGCGAAGATCGGCGCCAGCTTCGCTCCCAGCCGGTCGACGACACGCGCGAGCGCGGCATCGTCGCCTATCGCAGTGGCGATCTCGACGCCGCCATCGCC
>CAXUMU010000072.1:0-7768 GCA_964252145.1 uncultured Sphingomonadaceae bacterium
GCGTTGGGCACGCCGCCCCAGCCGCCGCGCGCGGCCGGCGCGGGCGCGTTCATCGTCATCGTCGCGGCCGGGCGGCCCGAGTCGGCGGCGACCGGCGAGGCGGTCGGAACGAGCGCGATCGCGCCTGCCAATCCCAAAAATCCGAGCGCTCGCATGGTTAACCGTCCCTCCCTGAAACCGACGCAAAACCGCCGAAAAACGGCGCATGGCTAACGAAGCGTTTAGCATTTCCGCCGGTTCCGCGCCATTCGCGGGGCGGCCCGCCTGTCCCGAAACGGATCGGTGTCAGCCGGCGGCCAGGCGCGGGGCCAGCAGCGCCATCAGCGCGGTACAGCCCACGATATCCGCGTCGTCGAACCGCGCCGGCAAGGGGCTGTCGAGATCGAGCACGCCGATCAGCGCGCCGGCATGCACGATCGGCACCACCAGCTCTGAGGCCGACGCCGCGTCGCACGCGATATGGCCGGGAAAGGCATGGACGTCGGCGATGCATTGCACCGCCCGCGTCGCCGCCGCCGCGCCGCACGCGCCCTGCCCGAACGGGATGCGGATACAGGCCGGCTTGCCCTGAAACGGCGCCAGCACCAGGCCGTCGCCGGCCGCGCGGTAGAAGCCGGCCCAGTTCAGCTCGGGCAGATATTGCCAGATCAGCGCGGCGGCATTGGCCATGTTGGCGACGGCGTCGGGCTCGTCCGCCGTCAGCGCGTCCAGCGCACCCAGCAGCTCGCGGTAGAGCTCGCCCTTGTCGCCGGCATGAATCGCGAAATCGTACATGCTCACTCCATCTCCGGCCGACCGCGGCCGCGCTTCACCGCGCCGCGCGTCGCCTTGCCCTCCACCCGCCGCAGCTGCGATGCCTTGGTCGGCTTGGTCGGGCGGCGGCGCTTGGGCACGATCGTCGCCTCGCGGATCAGGTCGATCAGCCGGTCGCGCACCTCCTGGCGGTTGAGCAGCTGCGACCGCGATCCCTCGCTGCGCAGCACCAGCACGCCCTCGCGCGTCATTCGCGTGCCCGCCAGCGCGGCGAGCCGATGCTTCACCGCATCGGGCAGGCTGGGGCTGTTCGAAACGTCGAACCGCAGCAGCACCGCGCTGTCGGTGGTGTTCACATGCTGCCCGCCCGGCCCGGACGAGCGCGTGAACGTCTCGACGAGCTCGTCGCTGTCGATCGCGATCGAGCGGGTGACGGGGATCGCGACCATATCGCCCAGGCTGCCTCAGCCATGCGCCGCGTCAAGCGCGAAGCCGGCGGCGGCGAAACTCTCCGGCAGCGGCGAGACGGCGGCGACGGGCGCTTTCGGCGGGCGCGGCACGCTGATCGACCGCGCGTGCAGCAGCATCCCCGGCCCTGCCCGGCCGTAGACGGGATCGCCCACGATCGGCAGGCCCAGCCCCGATGCGGCATGGACGCGGATCTGGTGCGTGCGCCCCGTCTCCGGGCGGAACGCGATCAGCGTGCGCCCGCCCTGCGTGGCGAGCGTGCGCCAGCGGGTGCGCGCCGCCTTGCCGCGGGCGGCGGGCACGATCCGCCAGCCCGCCTCGCGCGTGCTTACCTTGTCCAGCGCCAGATCGATCGTGCCTGACGCTTCCGCCGGCACCCCCTCCACCACCGCGAGATACAGCTTGTCGACCAGCCCCGCCTCGAACGCGGCGGAGAAGCGCTTGTGCGCCTTGGGGTTGCGCGCCAGCACCAGGCAGCCGCTGGTGTCGCGGTCCAGCCGGTGGACGATCGAGGGCTGGCGCTGAAAGCCGAAGCGCAGCGAATCGAGGTGGTTCTCGACGCTCAGCCTGCCGTCGCGGCCGGGATTGACGCCCAGCCCGGCGGGCTTGTCGACCACCATAGCCTCGCCATCGATGAACAGGATACGATCGCTCAGCATGGCCGAGTCTATGGCGCCCGCGCGCGCGCCGCGCAACGCCGGTTGCGGCGCCCGCCAAAGCGCGGCAGATGGGCGCCGCGATCATAACAAATGGGAGGATCGGTGTGGCGATCATCGTCAGCGGGGCGAGCGGCGGCTTCGGGCGGGCGGCGACGGAGGCCTTGCTGGGGCTCGTGCCGCCGGAGGACCTGATCCTCACCACGCGCGATCCGGCGAAGCTCGCCCATCTCGCCCAGCGCGGCGTCGCCGTCCGCGCCGCCGACTTCGACGATCCCGCCTCGCTGCGACAAGCATTCCAGGGCGGCACGCGGATGCTGCTGATCTCCACCAGCCGCGTCGGCAGCCGCGTCGGCCAGCACAGGAATGCGATGCGCGCCGCGGCCGACGCGGGCGTGCGCCAGATCGCCTACACCTCGATCATCAGCGCCGAGAAGCCGGGCAATCCCGCGATCGTGAAGCTGGACCACCGTGCGACGGAACTCTCGCTGATGGAGTGCGGCGCGGAATGGACCTTCCTGCGCGACAATCAATATGGCGACGCGATCGCTTATGCCGCGATGCCGGTGGCGCTGCAGGCGGGGATCTGGCGAACCAACTGGGGCCAGGGCCGGGTCGGCTTCGCGGCGCGGGCGGATTGCGTAGCGTGCGCCGCCGCGGTGCTGACGCAGGACGGCCACGGCAACCGCGCCTATGACGTGACCGGGCCGGAGGCGCTCTCGTTCCGCGACGTGGCCGTGCTGGTAAGCGAGATCACCGGCCGGCCGCTCCCGGCCGAGGACATCAGCGACGAGGAGAATTACGCCGAGTTCGACGCGCTGGGGGTGCCGCGCGAGGCGTCCGACGATCCCGATCCCAATGTGCCGATCCCGTGGTGCTCGGACGACATGGTCACGTTCGGCGCGGCGATCCGCGAGGGCTATATGGATCACGTCAGCGACACGGTGGAGCGGCTGACCGGCCGCGCGCCGACCCCGCTGCGGACGCTGCTGGAGCAGGCGGCGCCCGGCTGGCCGAAATAGCCCCGCCCGATCCGGCAATCCGTGCTCCCGCGCAGGCTGGAGCCCAGTCCGACTGTTGCAACTAGGCTCCCGCCTGCGCGGGAGCACTGTTGCGCTACTCCCGCCCGATCCCCGTCACCCGCCGCAGCGCCGGCAGCAGCGCTTCGTCCGGCCCCAGCCGCTCCGCCAGCCGCGCCTCGTGCGCGCGGTGCGCGGCGTCCGCCTGATCCAGCAGCGCCCCGCCCTCCGGCGTCAGCGCGAGCGCATAGGAGCGGCGGTCGGCCGGATTGACGGTGCGCGTCAACAACCCGCGCTTCTCGAGCCCGTCGATCATCGCCACCAGGTTGGGCCGCTGGATGCCCAGCGCCTCACCGATATCCTGCTGGCGGCTGCCGGGCGTCGAGCGGATGATCAGCAGCGCGGAATAATGGCTGGGGCGCAGCCCGAACGGCGCCAGCGCCGCGACCAGACCGGCCCACACCGCCGCCTGCGCCAGCTTCAGCTGGAAGCCCACGCTGTCCGCCAGCCCCGCCGCTTTCAGCAGCGGATGGCCGACGCTTTCCCCATCCGCATGCTGCGCGTGCTCCACGGCCGACTCCTCGGACGCGCCCATAACATGATTTCGTGATTGAACATAACTGTTATGCTGTATAAGCATCCCGTCACGGAGTCGCGGCGAATGCGGCTCGCTCGAGAGGACAGCGAAGCGCATGATCCACGCCATCTTCACCCGCGCCAACCCGGTCACCGGCGATGTCGCCACCACCGCCCACGCGATGACGCCGCAGGAGGCGGTCAAGGTCGCCGACGATGCCGCCGCCGCCTTCCCGGCCTGGGCGGCGATCGGCCCGAGCGCGCGCCGCGCGATGTTGGACAAGGCCGCCACCGCGCTGGGCGCCCGCGCGAACGATTTCGTCGCCGCGATGATGGCCGAGATCGGCGCGACCGAGGGCTGGGCGCGCTTCAACGTGGCGCTCGCGGTCGGCATGATCCGCGAGGCCGCCGCGATGACCACGCAGATCGGCGGCGAGGTGATCCCGTCCGACAAACCCGGCTGCCTCGCCATGGGCATCCGCGAGCCTGCCGGCGTCGTGCTGGGCATCGCGCCGTGGAACGCGCCGGTGATCCTGGGCGTGCGCGCGATCGCGCTGCCGCTCGCCTGCGGCAACACGGTCGTGTTCAAGGCGTCCGAAGTCTGCCCGCACACGCACGAGATCATCGTCGAGGCGTTCGCCGAGGCGGGGCTGCCCGAGGGCGTCGTCGGCGTCGTCACCAACGCGCCGGCCGATGCGGGCGACGTGGTGGGCGCGCTGATCGATCATCCCGCGGTGAAGCGCATCAACTTCACCGGCTCCACCGCGGTTGGCAAGATCATCGCCAGGCGCGCCGCCGAGCATCTGAAGCCGGTGCTGCTGGAGCTGGGCGGCAAGGCGCCGCTGATCGTGCTGAAGGATGCCGACCTGGACGAGGCGGTCGCCGCCGCCGCGTTCGGCGCGTTCATGAACCAGGGCCAGATCTGCATGTCGACCGAGCGGATCATCGTCGTCGACGAGATCGCCGACGCGTTCACCGAGAAGTTCGCCGCCAAGACCGTGTCGATGAAGGCCGGCGATCCCCGCCAGGGCAACACGCCGCTGGGCGCAGTCGTCGACATGAAGACCGTCGCCCACGTCACCGGCCTGATCGAGGATGCCGTGGGCAAAGGCGCGACGCTGCACGGCGGCGGCGCGGCGGACGGCGTGGTGATGCCGGCCAGCGTGGTCGTGGGCGTCACCGACGCGATGAAGCTCTACCGCGAGGAGAGCTTCGGACCCGTCGTCGCGGTGATCCGCGCCAAGGATGAGGAGGATGCCATCCGCCTCGCCAACGATACCGAATACGGGCTCTCCGCCGCCGTCTTCACGCGGGACGTCGCGCGCGGGCTGACGGTCGCGCGCCGCATCCGATCCGGCATCTGCCACGTCAACGGACCGACCGTGCATGACGAGGCGCAGATGCCGTTCGGCGGCGTCGGCGCGTCCGGCTACGGCCGCTTCGGCGGCAAGGCCGGCGTCGCCGAATTCACCGACCTGCGCTGGATCACGGTCGAGACGCAGCCCGGCCATTATCCGATCTGAACCGAGGATTCCCGATCCCGTTCGTGTCGAGCGAAGTCGAGACACGTTCGCCCGCCCACGTCCCTCGACTTCGCTCGGGACGAACGGATCGAAAGGACGCATTCCATGACCGCCTATCCCAACGACAATCCCGACGTCGCGACCTACGAGATCGTCGACCGCATCTGCTGGCTGAAGTTCAACCGGCCCGACAAGCGCAATTGCATGTCGCCGAACCTCAACCGGCGCATGAACGAGCTCCTCGACGAGCTGGAATTCAGCGAGGAGTTCGGCGTGCTGGTGCTGACCGGCGAGGGCACCGCCTGGTCTGCCGGCATGGACCTGAAGGAATATTTCCGCGAGACCGAGGCGCTGGGCCTGAAGGGCGTGCGCGGCTCTCAGCGCGAGGCCTACACCTGGTGGCGGCGGCTGCGCTGGTACCAGAAGCCGACCATCGCGATGGTCAACGGCTGGTGCTTCGGCGGCGGCTACGGCCCGCTCTACGCCTGCGACTTGGCGGTGGCGTCGGACGACGCGCAGTTCGGCCTCAGCGAGATCAACTGGGGCATTCTGCCCGGCGGCGGCGCGACCAAGGTCGCGACCAACCTGATGCCGATGCGCCACGCGATGTACCACGCGATGATGGGCGAGAACCTGACCGGCCAGCAGGCTGCGGCGCAGGGCCTCGTCAACGAATCGGTCCCCGCCGACCGGCTGAAGGCGCGCGTGACCGAGATCGCGGGCGTGCTGCTCAAGAAGAATCCCGAGGCGCTGAAGGCGACCAAGGATGCGGTGCGCCGGGTGATCGAGATGACCTACGAGAATGCCGAGGATTATCTGATCCGCGCGCAGGAAGCGGCCAACTTCCACGACAAGGCGGAAGGGCGCAAGGAAGGCATCCGCCAGTTCATCGACGAGAAGAGCTACAAGCCGGGTCTCGGCGCCTACGACAAGGATCGCGCGGGGGCGAAGTAGCGCCTGACGCGTGGAAGGAGTGCAGTACCCCGGCGCAGGCCGGGGTTCAGCTCCGCGCGTGGGACTGGACCCCGGCCTGCGCCGGGGTACGGTGCGGCGGTCCGGTCGCTAACCATCTATTCACCTAGTTTCGCCTGCGCACCCCCCGTACCTTCCGTGCCATCGTCCGCGTCGGGGGTCGCGTCACATGCAGTTGCGCCGTGCAGGGGAAATCGTCGCACACGCGCTGCCCGCGGTCGCGCCCGCGCTGAAGGCGGCGTACCGCTCGGGCGAGCGGCTGCACGGGGCGCTCGCGCAGAGCTGGCCCCAGCTGGTGCGCGCGCGGACCCAGAAGATCACGATCGCGATCACCGCGCATTGCAACCTGCGCTGCCAGGGCTGCCGCTACGGGCGCGATTTCATGCCGGGATCGATCCTGCCCTATCCGCTGGTCGAGGGGCTGCTCGAGGATGCTGCGGCGGCCAAGATCCCCTCGGTGCGGCTGTACGGCGGCGAGCCGCTGCTCCACCCCGACCTGCCCCGGATGGTGAAGACCGCGCACCGGCTGGGCGTGGACGCCTATCTCACCACCAACGCGCTGGTGCTCGACAAGAAGATCCACGCGCTCCACGCCGCCGGCCTGCGCAAGGCGACGATCGGCTATTACGGGCGCGACGCGGAGTATGACGCCTACGTACAGCGCCCGGGCCGCTACGCGCGGCTGATGGAGTCGCTGGAGGACGTCCGCCGCGATTTCGGTCCCGACGATCTCGGCCTGCAGTTCAACTTCCTGCTCAGCCGCCGCTCCGCCTCGATCGAGGCGTTCGAGCATCTCCGCCGCATGGCCGAGCGGTTCGACGCGCGCATCCAGATCGACATCGTTCATTATTCGCTGCCCTATTTCCAGGAAGGGCCGGAGCGCGAATTGCAGTTCCGCTCCGAGGACGCCGACCGTCTAGAGCGGCTCGCCGCGCATCTCGTCCGCCTGAAGCAGGACGATCCGTGGCGGCTGACCGAGAGCGCCGCGAGCCTCGCCTCGATCCCCGACTGGGCGCTGAAGGCCGATGCGATGCGCGTGCCGTGCGATGCCGGCAAGCTGCTGTGGGTGGGCGCCGATGGCGGCGTGAACCTCTGCTACGTCACCTTCCCGCTCGGCAACCTGCACGAGCAAAGGCTGGCCGACTTCCTCTACGGCCCGGCGCACCACCACGCGGCGCGCGACGCGTTCCAGCTCAACTGCCCCAATTGCCACTGCGAACGCGGCGCGCGGGTGGAGAAGCACGGCCCCAGCTTCGCCGCCTACGCCGCGCGCGCCGCGGGGATGGCGACGCGCTGAGCGGCTTGCGCGTCGCCCACCTGCTGCCGACGTTGGAGATCGGCGGCAAGGAACGCAGCGTGGTCGACCTGTGCGCCTGCGCACCGCAGTTCGGGATCGATCCGCTGATCGTCACCTACGATCCGCTGCCGGCGGGCCGGCGCGCGCTGGAGGCCGAGCATGTCGCGCTGGATCGCCGCGATCCGGGCTTTGCGGCGGCGCTGCGGCAGGTGCTGACGGATGCGGACGTGCTGCACGCGCACGGGCATGTCAGCGCGGTCTATGCGCGTACCCGCCTGCCCACGCTCGCCACGATCCATGCGGCGCTCGGGGCGTGGCGCTGGCTGCCGGCGGTGGTGCCGGCGCTGCGGCGGATGGACCGGCTGGTCGCGGTGTCGGACGATCTGGCACGCAGCACGCGGCGGATGACGAGACGGCGGGTGCGGACGATTCCGACGGGAGTCGACACCACCAAGTTCCTCCCCGGCACGGGGAGGGGGACCATGCGCAGCATGGTGGAGGGGG
>CAXUMU010000072.1:7778-8282 GCA_964252145.1 uncultured Sphingomonadaceae bacterium
CCGCCCCCTTCAACCACCCTTGGGCGGCTCCCCCTCCCCGGGCCGGGGAGGATTTTGTCGTCGGGATCGCGGCCAGACTGCATCCCATCAAACGCCACGTCGATCTGTTCGCGGCGATGCGCTCGCTCCCGGGCGTACGCCTGCGCGTCGCCGGCGATGGCCCGCTCGAAGCCGCGCTCCGCGCCGCCGCCCCACGCAACATTACGTTCCTCGGGCCAGTCACGGACATGCCGGCCTTCTATCGCTCGCTCGACGCGTTCGTGCTCTGCTCCGATCATGAAGGCATGCCGCTCGCGCTGATCGAGGCGATGGCGAGCGGGCTGCCCTGCGTCGCGACGCGGGTCGGCGGGATGGTCGACCTGATCGGTGACGGCGCCAACGGCGTCACCGGCATGACGTCCTACTGCTCCGCGGGCAGCGCCGTCGCGAGCGGCGGCAACTGCGGCGACGCGCGCACGGTCGCAGCGGCTCCGGGCGGCGCGACCGAGTCGGGCACCACGGTCA
>CAXUMU010000072.1:8292-11488 GCA_964252145.1 uncultured Sphingomonadaceae bacterium
GCGCGCTGGCGCAGGCGATCGCCGCGCTCGCCGATCCCGTCCGGCGCGAGCGGTACGGCGCCGCCGCGCGGACTGCCAGCCTCGCCCGCTCGCTCGCCGCGCAGGCCGCCGCCTATGCCGCGCTCTACCGCGAGCTGGCCTGATCCTGAACGATCGGCCCGACCGAGACGATCTCGATCGCCTCCTCCCGCCCGCCGAAATCGACCCTGTCGCCCGCGCCGGCCCCGATCAGCGCGCGTGCCAGCGGGGCGGTGAAGGCGATGCGGCCGGCGGCCGGCTCCGCCTCGTCGGCACCCACGATGTCGGCGGTCTGCACGGCGCCGTTGAGCCGATAGGTCACGCGGCTGCCGAAGCTCGCCTCCTCGCCGTCCGCCGGCGGCGCCAGCTGCGCGGTCGCGCGGCGGATGTGCCAGTAGCGCAGGTCGCGCTTCACCGCCGCGACCGCTTCGTCCGTGCCGCCCGCCGCCAGCGCCGCCTCCAGCGCCGCCACGCGCGCCTCGATCAGCGCCAGCCCGCGCGGCGTGACCAGGTTTGGCCCCGGCGGCACCGGCAGTTCGGGCCGCGGCTCCTTATGCTCCTCGTCGCTCTCGCGGCGGAACGCGACGCTCATCGGTCCTCGGCCTCCAGCATGAAGTCGCGCAGCGCACGCGCGTCGTGCAGCGCATTGTGCGGCACGCGGCTGTTGCGCGCGGTGCTGAAGCCGGGCGTGCGGCGGAACTCGAACGAGATCCGCGCGACGTCCACGATCTCGCGCGCATCGATCAGCAGCAGCCGGCACAGCAGGGCGATATCCTCGGGCCAGTCGGCGATCACCAGCGGGTCGGGGTCGGTCGAGAGATAGGCGGCGAGCTCGTGCGCGGCGGTCACGCGGTCGGCCGACAGATACAGCGCGTCGGGCACGGTGCTGAGATAGGGGACGACGTGCCGCTCGACCCAGGGATCCAGCGCGTCCGGCAACGGCAGGACGACGTAGAATTCGCGGTCGCCCTGATCGGGCACCAGCGCCAGGCTGAGCAGGTCGCCGCCGAAGCCGTTGAACTCGGTATCGAGGAAATAACGCAAGGGCGATGCTCCGGCGGCGGCGGGCCGCGCTACGACGCGCGTCCGCACGGGTCCACCCGCATATTTCGCCGCCGGGGTTGCGCAAGACCCACCGGGTTCGGCAGAAGCGGACCGCAAGCGCAACCCGGCACGCAGGAGCGGACATGAGCGAGCAGCCGATCTACCCGGTGCCGGCCGAATGGGCGGCGCGGGCCAAGGTGGATGCGAAACGCTATGCCGAACTGTACGGACGCTCGCTCGCCGATCCGGGCAGCTTCTGGCGCGAGCAGGCCAAGCGGCTGCTGTGGTCGCGGCGGCCCGAGATCGCCGGCGACTGGTCGTTCGAGCCGACCGACTTCCACATCCGCTGGTTCGCCGACGGCCGGCTCAACGTATCGGCCAACTGCCTCGACCGCCATCTCGCGGAACGCGGCGACACGCCCGCGATCCTGTGGGAGCCGGACGATCCCGCCGAGGCGCCGCGCAGCTACACCTACGGCCAGCTCCACGCCGAGGTGTGCCGCTTCGCCAATGTGCTGAAAGCCGCAGGTGCGAAGAAGGGCGACCGGATCACGGTCTACCTGCCGATGATTCCCGAGGCGGCGGTGGCGCTGCTCGCCTGCGCGCGAATCGGGGCGATCCATTCGGTGGTGTTCGGCGGCTTCTCGCCCGACGCGCTCGCCGGGCGGATCAACGATTGCGGATCGACCATCCTGATCACCGCGGACGAGGGTCGCCGCGGGGGCAAGCGCGTGGCGCTGAAGGCCAATGCCGATGCCGCCGCCGAGCTCTGCCCCGATCTCGCGACGATGATCGTCGTCCGGGCGACCGGGGAGGACGTGGCGATGACCGGGGGCCGCGATCTCTGGTATGACGCGGCGATGGCGCAGGCGGACGCCGCCTGCCCGGCCGAGCCGATGGCGGCCGAGGATCCGCTGTTCATCCTCTACACCTCGGGCAGCACCGGAAGCCCCAAGGGCGTGCTGCATTCGTCCGGCGGCTATCTGCTGTGGGCGGCGCTGACGCACGACATCGTGTTCGATTATAGGCCGGGCGAGGTCTATTGGTGCGCCGCCGACATCGGCTGGGTGACCGGGCACAGCTACATCTTGTACGGCCCGCTCGCCAACGGCGCGACGACTTTGATGTTCGAGGGGGTGCCCAACTGGCCGACCGCGTCGCGCATCTGGGAGGTGGTGGACCGCCACCAGGTCGCGACATTGTACCTCGCGCCGACCGCGCTGCGCTCGCTGATGCGCGAGGGCGAGGGTCCGGTCGAGCGGACCAGCCGCGCGAGTCTCCGGCTGCTGGGATCGGTGGGCGAGCCGATCAACCCGGAGGCGTGGCGCTGGTATCACGAGGTGGTCGGCGGCGGCCGCTGCCCGATCGTCGACACCTGGTGGCAGACCGAGACCGGCGGCATGATGATCACGCCGCTGCCCGGCGCGACCGGCCTGAAGCCCGGCTCCGCGACCAGGCCGTTCTTCGGCATCGATCCGCAGATCCTGGACGGCGACGGCCGCGTGCTGGACGGGGCGGCCGAGGGCAACCTCGTCATCGCGCGCTCCTGGCCGGGGCAGATGCGCACCGTCTGGGGCGATCACCAGCGCTTCTACCAGACCTATTTCGCGACCTTCCCGGGCAAATATTTCACCGGCGACGGCGCCCGCCGCGATGCCGACGGCTATTATTGGATCACCGGCCGGGTGGACGACGTGATCAACGTCTCCGGCCACCGCATGGGCACCGCCGAGGTGGAGAGCGCGCTCGTCCTGCACGCCAAGGTGGCGGAGGCGGCGGTGGTCGGCATGCCGCACAACATCAAGGGCCAGGGCATCTATGCCTATGTGACGCTGAACGCCGGCGAAACGCACGACGAGGAGCTGCGCAAGGAACTGGTCCGCTGGGTGCGGCGCGAGATCGGCCCGATCGCCGCCCCCGACGCGATCCAGTTCGCCCCCGCTTTGCCCAAGACGCGCTCGGGCAAGATCATGCGCCGCATCCTGCGCAAGATCGCCGAGGGCGACGTCTCGAGCCTCGGCGACACGAGCACGCTGGCCGACCCGGCGGTGGTGGACGACCTGGTGGCGAACAGGGTGGGATAAGCTCCTCCCCGGCACGGGGAGGGGGACCAGCCGCAGGCTGGTGGAGGGGG
>CAXUMU010000073.1:0-11425 GCA_964252145.1 uncultured Sphingomonadaceae bacterium
ACATGTACGATACCGTCAAGGGATCGGACTGGCTGGGCGACCAGGACGCGATCGAATATATGGTGCGCGAGGCGCCGGCCGCGGTAATCGAGCTGGAACATGCGGGCGTCCCGTTCAGCCGCAACACCAACGGCACGATCTATCAGCGTCCGTTCGGCGGCCACATGCAGAATATGGGCGCCGGACCGCCGGTGCAGCGCACCTGCGCCGCCGCCGACCGCACCGGCCACGCCATGCTCCAC
Source organism: uncultured Sphingomonadaceae bacterium (assembly GCA_964252145.1). Taxonomy (GTDB): domain Bacteria; phylum Pseudomonadota; class Alphaproteobacteria; order Sphingomonadales; family Sphingomonadaceae; genus JAQGLK01. The sequence continues at coordinate 243 of CAXUMU010000073.1, forward strand.
GCGCTCTACCAGCAGAGCCTGAAGTATGACGCCGACTTCTACGTCGAATATTTCGCGCTCGACCTGATCATGGAGGGCGGCGTCTGCAAGGGCGTGATCGCGCTCTGCATGGAGGACGGATCGATCCACCGCTTCCGTTCGCACGCGGTCGTGCTGGCGACGGGCGGTTCGGGGCGGACCTACTTTTCGGCGACCTCAGCGCATACCTGCACCGGCGACGGCGGCGGCATGGTGCTGCGTGCCGGGCTGCCGCTGCAGGACATGGAGTTCGTCCAGTTCCACCCGACCGGCATCTACGGCGCGGGCGTGCTGATCACCGAGGGCGCGCGCGGCGAGGGCGGCTACCTCACCAACAGCGAGGGCGAGCGCTTCATGGAGCGCTACGCCCCGTCGGCCAAGGATCTCGCCAGCCGCGACGTGGTCAGCCGCTCGATGGCGATGGAGATGCGCGAGGGCCGCGGCGTCGGCGAGCACAAGGACCATATCTTCCTGCACCTCGACCATATCGATCCGAAGGTGCTGGCCGAACGCCTGCCGGGGATCACCGAGACCGGCAAGATCTTCGCGGGCGTCGACCTCACCCGCCAGCCGCTGCCCGTCACGCCGACGGTGCATTACAATATGGGCGGCGTGCCCTGTAACTATCACGGCGAGGTCGTGACGCTGAAGGACGGCGATCCCGACAGCATCGTCCCCGGCCTGTTCGCGGTGGGCGAGGCGGCGTGCGTGTCGGTCCACGGCGCCAACCGGCTGGGCTCGAACAGCCTGATCGACCTCGTCGTGTTCGGCCGCGCGACCGGCTTCCGCATCGCCGAGCTGGTCAAGCCGAACAGCAAGCACGGCACGATCGTGGCCGAGGCGGACGAGAAGGCGCTCGGCCGGCTGGACCATTATCGCAATGCGAGCGGCGGCAGCCCGACCGCGCGCATCCGGCTCGACATGCAGCGCACGATGCAGAAGCATTGCGCGGTGTTCCGCGACAGCGCGCTGCTGCGCGAGGGGCTGGGGCTGATCGATACGGTCCAGGCGCGGCTGCAGGACGTGGACGTGAAGGATCGCTCGCTGATCTGGAACACCGATCTGGTCGAGACGCTGGAGCTCGACAACATGCTGCCGCAGGCGGTGGTGACGATGCACTCCGCCGCCAACCGCCACGAGAGCCGCGGCGCGCACATGCACGAGGACTTCCCCGACCGCAACGACGCCGAGTGGATGAAGCACACGATCAGCTGGTTCGACAAGGGCGCCGTGACGCTCGACTACCGCCCGGTGCACGAATATACGCTGAGCGACGACGTATCGTACATCAAGCCCAAGGCGCGGGTGTATTGATGACTTTGCCCAAGCTGACTACCAAGCAGATCAAGCAAGTTGCCAAAGAAAAGATCGCAGCCTCTGCCGTTGGACTGCGGTGGACCAGTTTAGTTAAAGAAATTGCCGCAGAAAGCCCGGACACTCCCGTTAATACGATTTGGGGAAGCACGCGAGACTTGTTCAAGAATGACCCGGATATTGCTAAAATATCTAAGGGTATATACGCGCTTGCTAACTCAACAACCGACAGCGCTGCTGAGGTTTCTCTACCAAGCGACAAACCTGACGTAGTGCTTTCGTCCTCCGGCGTGACTTTATCTGAATCCGACTTTTATCAGCCATTTGCCGAGTGGTTGCGGGCGCTGGATGAAGTGACCGAAGCTATTCCCATTGGCGGCAACATATTTAAAGGCAAGTGGAACACGCCAGACGTCATCGGCGTTTTGCGTCCACTTAAAGGTGATCTAATTAAGTTCGATCCTCAAATCGTATCCGCCGAGATCAAGATTGATCCTTCGCAACCAGTGACAGCGTTCGGACAAGCTATATCTTATCGGCTATTTTCACACAAATGCTATCTTGTACTTCCGCGAAGTATGTCAGAGGATGATCTCGATCGTATCGAAGCTCTATCGGTTGTGTTTGGGCTTGGATTGGTTCTGTTTGATGTCAATATGGACGATCCGCAGTTCGCCCTGCTTGCTCGCGCTACCTTGGCGCAGCCGGACATGGTGTACGTCAATCAAATGGCGCAGCGGCTGAATGCCTATGATTCCAAAGCGTTTGATCGGCTGTTTTAACCTGCCGCCTCCAACCGATCCGCCAGCCACAGCTTGATCAGCGCTTGCCGCGTCACGCCGCGCTTCCTGGCCTGTACGTCGAGACTGCGCACCATCCAGACCGGAAAGTCGAGATTGACGCGCTTCTTCTCCAGCCCGTCTACCTTCGCCTTCGACCAGTCGAAATACGCACTGATATCTTCGCCCTCATCGAACCGGCGATCCAGTTCCTCGGCGCCGATCGAGTCAGTTTTCGCTTCCATCGCGACTCTGCTGGGCTTGTTCATGATGCAACTCCTCGAAGTCTCGCGCGCGCCGGACAGAAATGATCCGTATCTTCGCGTCCCGCTTGGTCACGATGGCGGTCCACCGCCTGCCCGCGATCGTGCCGATCACCAAATGGCGTCTCTCGTCATGGTGGCCCTGAGCGGACGGCACGGTCACCGTGATGCCGTCCCACAGTGCCTGTGCTTCCTCGAAATCGATACCGTGCTTGGCCTTGTTGGCCGCGCTCTTCGCCGGATCGAATTCGAACACGGCGCAGCGTAACGCATCGCCGGTATAGTTTCTATACCCATGCGTCGAAGGGGCTTTCGATGCCCGCCGCGATTGGCTATCGCGGCTGCGAAGCGAGGGATCGAGCATGGCCGAATTCGCACTGCCGAAGAATTCCAAGATCAAGAAGGACGGCAAGGTCCACAAGGCCGCAGCCGAGGCCAAGAACGTGCGCACGTTCAAGGTCTATCGCTACGATCCGGATGCAGGCGAGAATCCGCGCTACGACAAGTTCGAGATCGATCTAGACAGTTGCGGACCGATGGTGCTGGACGCGCTCATCAAGATGAAGTCGGAGGCCGATCCCACGCTCACCTTCCGCCGCTCGTGCCGGGAGGGGATCTGCGGCTCCTGCTCGATGAACATCGACGGACGCAACGGCCTCGCCTGCACCACCGCGATCGAGGACATCAAGGGCGAGGTGCAGATCACGCCCTTGCCGCACATGGACGTGATCAAGGATCTCGTGCCCGACTTCACGCATTTCTACGCGCAATATGCCTCGATCCAGCCGTGGCTGCAGACCGTCACGCCGCCGCCGTCGGGCAAGGAGCGGCTGCAGTCGCCGGAGGACCGATCGAAGCTCGACGGCCTCTACGAATGCATCCTGTGCGCCTGCTGCTCGACCTCCTGCCCCAGCTACTGGTGGAACAGCGACAAGTTCCTGGGCCCGGCGATCCTGCTCCAGGCGTATCGCTGGCTGGCCGACAGCCGCGACGAGATGACCGGCGAGCGGCTCGACGAACTGGAGGATCCGTTCCGCCTCTATCGCTGCCACACCATCATGAACTGCGCGAACGTCTGCCCCAAGGGACTGAACCCCGCGCGCGCGATCGCGGAAGTGAAGAAGATGGTGGTCGAGCGGCAGATTTGACCGCGAGCGAGCCTATTCCGGGGGAGCTGTTCGCGTTCACGCCGGACCCGGCGGCGCCCGGCTGGTACGAATGCCCCACGCCGGACACCGGCCGGTTCATCGACATCTACGGCCCCCTGCGCATCCACCGCGACGGTCCGGCGACCGCGCGTATCCGCTTCACGCCGGCGCCGCACCACCGCAACCTGATCGGCACGGTGCACGGCGGCTTCCTGATGGCGGTGGTGGATCAGGTGCTGTTCCTCGGGCCGGCGGCGTTGGGCGTGAAGCAGGTGCGCGGCGCGGTGACGGTGGATGCCAGCGTGCAGTTCTTCGCCTCGGTTCGGACCGAGGCTCCGTTCGACGCGGTGGTCGAGCTACTGCGCGAGACCCGGCGGACCGTGTTCGTGCGCGGGTTGATCGAGCAGGAGGGCGCGCCGGCGGTCAACTTCACGGGCACCGTGCGCAAGGCGCCGCCGGCGGCGGGCGAAGCGCCGGCGGGATGACCGGCGTGTTGGACCGCTACGGCACGCTCGTCGCCGCGGGCGAGCTCAGGCCCGATCCTGACCAGCGCTCGACCGTCGCCCGGCTCGACCGGCTGGCGCGCGAGCTGGCCGAGGTGCCCGCGCGCGGCAGCGTGCTGTGGCGGATGCTGCGCAAGCCCCCCGATCCGCCGCGCGGCATCTATATGTGGGGAGGGGTGGGGCGCGGCAAATCGATGCTGATGGACCTGTTCTTCCACTGCGTCGCGATCCCCGCCAAGCGCCGCGTCCACTTCCACGAATTCATGCTGGAGGTGCACGATCGCCTCAGGATCGAGCGCGCCAAGGAGAAGGGCGATCCGATCGCGCCCGTCGCCGCCGAGATCGCCGCCAGCCTGAAGCTGCTCGCGTTCGACGAGATGGTGATCAACAATTCGGCCGACGCGATGATCCTCAGCCGGCTGTTCACCGCGCTGGTGGACGGCGGCGTGACGGTCGTCGCCACGTCCAATCGCGCGCCGTCCGACCTCTACAAGGATGGGCTGAACCGCGAGCATTTCCTGCCCTTCATCGCGCTGCTGGAGCGCCGGCTGGACGTGATCTGCCTGAACGGCCCGACCGACTACCGGCTGCAGCGGCTGGGCGGCTTCCCGACGTGGTATGTGCCCAACGGCTCGGAGACGACGGAGGCGCTGCGGGCCGCCTTCTTCCGCATGACCGATTACCCGCCCGAAGACCGTGCGCATGTTCCGACCGAGGAACTCGCGGTGCCGGGCGGGCGGACGCTGCACGTGCCCAAGAGCCTGAAGGGCGTCGCGGTATTCTCGTTCAAGCGGCTGTGCGGCGAGGCGCGCGGGGCCCCCGACTATCTGGCGATCGCGCGGCATTTCCACACCGTGATCCTGGTCGGCATCCCCGTGCTGGGGCCGGACAGGCGCAACGAGGCGGCGCGGTTCAAGACGCTGATCGATGCGCTGTACGAGCATAAGGTCAAGCTGCTCGCCGGTGCGGACGCGGCGCCCGCCGCGCTCTATCCAGACGGCGACGGCGCATTCGAGTTCGAGCGGACGGTGTCGCGGCTGATGGAGATGCAGTCGGCCGACTATCTCGCGCTGGGCCATGGCAGCGATTAGCGGTATGTCACGCCGGTCGCGTTTCTTCGCCCGTTCGGGCTGAGCCTGTCGAAACTCCTGCGCCGGCACTTCGACAAGCTCAGCGCGAACGGGTTCGGGATAGACGCAATTTCCGGGAGACAGACATGATCGTGACGACGACCGAGAATGTGGCCGGCCACCGCGTGCGCGAGGCGTTCGGTCAGTGTTTTGGCGTGGTCGTGCGCAGCCGGGGGATCGGCGGCAATATCGCCGCCGGGCTCCGCTCGATCGTGGGCGGCGAGATCAAGGAATATACCGCGCTGGTCGAGGAGACTCGGCGCCACGCGATCGACCGGCTGATCGTGAATGCGCGCGCGATGGGCGGCAATGCGGTGGTGATGATGCGATTTGATTCCGGATCGATCGGCGACACGATGAACGAGGTCGTCGCCTACGGCACCGCGGTGTGGATCGAGCCGGACGCCGGCTGATGCTGCGCAACGCGATCCTGATCTGCGCTGCGGCTCTGTTCGCCGGATCGCTGCTGCTCTTCGCCATATACCCGCCGCTGTTCGCCTGGCCGCTGATGAGCGGGATCGTGCTGCTGGGCACGCTGTTCGAGCGGGTCGGCTATGGCCGCGCGCACGCGTCGCGCCCAGCCGGTCGCGGCTGGCAGGAGACGGCCGAGCGCTTCGTCGATCCCGAGAGCGGGCGGGTGGTGTCGGTGTGGTTCGATCCCGCCAATGGCGAGCGGCGTTACGTCGATGACGGCGCGGCACCGCCCGCATCCTGATCGCCCGATCCGCGATTGACGGCGCGCGCCTGCCTGCCAAGCTGCGGCGCCCTGGATTCGGAGATCAAATCATGCGCTCGCTCGCCCTCGCGCTTTTGCTGACCTCCGGCATCGCGGTTGCCGCGCCGCCGGCCACCGACGGCTGGCACGCCAAGGCGCGCGAGATGCTGGAGCATGCGATCGACGTGCCGACCGTCGAAGGCCGCGGGCGGACGCCGGAGCTCGCCAGATATTTCGGCGACCAGTTCCGCGCGGCGGGCTTTGCCGATGCCGACATCCACGTCGTTCCCTACAAGGGCGGCCCGACCAACGACACCGCCGCGCTGATCGTGCGCTGGCCGGCGACGGCGCGGGGCGCGCCGCAGAAGCCGATCCTGCTGATGGGCCATATGGACGTGGTGGAGGCGAAGGCCGCCGACTGGACGATCGACCCGTTCAAATTCGTCGAGAAGGACGGCTATTATTACGGCCGCGGCGTGCTCGACATGAAGAGCGGCGATGTCGCGATCGTCACGGCGCTGCTCAGGCTGAAGGCGCAGGGGTTCAAGCCGCGCCGCGACATCGTGGTGCTGTTCACCGGCGACGAGGAGACCACCGGCAAGGGTGCCGAGCTGGCCGCGACCGAGTGGCGCAAATGGACCAATGCCGAGTTCGGCCTCAACGCGGACGGCGGCGGCGGGCGCTTCGGCAAGGACGGCAAGTCGCTCGGCTTCACGCTCCAGACCGCCGAGAAGACCTATGCGCAACATCAGTTCGCCGCGCGCAACAAGGGCGGTCATTCCTCCAAGCCGCGGCCCGACAATGCGATCTACGAACTCGCCCATGCGCTGGGCAGGCTGGAGGCGTATCGCTTCGCACCCGCGTTCAACGAGACGACCCGCGCCTATTTCACCGAGCGGCAGAAGGACGAGAAGGGTCCGCTCGGCGATGCGATGCGCGCCTGGCTGAAGAATCCGGACGACGGCAGGGCAGCGGACTTCATCGAGGCGGATCCGCAGGAGGTGGGGCTGACCCGCACCCGCTGCGTCGCGACGCGGCTGTTCGGCGGCCACGCCGACAATGCGCTGCCGCAGCTGGCGACCGCATCGGTCAATTGCCGCATCCTGCCGGGCACCTCGCCGGATGCGATCCGCGCCGAATTGCAGAAGCTGGTCGCCGATCCGGGCGTCGCGGTGACGCGGCTGGACGATGCGGTCAGCAGCCTCGCCTCGCCGCTCCGGCCCGACGTGACCGCGGCCTACACCGCGGCGGTGCATATGCGCTTCCCGGGCGCGCCGATCATCCCCGAGATGTCCACCGGGGCGAGCGATGCGCGGCCGCTGCGCGTCGCCGGCGTGCCGGTCTACGGCGTCGATGGCGCGTGGATCGTGTCGCCCGAGGACGAGCGCGCGCACGGCCGGGACGAGCGGCTGCCGGTCAAGGCGCTGGACGACGACGTCGATCACTGGACTGCGATGGTGACGAAGCTGGCCGGCTGACGGTTGATTCCGCAACTGCGAACAAATCCCGCCGGACGCGCTTTCCGGCGGTTGCCGCGCCGGATCGATGGGGCTAAGCGGACCCCCGTTCCGGCGGCCGGACGTTCGCCGCAATCCAGACTTCGGCAAGGTTGGGGGGCAGGAATGGCTCGTAAGAAGATCGCGCTGATCGGCGCAGGCAATATCGGCGGCACGCTGGCGCATCTCGCCGCGGCCAAGGAGTTGGGCGACGTCGTCCTGTTCGACGTGGTCGAGGGCATCCCCCAGGGCAAGGCGCTGGACCTGTCGCAATGCGCCCCGGTCGAGGGCTTCGACAGCGCGGTCACCGGCACCAACGATTATGCCGATATCGCCGGCGCCGACGTGATCATCGTCACCGCCGGCGTCGCGCGCAAGCCCGGCATGAGCCGCGACGACCTGCTCGGCATCAACCTGAAGGTGATGAAGGCGGTGGGCGAGGGCATCAAGGCCAACGCGCCCGACGCATTCGTCATCTGCATCACCAACCCGCTCGACGCGATGGTGTGGGCGTTGCGCGAATTCTCCGGGCTGCCGCACCACAAGGTCGTCGGCATGGCCGGCGTGCTGGACAGCGCGCGCTTCCGCGCGTTCCTGGCCGACGAGTTCAAGGTCTCGGTGCAGGACGTCAGCGCGTTCGTGCTGGGCGGCCACGGCGACACGATGGTGCCGGTCGTCGAATATTCCACCGTCGGCGGCATCCCGATCCCCGACCTGATCCAGATGGGCTGGTCCACGCAGGAGCGGATCGACGCGATCGTCAAGCGCACGCGCGGCGGCGGCGGCGAGATCGTCGCGCTGCTGAAGACCGGCTCCGCCTTCTACGCGCCGGCTACCAGCGGCATCGAGATGGCCGAGGCCTATCTGAAGGACAAGAAGCGCGTGCTCCCGTGCGCCGCCTATCTGGAGGGACAGTACGGCGTCGACGGGCTGTATGTCGGCGTGCCCGTGGTGATCGGCGCGGGCGGGGTCGAGAAGATCGTCGAGGTCTCGCTGACCGACGAGGCGAAGGCGAACCTGCAGGTCTCGGTCGACGCGGTGAAGGAGCTGCTCGTCGCGTGCAGGGGCATCGACGAGAGCCTGGCATGAGCGCGGCGGACGATGCCGACTATGTCGGTGCCGTCGTCGTGGTGGGGCTGACGTTCGTCGACAAGGACGGGGCCGAGCGGCGGCAGCAATATGCCGGCACGATCGACCGCTTCCAGGGCGAAGGCGAGGATGCGGCGATGATCCTGCTGTGCCACGACGCGGTGGAGCGCGCCTTCCCGTGGGATCCCGAAAACCTCTCCGAGGTCGAACCCGGCAGCTACAAGCTGAACGACGACGGCGCCGTGGTGCGCGATCCCGATTACATCATGCAGTTCGTCGTGCACGAGGATGACGAAGAATGACGATGGCGTACGCCGGCGCAGGCCGGGGTCCAGTCGAGAGGACCTCGCTGTGGACCGGCCGGCCTTCGTCTACATCATGGCGAGCGGCCGCAACGGGACGATCTATCTCGGTGCGACCACCGATCTGCCTAAGCGGGCATGGGAACATAGGAATGCGGTTGTCCAGGGCTTCACCAAAAAACATGGGTGCAAGCTGCTGGTCTGGTACGAATGCCATGAAAGTTTGGAGGCGGCGCGCCTCCGTGAGAAACAGATGAAGGAATGGAAGAGGACCTGGAAGCTGCGAGAGATCGAGGGGCTGAACCCGGACTGGATCGACCTTTCGGAGCAGCTTGCATGAACCACGACAACCTTTCCAACTGGACCCCGGCCTTCGCCGGGGTACGCAGGGAGATACGATGAGCATTCTCGTCAACGCGAACACCAAGGTCATCACCCAGGGAATGACCGGCGAGACCGGCACCTTCCACACGCAGCAGGCGCTGGCCTACGGCACCCAGATGGTCGGCGGCGTCACGCCGGGGAAGGGCGGCAGCACGCATATCGGCCTGCCGGTGTTCGATACCGTGGCCGAGGCGGTGGCGAAGACCGGCGCGGATGCCAGCGTCGTCTACGTGCCGCCGCCCTTCGCCGCGGATTCCATCCTAGAGGCGATCGACGCCGAGGTGCCGCTGATCGTGTGCATCACCGAGGGCATTCCCGTGCTCGACATGGTGCGGGTGAAGCGCGCGCTCTCGGGCTCGCTATCGCGGCTGATCGGGCCGAACTGCCCGGGCGTGCTGACGCCGGGCGAGTGCAAGATCGGCATCATGCCGGGCAGCATCTTCTCCAAGGGCTCGGTCGGCGTGGTCAGCCGTTCGGGCACGCTGACCTACGAGGCGGTGTTCCAGACGACCAATGCCGGGCTCGGCCAGACCACCGCGGTCGGCATCGGCGGCGATCCGGTCAACGGCACCAACTTCATCGACGTGCTGGAGCTGTTCCTGGCGGACGAGGCGACGCGGTCGATCATCATGATCGGCGAGATCGGCGGATCGGCCGAGGAGGATGCGGCGCAGTTCCTGATCGACGAGGCCAAGCGCGGCCGCAAGAAGCCGATGGTCGGCTTCATCGCCGGCCTCACCGCCCCGCCGGGGCGCCGCATGGGCCATGCCGGCGCGATCGTCTCGGGCGGCAAGGGCGGCGCGGACGACAAGATCGCGGCGATGGAAGCGGCCGGCATCACCGTCAGCCCCAGCCCGTCGGAGCTTGGCACCACGCTTTCGGCGCTTCTAAAGGGTTGATCGCTACGGGCATGGCCCCACATGGCGGCAACAGCTGATCGGGACGTTTGACGTGGGATATGAAGCGCTGGACCTGGCCGACGTCGAAGGCGTCAGCCCCTCGTTCGTGGAGTCGCTCTACCGGCAATATGCGGTGGACCCGGCGACCGTCGAGGCGAGCTGGCGCGGCTGGTTCGAAGGTCTCGACGACGTCGCGCGCGGGCCCAGTTGGGCGCAGCCGAACTGGCCGCCGGCGACGACCGACGAACTGACCGCGGCGCTGGACCCGACCCAGTCGATCGGCGAGAAGCCGGCCAAGGCCGCCAAGGCTCCCGCCTCCGCGCCGTCCGGCCCCGCGCCCACGGGTGAGGAGATCGCGCGCGCGGCGGGCGATTCGATCCGCGCGATGCTGCTGATCCGCACTTACCGCGTGCGCGGGCACCTGGCCGCCGATCTCGATCCGCTGGGGCTCAGCAAGCGCGAGCTGCCTGCCGATCTGACGCCCGAATTCCACGGCTTCTTCGGCTCCGATCTCGACCGGCCGATCTATCTGGGCGGCACGCTCGGGATGGAGCGCGCCACGATCCGCGAGATCGTCGCGATCCTGAAGCGCAATTATTGCGGCCATGTCGGGCTGGAGTTCATGCACATCGGCGACGTCGAGGAGCGGCGCTTCCTGCAGGACCGGATGGAGGGCAAGGACAAGGAGATCCACTTCACCGCCGAGGGCAAGAAGGCGATCCTGGCCAAGGTTATCCAGGCCGAACAATATGAGAAGTTCTTGGGCCGCAAATATGTCGGCACGAAGCGCTTCGGCCTGGACGGCGGCGAATCGATGATCCCGGCACTGGAAGCCGTGATCAAATATGGCGGCTCGTCGGGCGTGAACGAGATCGTGATCGGCATGGCGCACCGCGGCCGGCTGAACGTGCTCGCCAACGTGATGGCCAAGCCCTACCGCGCGATCTTCAGCGAGTTCGCCGGCGGCTCCGCCAACCCGGAGGATGTCGGCGGATCGGGCGACGTGAAATACCATCTCGGCACGTCGACCGACCGCGAGTTCGACGGCATCCGCGTGCACCTGAGCCTCGCGCCGAACCCCAGCCACCTCGAAGCCGCCGACCCGGTCGTGCTGGGCAAGGCGCGCGCCAAGCAGACCAAGCT
>CAXUMU010000074.1:0-11125 GCA_964252145.1 uncultured Sphingomonadaceae bacterium
GCCTCACCCAACCCTCTCCCTTGGGAGAGGGTTGGGTGAGGCTCTTCTGCGTCCCTGAGCAGAACCTCACCCTCCCACCGGCTCTGCCGGCGGGCCCCTCCCTCTCCCAATTGGGAGAGGGTTTATTGCGCGAATAGAGCGAAAGCGAGTGCATGATATGAAGCTGAACGACATCCGGGACAATGCCGGCGCCCGTAAATCCAAGGTCCGCGTGGGCCGCGGGATCGGCTCGGGCCTGGGCAAGACCGCAGGCCGCGGCCAGAAGGGCCAGAAGAGCCGCGAGGGCGTCTCGATCAACGGGTTTGAGGGCGGCCAGATGCCGCTCCACATGCGGATCCCGAAGCGCGGCTTCAACAATATCTTCGCCAAGGAGCATGCCGAGGTGAATCTCGGCCAGGTCCAGAAGCTGGTCGACGCCGGCACGCTGGCGAGCGACGGCACGATCGACCATGCCGCGCTGAAGGCGGCGGGCGTCGCGCGCGGCGGCAAGGACGGCGTGCGCATCCTGGGCAAGGGCGCGGTGACCTCCGCGCTGAAGTTCCGCGTCGCTGGCGCGAGCGCGTCGGCCAAGGCCGCGATCGAGGCCGCCGGCGGTTCGATCGAGGTGATCGAGCTGGTCTCGGCCGCCGAAAAGGCCAAGGCCAAGAAGAACAGCGTCAAGAAGCGCAAGGTCTGACGGTTCCGTACCCCGGCGCAGGCCGGGTCCAGCTCCGGCGTGGGAACTGGACCCCGGCCCGCGCCGGGGCAGTATCGCTTACATCGGCGCCGCCTTGACCCTATATCGGGCGCGTTCTCCACGTCAGGAATCACGAGACCATGGCATCCGCCGCCGAGCAACTGGCCGCCAACGTCAGCCTGTCCAACTTCGCCAAGGCGACCGACCTCAAGAAGCGGCTGTGGTTCACCGTCGGCGCGCTCATCGTGTTCCGGCTGCTCAGCCACGTGCCGCTGCCCGGCATCGATCCGCGCGCGCTGCAGACCCTGTTCGACACGACCAAGGGCGGCGTGCTCGATTTCTTCAACACCTTCTCGGGCGGATCGCTCAACCGGATGAGCCTGATCGCGCTGGGGGTGATGCCGTACATCACCGCCTCGATCGTCATCCAGCTGGCGACTTCGCTGTCGCCGACGCTGGCGGCGATCAAGAAGGAGGGCGAGAGCGGGCGCAAGAAGCTCAACCAATATACCCGCTACGGCACGGTGCTGCTGACCGCGGTGCAGGGCTATTTCATCGCCGTCGGGCTTGAAAGCTGGGGCGCGTCGCAGGGCATGTCGGCGGTGGTGCAGCCGGGCATGCTGTTCCGCATTACGACGGTCATCTCGCTGATCGGCGGCACGATGTTCCTGATGTGGCTGGGCGAGCAGATCACCAGCCGCGGCATCGGCAACGGCGTCAGCCTGATCATCATGGCCGGCATCGTCGCGCAGCTGCCGATCGCGCTGGGCAAGGTGTTCGAGGGCGGGCGGACGGGTTCGCTGTCGCCGCTGATCATCATCGGCGTGCTGGTGCTGGCGATCGGGCTGATCCTGTTCATCTGCTTCATGGAGCGCGCGCAGCGCCGCGTGCTGATCCAATATCCCAAGCGACAGACCGCCAGGGGGATGCAGCAGGGCGACAAGAGCTTCCTGCCGCTGAAGATCAACACCGCCAACGTGATCCCGCCGATCTTCGCCTCGTCGCTGCTGCTGATGCCGCTGACGATCACGCAGTTCGCCGGGCAGCGCGTGTCGGGCGAGAGCCGCTGGGGCGATTTCCTGATCAGCCTGAACCAGTATCTGGCGCACGGCACGCCGCTCTACATGTCGCTTTATGCGTTCGGGATCATCTTCTTCTGCTTCTTCTACACCGCGGTCGTGTTCAACCCGGAGGAGACGGCGGACAATCTGAAGCGCTACGGTGGCTTCATCCCCGGCATCCGCCCCGGCAAGAACACCGAATCCTACTTGGATTACGTGCTCACCCGCATCACCGTGCTGGGCGCGGGCTACCTGACCTTCATTTGCCTGGTGCCCGAGATCCTGATCACGAAGATGGGCATCCCCTTCTATTTGGGTGGCACCAGCCTGCTGATCGTGGTCAATGTGACGATCGATACCGTGACGCAGATCCAGAGCCATCTGCTCGCGCACCAATATGGCGACCTGATCAAGAAGGCGAAGCTCAAGGGGGGAATGCGCAGGTGACGGGACGGATACAAGCAGGCACGCGCGCGTGAACATCATCCTGCTGGGCCCGCCGGGGGCGGGGAAGGGCACGCAGGCGAGCCGGCTGGAAGCCGAACGCGGCATGATCCAACTGTCCACCGGCGACATGCTGCGCGCCAAGCGGAAGGTCGACTCGCCGCTGGGGCGGGAGGTCGCCGGGATCATGGATTCGGGCGCGCTCGTTTCGGACGAGATCGTCTCTGCGCTGATCGACGATAAATTGTCCGAGATGGCGGACACGCAAGGCGCGATCTTCGACGGCTATCCGCGGACGCAGGCGCAGGCGGAATCGCTCGATCTGCTGCTTGGCAAGCGCGGTCGTTCGCTCGATCATGTCATCGAACTGGAAGTCGATGAGGACAAGCTCATCGAGCGGATCACTGGCCGCTATACCTGCGCCAAATGCGGTGCGGGCTATCATGACCGGTTCAAGCTGCCGGCGGTCGCGGGCTTCTGCGATGTCTGCGGATCGACCGAGTTCAAGCGCCGGCCCGACGACAATGCCGAGACGGTGAGGACGCGCATGGCCGAATATCGCGGCAAGACCGCGCCGATCCTGCCTTATTACGAGGAGCGCGGGCTGGTCAGCCGGATCGACGGGATGGCGGATATCGAGGTCGTCGCAGCGGGGATCGATCGGATCCTCGGCGGGAAATAGACACGCTAGGCCCCGGCCGCTCATCGGCCGGGGAGCGTGGATCAGCCGACCAGGATCAGGCCGATCACCAGCGTCTGCGCGGCGATGCCCACGAGGAGGCTCGCTGCGGTCTCGAACGTAGTCATGTCATACTCCTGTCCGGCGGTGCGTACATGCCCGCCGCCCGCATCTTGTGCGGTGCAGCATTGATAATACTTGTGCGTCTATCACAAGTGCGAAAGGGTTCGTCGCGGTTGCGCTAAATGCAATCAGCGCAGCCGGGTGATGGAGCGGCACGCTGGTGACCGAGAAGCCGAAATGCATGTCGGGCAGCTTGGCCGCGAGATAGGCGGCGAACATGAAGCTGTCGGAGGCCACCGGCATGTAGCCGTTGAAATGGTGATCCGGCAGAAAGATCGCGTCGAAGCCGAGCCCCGCTGCGCGCGTGGCGTGGCCCTCCAGCTGCCGGATCAGCGCGCGATCCTGTTCGGGCGCCATCGAGCGTGCGTTCAGGAACACCGAAACACCATCGTCCATCCTCCCCACGGCGCCGCGCGGCTTGCCGCATCGCCGCCCTCCGACTACACTTTAAAACTAGAACAACTATTCCGATATGTCCAGTACCGTTTGCGAGGGCGCTCGGTTAGGAAATGGCCGGATGAATATGGAAGCAGCGACCGCCACCGTCCGTGAGCCGCAGCAGGGCCGCAGCCGCGCGTCGTTCGAGCGGATGCTGGTCGCGGCCGAGGAGCTCATGGCCGAGCGCGGCACGGACGATTTCACGCTCAACGAGGTCGGCAAGCGCGGCAAGGTGTCGATCGGCTCGATCTATTGCCGCTTCGACAGCAAGGACGACCTGGTCCGCGCGGTGCAGGGGCGGGTGTTGGAGCGGGTCAATACCGAGCAGCTCGCGATGGTCGCGCGGGCTCGCGAGGAGGAATCGGACCTCGTCGCGCTGGTCGAGCGGCTGGTGGAGGAGATGGCCGAGCTGCTGCTCCGCTTCGCCGACGTGATGCGGCCGTTCATGCTGCGCGCCAGCACCGATCCGCTGATCGCCGACACCGGCAAGCGGCGCTACGCCGAAGTCGCGGAGGCGGTGTACGCCGCGCTGCTCGACCACCGTGCCGAGATCCGGCAGCCCGATGCGGAACGCGCGGTACGATCGGCCTATCGCCTGCTCTATTCGGCGGTCGCCCGCTACCTCGGTTTCGGATCGACGATGGGATCGGCCTGGGACAGCGACTGGGCGATCCTCAAGGAAGATCTCGCGCGCATGCTCGCCGCCTTCCTGACGACGGAGCCCCGCATCGCCGCTTGACCGACCGGCGCGATCGGCGTTATCAGAACAATAATTCTAATATTAACGGGGAGCGGGATGCGTCGGTTGCGCATGGACATGGTCGGCGGCGGACCGGACGCCTTCATCGGCCCGATCCACCGCATCGCCGCCGAGCTGGACGGCGAGATCGCGCTCGTGGCCGGTGCGTTCAGCAGCGATGCGGAACGGTCGCGGGAGGCCGGTGTGCGATACCGGATCGATCCTGCGCGCGCCTATCCCAGCGTCGCGGCGATGATCGCCGGCGAGCGCGGGCGCGACGATTCGATCGATTTCGTCGCGATCGCCTCGCCCAACCACCATCATCTGCCCGCCGCGCGCGCCGCGCTGGAGGCGGGGCTACCCGTACGCGTTCGCTGAACTGGGCCGGCGCTGGCGGCCGATCCTGGATGCGTTCGACGAGGCGGGCGTCGATGTCGCGTTCGAGATCCATCCCGGCGAGGATCTGCACGACGGCGTCACGTTCGAGCGCTTCCTCGCCCAGGTCGGCGATCACCCGCGGGCGAACATCCTCTACGATCCCAGCCACTTCGTGCTGCAGCAGCTCGACTACCTCGCGTTGCTCGACATCTACCATGCGCGGGTGAAGTGCTTCCACGTCAAGGACGAGTTCCGGCCGTCCGGGCGCTCGGGCGTGTATGGCGGCTACCAGTTGTGGGTGGACCGGCCCGGCCGGTTCCGTTCGCTCGGCGACGGACAGGTCGATTTCGCGCAGATCTTCGCGAAGATGGCGCAATATGATTTCGCCGGCTGGGCGGTGCTCGAATGGGAATGCGCGCTGAAGCATCCCGAGGATGGAGCGGCCGAGGGCGCTCCGTTCATCGACCGCCACATCATCTGCGTCACAAGCCAAGCGTTCGACGATTTCGCCGCGGGCGGCAGCGACCGGGCGCTGAACGCCCGGCTGATGGGGATATGCTGATGACCAAGCAACTGGATCGACGCGAGACGATCGGGATGGGCGTGCTCGCGCTCGGCATCGCCGGCCTGCCGGCCACGGCGCTGCGATCGATGATGCGCACGCTTGAGGGCGAGGCGGCGCCGACCGCGCGCCAGCGGGCCATCGCGAAGGACGTCGCGCAGCTGTTGATCCCGCGGACCGACACGCCCGGCGGCGCGGATGCCGGGGCGGACGCCTTCCTCGCGCTCGCGCACGGCCTGGACGGGACGCGCGCGCCGGAAGGCGGCGCGGCGATCCAGCGCGCGACGGTGCGCTATCGCCGATCCGACGGCAGCCTGGATCACCTCGCCTGGCTGGAGAGCGAGCTCGACCGCCTGGCGCATGGCGATTACCTCCGGGCCGCGCTCGCGCGGCGGCAGGCCGCGCTGGAGGCGATCGATCGGGCCGCCTTCGCGAACCATCAGGCAAGCGGCCCCTGGCCCAGGATCAAGGGCCTGCTGCTCACCGGCTACTACACGTCGGAAGCCGGCGGCTCGCAGGAGCTGCGCTACGAGCTGGTGCCCGGCCGCTTCGACCCCGATCTGTCGCTCGAGCCCAAGGATCGTGCCTGGTCGAGCGATTGGACCGCGGTGGAGTTCGGATGATGGCGGATTTCGATGCGATCGTGGTCGGCTCTGGCATCACCGGCGGATATGCCGCCAAGGAATTGACCGAGGCGGGCCTGAAGGTGCTCATGATCGAGCGCGGGCCCAAGATCGAGCACGGCACCGACTACAAGACCGAAACGCTCGCCCGCTGGGACCTGCCGTTCCGCGGCCTGGGCGGTGCGAAGGCGTATGCGCGCGATTATCCGGTGCAGATGAAGAACCGGCACTTCACCGAGTTCACGCAGAACCATTTCTGCAAGGACAGCGAGAACCCCTACACCACGCCCGAAGGCGGCGAGTTCACCTGGTTCCGCTCCTACAATCTCGGCGGCCGCTCGCTGACGTGGGGTCGGCAATGCTATCGCTGGTCCGATTATGATTTCGCCGCCAACAAGCGCGACGGGCACGGCACCGACTGGCCGATCCGCTATGCCGATCTGGCACCCTGGTACGACCGGGTGGAGGAGTTCGTCGGCGTTTCCGGTGCGACCGAGGGGTTGGCGCAGCTTCCCGACGGGCGCTTCCAGCCGCCGATGGCGCTGAACGTCGTCGAGCGCCACGTGCGCGAGGGGATCTCGCAGCGCTGGCCCGAGCGGCGGCTGACCGTCGGCCGCACCGCGAACCTGACCCGGGAGAAGGACGGACGCGCCGCCTGCCAGTATCGCAGCATCTGCGCGCGCGGCTGTTCCTACGGCGCCTATTTTTCGACGCAGAGCGCATCGCTGCCCGCGGCTATGGCGACGGGGCGGCTGACCGTGGTGACCGACAGCGTGGTCGAGGCGGTCGAGTACGACCCGGCCACGAAGCGCGCGACGGGCGTCCGCTTTCTCGATACCGCGAACGGCAAGCGCGGGCGGGCGACGGCGCGCATCGTGTTCCTCAACGCCGGCGCGTTCAACACCAACCACATCCTGCTGCGCTCGACGTCCGCGACGATGCCGCACGGCCTCGCCAATTCCAGCGGCGTGCTCGGCACGCACATCATGGATCATGCGACCAGCCTGTCGGGAATCGCGATCATGCCGGGGTTCGAGGCGCACACGACCTTCGGCAATCGCCCGACCGGCATCGTCATCCCGCGCTTCCGCAACCTCGACACGCTCGACGGACGGGGCTTCACCCGCGGCTATTCGTTCCAGGACGGCGCGTTGCAGAGCACCTGGACCGGCGGCAAGCGCGAGGCGGGCATCGGCCACGGCTTCAAGGATCATCTGCGTCATCCCGGCGCATGGCGGATGATCCTGGTCACGTTCGCCGAATCCGTCCCCTGGCCGAGCAACCGGCTGACGCTCAATCCGACGAAGACCGACGCGCACGGCGCGCCGGTGCTCAAGATCGCGTTCGAGCATGGCAGCGAGGAGCATGCCGCGCTCGCCGATGCGAAGGCCGAGGCCGCCGCGATGCTGACCGCAGTGGGCGGTCAGGTCGTGATGGGGATGGACCAGCCCGGGCCGGGTGGGTCGGCGATCCACGAGATGGGCGGCGCGCGCATGGGCCGCGATCCCGCCACCTCGGTGCTCGACCAATGGAGCCGCGCGCACGACGTCGCCAATCTCTTCGTCACCGACGGTGCGCAGATGAGTTCGTCCGCCTGCCAGAACCCGTCGCTGACCTACCTCGCGCTGACCGCGCGCGCCTGCGGCACCGCGGTGTCGATGCTGCGCGAGGGAACGCTGTAGCGTCGGTCGCCCGCTTCTATCGCGATGCTCGATCAGCCGCCGGCTGTATCGCGTTCCGGTCCGGACGACTCCAAGCTCACTGGCGACATGCTATCCAATACGTTGTGCTTTCTAGAGCCTGATGCTTTTAAGATTGACCTGATCCGTTCGTGTCGAGCGAAGTCGAGACACCGACACCCGCATCGAACGTGTCTCGACTGCGCTCGACACAAACGGGTCGGAAAGTGATTCAGATAACGTCATCACTCTAGATGGCAGGCGGCAGCGGTCACGTGGACCGCCCAGCGACGGCCGCTCCGAGGAGCAGCTTCAACGGGTCCTCGCTAGTGACAGCTCGCGCGTCATTCCCTCCCACACCGTTTGAGCGCGTTCTTCCCCGCGTCGACAGCGACCCCGCACCCCGATCAATCGCGATGCTCCTCGGCGAAGATGCGCGCGGGCAACGTCATCGCGAGCGCCGTGACCGCTGTAAGCAGCAGCCCGAATCGGCAGCATAGCGCTACGCCTGTTCAGAACAATAGTTCTAATTTTAGAGTTGGCAACGATCGGCTCGGGAGGAGGCGAAGTGGCGAGTTCCGCAAGCGCAGCGCACCGGACGCCCGGCGTGGGACAAGGCGCCACCGTGATCGCCGCGGGCTTCCTGCCGATCCTGGCGATCGTCACGCTGTTCCCGGCGGTGCCGTCGATCATCGACCACTTCCACGCCGATCCCAATGCGGGCTGGAAGGTGCCGGCGATGGTCTCGGCTCCGGGGCTTGCCATCGCCGCGATCGCGCCGTTCGCCGGGATCCTGGTCGACCGGTTCGGCCGGCGCAAGCTGCTGCTGCTCTCCACCTTCTTCTACGCGCTGATCGGCGCCATCCCGTTCTTCCTCGACGATCTGAACACGATCTACGCGTCGCGGATCACGCTGGGGGTGACGGAGGCCGCGATCCTGACCACGCTGAACACGCTCATCGGCGACTATTGGGACGATCGCGGACGCCGCCGCTGGCTTGCGCTGCAGGGGTCGGTCGGGCCGCTGCTGGCGTCGGTGATGATTTACTGCGCGGGCATGCTGACGGCGGTGCGCTGAAACGGCGTGTTCCTGAGTCTACCTCGTTGCGCTGCCGATCTTCGCGGCGATGGTCGCGTTCCTGTACGAGCCGCAGAGCGATGCCACCGCACGCAAGATGCTGGGCATCGACCAGGCGCCGGCGAAGACCGCGTTCCGTGGAACAGCATCGCCCAGATCGGCGCGGTGACGCTGTCCGCCGCGGTCCTCTATTATGTGTTCATCGTCAACGGCGGCATGGCCTTCCGCGAGGTCGGCATCACGTCCTCGGCGGAGCTGGGGCAGATCACCGCGATCCCGAGCCTGTTCATCATCGCGGGCGCCGGCGTGTTCTGGCTGACGGGGCGCTTCCGCTCCGAGGTGCAGCTGGCGATCTTCCTTGCATTGCTCGGGACCGGACTGGCGATCATCGGCCTGGCGCCGGACTGGAAGTGGATGGTGGCGGGCCTCGCGATCCAGCAGACCGGCGCCGGCATGGCGATCCCGACGCTGATCGCCTGGGCGCAGACCAAATTGCCGTTCGAGCATCGCGGGCGCGGCATGGGGGTGTGGACCGCCTGCTTCTTCTTCGGCCAGTTCGTCAGCCCGTTGCTGGTGGGTGCGATCCGCAGCCTGAGCGGCACGATGCAGGTCGCCTTCCTGATCGCCGGCATGCTCGGCCTCGTCGGCGCGGCGTTCGGCGTCGCGCGGGCGCTCGGCCGCCCTGTCCCAACCCTCGTTCCGGAGGCGTGAACCGATGTCCACGATCCAACGCGGCGTCAGCCTCTACAGTTTTCAGGAGGAGCTGTTCCTCGGCCAGATGACGGCCGCGGACTGCATCGCCTTCGCCGCTTCGATCGGCGCGACCGGGATCGAGGTGCTGCCCGAGCAGAACATGCCGAGCTTCCCCCACCTCACCGATGCGGAGGTCGCCTGGTGGCAGGAGACGGCCGCGGCGCACGGGTGCGTGCTCAGCTGCTACGACATGTTCCTCGACACCAAGGTCCGCAAGGACCGCGAGATGATCGCGGATGAGCAGGTCGCCTCGGTCCGCCGCGATCTCGCGCTCTGCCACCGCCTCGGCATCCGCAACATGCGCATCCTGGTGTTCGTGCGGCCCGAGATCCTGGAAGCCTGCGTCCCCTATGCCGAGGAGCTCGACGTCCACATGGGGGTCGAGGTGCACGCCCCGTGGCACCTGGAGCACGCCTGGGTTCTGCGTACGATCGACGCCGCCGACCGGCTCGGCACCAGACATCTCGGCATCCTGCCCGACATGGGCATCTTCGTGAAACATTATCCGCCGGTGTGGCGCGCGCGGTTCGAGCGGCAGGGCGCGCGGCCCGAGATCGCGCAGTTCATCGTCGACCAGCACGAGCAGAAGATCATGCCGGAATATACGATCTACGAGGTCGCGGTGAAGCTGGGCGGCAACAAGGCCGAGGTGGCGATGGCCGAGACGCTGCGCCACAATCCCTATGCCAACCCGAAGCGGCTGAAGGAATATGCACCCTATTTCCGTCACATCCAGGCAAAGTTCTACGAGATGGATGCCGACGCGAGCGATCCGTCGATCGCCTATGACGAGGTGATCCCCGTGCTGGTCGATGCCGGCTGGAGCGGATTTCTGTCGAGCGGATATGAGGGCAATCGCTGGGTCCCAGGACGTCGAGCCGGTCGACAGCCGCGAGCAGGTCCGCCGCCAGCACGCAATGTTCGAGCGGCTGATCGCGCGGGCCAAGGCTCGCTGATGCGCCGCCGGCTCGCGTTGCTCGCGGCATTGCTGCTGCCCGGCGCGATCGCGGCGCGCCGGCGTTCGCCGCGCCGATCTACCCGAACATTGCCGCGCTTGCCGTTCCGGCGAACGCACCGCCGATGTTCGTCGCGCTCGCCGCCGACGATTTCCTGCTGAAGCGGGTGCAGGGCTTCCCGCTGATCGACAGCTACCGCACCGCCGGCCGGCCGATCGAGCCACCTGTTCGCCAGCGACGAACACGGCTTCGGCCCCGGCGTGCCGGGCACGCCCACCGAGGGCTGGCTGGAGCTCTATCTGCGCTGGCTGGCCACGCGGCACATCCTCGACGGAGCGAATTGATGTTCGACAAATATCTGATCGTCGACGACAGCCTGCGCGCAACGGCCGACGGCTTCGCGTTCGACGCGCGGCTCGGCTATTATCGGGGGCTCGGCCTCTCGATGATCGAGGACCTCGCCGTCACGATCGACGGCGACGCGGTGGCGCGCGACGCGATCCGCTTCGACGAGGGCGCCGGGCCGCTGTCGCTGGACGCAATGGAGACCGCCTATGACCGCCGCTGGAACTTCGGCGCCGTCGCGACGATCGCCGTGGCCTGGCCCGCAGGGCTGGCGCCGGGCGACCATGCGCTCACGCTGAGCGAGCGGCTGCGCGTGTCCTACCTGCCGTTCCCGGCGATCAACGCGGATGCCAAGACGCTGCGGCTCGCGCCGTGACCGCCTCGCGCCGCGACATTCTTGGCCTGGCGCTCGCAGGGGCGCACGCCGACATCGGCGATGCCGCTTCCGCGACCCCATTCTGCGGGCGATCCGATCGTGCGCACGGCTAGAGCGCATTGTGATGAGGTTGAGGCGTCATGCTCCCTCACCTTCAGGGGAGGCTGGGGTGCGGGCCATCACCGCACCGCACGCTTGCTGAGAGGCCCCACCCC
>CAXUMU010000075.1:0-11109 GCA_964252145.1 uncultured Sphingomonadaceae bacterium
GTCCAGCGCCGCGCCGAGGCGCTGGGGCTGGCGGTGCGCACGCCGGTGAGCCTGCGCGACGCGCAGGCGCAGGCGGACTTCGCCGCGCTCGACCTGGATGCGGCGGTGGTGGCGGCCTACGGGCTGATCCTGCCGCTGCCGATCCTCCACGCGCCGCTGCGGGGTTGCCTGAACGTCCACGGATCGCTGCTGCCGCGCTGGCGGGGTGCTGCGCCGGTGCAGCGCGCGATCCTGGCCGGCGACGAAAAGACCGGCGTCACGATCATGGCGATGGCGAAGGGCCTCGACACCGGCCCGACGCTGGCGATGGCGGCGACGCCGATCGGCCGCAAGACGGCGGGTGAGCTGACGGTCGAGCTGGCGAGGACGGGCGCGCGGCTGATGGTGGAGGTGCTGAGCGATCTCGGGCGCTTCCCGCCGATGCCCCAACCGAAGGATGGCGTCACCTATGCCGCCAAGATCCACAAGGCCGAGGCGCGGATCGACTTCCGGAGGTCCGCCGTCGCGGTCGAGCGACAGATCCGCGCGTTCAACCCGCCGGGCGCGTTCTTCGAGCATGGCGGGGAGCGCATCCGGCTGCTGGCGGCGGAGGCGGTGGCCGGCGAGGGCTTGCCCGGAAGCGTGCTGACCGACGATCTTCAGATCGCGTGTGAAGATGGCGCGATCCGGCCGCTACTCGTGCAGCGCGCCGGGCGCGGGCCGATGGCGGCGGCCGAATTGCTCCGCGGCTTCCCGATCCCGCCGGGCACTTTGCTCGCGTGACACGGTTCCGGCTGACGATCGAATATGACGGCCGGCCGTTCATGGGTTGGCAGCGGCAGGCGCATGGGCCGAGCGTACAGGGCGCGCTGGAGGCGGCGGCGCTGGTGGTGACCGGCGAGGCCGCGACGCTGCACGCCGCCGGGCGCACCGATGCGGGCGTCCATGCCGAAGCGATGGCGGCGCATCTCGACATCGCCAAGCCGATCGCGCCGTTCCGGCTGATGGGCGCGCTGAACGCCTGCGTGCGCCCCGCCCCGATCGCGGTGCTGGCGTGCGAGGCGGTCGCGGACGACTGGCACGCGCGCTTCTCGTGCACGGGGCGGCGCTACATCTACCGCATCGTCAACCGCGGCGCGCCGCTCGCGCTGGAGGCGGGGCGGGCATGGCATGTCGCGACCCCGCTCGATGCCGAGGCGATGCACGCCGCCGCGCAGGCGCTGATCGGCTGCCACGACTTCACCACCTTCCGCTCGGCGCATTGCCAGTCGGCCAGCCCGGTCAAGACGCTGGACCGGCTGACCGTCCGCCGCCTGGGCGACGCGATCGAGGTGGAGGCGGCGGCGCGATCCTTCCTGCACCATCAGGTCCGCTCGATGGTCGGCTGCCTGCAACTGGTCGGCCGGGGCAAGTGGAGCGCGGCCGACCTGGCCGCCGCGCTGGCCGCGCGCGATCGCGGCGCGCTGGGATATAATGCGCCGCCCGACGGCCTCTATTTCGTCGAGGCGGTCTATCCGGCTCAGCCATCCGAGCCTGATTAAGGCACCCTTCCGTTTGGGCTGAGCCTGTCGAAGCCCGAGTGCCGGCACTTCGACAGGCTCAGTGCAAACGGCGACAGACCGCGCGTGCGACGAGTCTAGGCCGCCGCCGCGCGCCCCAGCCCAAACAGCCGGCCCAGCGACTGATCCAGCATCATCAGCTGCCACAGCAGCCGGCCGTGATCGGACCGGCCGGCACGGTGGTCGGCGGCGACCCTGGCGATCGCGGTACTGGAGAACCAGCCCGTTTCCGCCAGCGCCGATCCGTGCGCGATCGCGTCGGCGCGGTCGGCCAGCGGGCCGCGGAACCAGGCGGCGATCGGGGTGACGAAGCCCATCTTCTTGCGGTACAGGATCTCGTGCGGCAGATAGGGCTTCAACGCGCGCTTCATCAGCCACTTGCCCGTCTGTCCTCGCACCCGCATCGAGCGCGGCAGGCGCGCGGCAAATTCGATCAGGCGGTGGTCGAGCAGCGGCTCGCGCGCCTCCAGGCTCACCGCCATGCTGGTGCGGTCGACCTTGGTCAGGATGTCGCCGGGCAGCCAGATCTTCAGGTCGGCATATTGCGCGCGGTCCAGCCCGTCGCGCGCCGGCGCCGCCTGCATCGTCCGGACGTAGCGCTGCTCGGCGCGGTGGCCGTGCAACTCGCGCTTCGCGGAGGGACCGTAGAGCCGGTGGCGGAGCGCCTGCCCGGTCACGCCGACGGCGGACGCATAGGCCTCGTCACCGTTCAGCCCGAGCGCCTGCAACGTCGCCTTGGCGCGGAACTGCCGCGGCGCCCAGTCCAGCTTCGGCCACGCCCCGCCCAGCGCGCCCAGTCCGGAGCGCAGGATCCCCGGCAGCGCGCCGCGCACGCGCTCCTCGCCGGCGTGGAACAGGTGGCGGCGGTAGCCGGCGAACGCCTCGTCCGCGCCGTCGCCGGACAGCGCCACCGTCACCCGCTCGCGCGCGAGTTCGCACACCCGGTAGGTCGGCAGCGCGGAGGCATCGGCGAACGGCTCGTCGAACGCGGCGGCCAGCGTCTTGATCAGCGCGAAGTCGTCGGCGGCCACGCGGCGCGTGCGGTGGGACGTGTGGAAGCGTTCGGCGACGATCCGGGCGTAGGCGGTCTCGTCATGGTCCGCCTCGTCGAAGCCGATCGAGCAGGTCTCTACCGCACCGCGGCTCGCCTCGGCCATGAACGCCACGACCGCGGAAGAATCGACCCCGCCCGAGAGGAACGCGCCCAACGGCACGTCGGCGATCATCCGCGACCGCACCGCCTCGCGCATCCGCGCGACCAGTTCCTCCTCCAGCGCGGCGACCGAGCGGGTGTCGCGATCGGCGAAGCTGACGTCCCAATATTCGATCGGCTGCGGCATCGGCATGCCCCGGCGGAGCAGCAAAGTGTGGCCGGCGGGCAGCTTCTTCACCCCCGCCACGACGCAGGCATCGTCGGGCACGTAGCCCAGCCCCAGATAATCGTCGATCGCGGTGAAATCGGGTGCGCGCCGCAGCAGCGGATGGACCAGCAGGCCCTTCAGCTCGGAGGCGAAGGCGATGCTGCCGTCGGTCAGTTCGGCATAATGCAGCGGCTTCACGCCCAGCCGGTCGCGCGCGATAAAGAGGCAGCCATTGTCCGCATCGTACAGCGCGAAGGCAAACATGCCGTGGAAGCGGCTGACGCATTCCGGCCCCCATTGGCGCCAGCCGTGGAGGATCACCTCGGTATCGCTGGCAGTGCGGAAGACGTGCCCCAGCGCCTCAAGATCGGCGCGTACATCCTTGAAATTATAGACTTCGCCGTTGAAGACGGTGACGATCCTGCCGTCCTCGGTCAGCATCGGCTGGTCGCCGGTGCCAAGGTCGATGATCGCTAGGCGGCGGTGGCCGAGGCCCACGCCCGGCGCGGTCCATACGCCCGATCCGTCGGGGCCGCGATGCGCCAGCGCGTCGGTCATCGTCCGGATCCGCGACGGCTCGACCGGCTTGGCCACCTCGCGGTGGAAGATGCCGGCGATGCCGCACATCAGCGTCCGCCCATCCCGGCGACGCGGTCGACCGGGCCGAGTGCCTTCAGGAACGCGTCCACCGCCGGCCGGCCGCTGCCCATCCCCGGCTGCACCGCGGATACCAGCACGGCGGCGGCGCGCTGCGATCCGCCGAACAGGCGCGCGCGGAGCGTCTCCAGCTTCACGCGCAGGCTGCTTCCGGTGACGACATCGCGGATCAGATAGAAGGTGGCGACCTCGCGGACAACCGGGCCGGGGCCGGAGATGCGGAAGGCGCGGCCGTCCGAGGGGCTGCGCGAATCGTCGGTCCACGCCCATACGCCGGCGGGATCGACCGCACCCTGGCCGTAGCCGACGAGCTCGCGCCCCTCCGCCTGCCGATCGTAGAGCGCGACCGCCAGATCGACGGTGCGGCCGCCGGCATCGCGGTAATGGCCGAGCAGCAGCTGATCCGCCCCCCTGAAGCGCGGGCGCCACGCCGGGCCGGGCGCGCCGGCGATGCGCGTCCAGCCGGGCAGGTCGGGCAAGGTCAGCGCGGGCGACGGCGGCCGGCGGCTGCTCGCGTCGACCACCGCGCCCCAGCCGATCGGCAGCAGCGCCAGCGCCAGCACCGCGCCCACGATCATGCCCAGCCGTATTGGCGTATCCGACCGCGGCGCGACCGGCTGCAACCGCGCCGGATCGAACCATGGCGCATCGACCGAGCGATCGAAGAACGGCCAGGCGATCGCCATCAGCACGACCAGCACGACCGCGAAGAACACCCAGCCGTAGATCACATGATCGAAGCCGACCGCGAAATCCGAGCTGGTGAGGTAGGCGACATAGATCGTCCCCCACGCGCGCAGGCCGTTGGCCAGGATCGGCAGCGCGACCGCTATGCCCATGAATGCCGCGCGCCGCCCCCACGAGCGGAAGCAGACGTTGGCGACGAGCGCGCCATAGGCAATCATCGCGACGAGGAACTTCACCCCCGAGCAGGCCTCCGCCACCTCGAAATAGCCGTTCGGGATCGAGATGAAGACGCCCTCGATATGCGCCGGCACCTGCGCCAGCGCGAGCAGCGCCATGCACATCTTCGCGGTGAGCGTCTGGAGCGGAGGGATCAGCTCCTCGCCCGCCGGCACCAGGAACAGCATGTAGGCGAGCGGAAACAGCAGCCCGCGCGCCACCGCCGGCCCCAGGCACGCGATCACCGCACCCTGCAGCATCAGCACCACGCCGAACTGCCGCACCAGCGCCACCTCCGCGGCATCGCCCAGCAGCCAGCCGAACCCGCCGGCGGCGACCAGCAGCAGCCCCGGCGCCCAGACCGCCGGGACCAGCCGCCGGAGCTCCGGCAGCCGCTGCCACACCAGCCAGGCGAGGATCGGCGGCAGGAACAGGCAATGGCCGTAGGTCGAGCTATCCCACCACAGCCCGACGATGTCCACGACGTCGCCGTAGAAGAGCAGCAGGATCGCGCCGCTGGCGGCGCCCAGCCCGATCAGGTGCGTGCGCCAGGCGGAAGGCGCGACGCTTTCGCTGCGATCGAGCGGACGCGGCAGGAGCGCGGCGAGGCTCACGCCGCGGCGACTTCGGCGGCGGCTGGAGCGCGGCCGACGATCCCGGCAAGACCGGCCAGCTGCGCATCCCACGCATAATGGCGCTCCACCTGCGCGCGGCCGGCGGCGGCGATGCGGGCGGCGAACGGCTGGTCCGCCAGCAGGTTGAGCAGCGCTGACGCCATGACGCCAGGCTCCGCCACGATCAGGTCGCGGCGGGCCGCCGCCCGCAATCCTTCGAACGCCGCCGGCGACGCGACGACCGGGCGCGCCATCGCCATCGCCTCGAGCAGCTTGTTCTGCACGCCGCGCGCGATGCCGAGCGGCGCCACGACGACATCGGCGGCGGCAAGCCAGCTGCGTATGTCCGGCACCGCACCGGTGAGGTGCACGCCCCCTGCCCCGTCGATCCGCCTGAGCGCCGCGACCGGGTTGCGTCCGACGACGGCGAAGCGCGCGTCGGGATGGCGCGCGCGGACCTGCGGAAACACCTCGGAGGCAAACGCCAGCGCGGCGGCCACGTTGGGGCGGTAGTCCATCTGCCCGGTGAAGGCGATCAGCGGGCCGCTCGCCGGCTCCAGCGCCGGGAAGGCGGCGGCGGGATCGTAGAAGGCCAGGTCGATCCCGTTCTCCAGCGCCGCGACCTTGCCCGGCCCCAGCCCGCTGCGCCGCCGGAACAGGGCGGCCTCGGCTTCGCTCACGAAAAGGCTGACGTCGGCACGCGCCGCCACCCCTGCCTCGAACGCCGCCATCAGCCGCTGCTCGCGCCGGAGCATCGCGGCGAACGGCCAGGGGGCACCGCTGGCGTAATCGGCGAACTTGGCCGAATCGACGTCGACGAAGTCCATCACGAAACGGAAGTTGCCGCTCGCGGGCACGAACTGCGCCATCTGGCCGGAGAAAGCGAAGACGGTGTCGATCCGCTCCTCGCGCAGGATCGCGCCCACGGCGGCGTGCATCGCGGGGCTGTCGAACGCGGCAAGCGACACCGGCCGCCCCCGCGCCAGCGCCGCGAGCGACGCGGCGGCGGTGGAGCACGTCCGCCGTTCGACGTGCATCCGGCCCACGATCGGGCGCAGCGCCTCGGCATGCGCCACGTCCGCCGCATCGTCGGCGAAGGTGACGAGGTGCACGCGCGCCAGCCCGGCGAGGTGGCGCAGCAGGTGGTACGACCGCATCTTGTCGCCGCGGTCGGGCGGATAGGGCGTGCGGTGCGCCAGGAACAGGATGTCGCCCATCAGCCCAGGCCGCGCGCGATGACCGGGCCGATGCGGTTGGCGACGGCCAGCGGCAGCCTGCGCCACGCCGCCACCTGCAGCCGGTAGCGCGGGCTGAGCGGATTGACCACGCGCGGCGCCGCACCGTCCGCGGTGCGCGTGGCGTAGGGCAGCGGCTGCGGCTCGAACCCCCAATTCTTCTTGAACGCGAACGCGCCGGTGTCGGGCTTCGACCGGCCGAAATCGAAGCGGGTGCAGCCGCGTTCGCGGGCGTGTCGCATCAACGCGAAATACATCAGGTCGTTCGCCCGCCAGGTCCGCGCGCTCCAGGTGCCGCCGCCCCAATAGGGCATCACCGTGCCGCCGTGGTAGAGGCTGAGCACGCTGGCGACGGGCACGCCCGCCTGCCGGACCGTCAGGATGTCGGCATCCGCGCCGAACCCGTCGAGCACCGCATCGAACAGCGCGCGGGGGAACACCGGCGTGCCGAGGTTGCGGACGCTTTCGGCATAGACCGCGTAATGCGCGGCGCGGTCCGCTTCGTCGCGACCGACCGCAACGGTCAGGTCGAAGCCCAGCGCGCGGCGGACCTCCGCACGCTGCTTGCGCGGGATCTGGAGGAGCTCGGCGGCGTCGTCGGCGGCGAGCGGACGGGCGAAGCCGGCATAGCTGGCGCGGTCGATGTGCCAGCCCGCGTCCGGCAGCAACCCGCCGCGAAGCTCCACGCTGGGGCAGCTGAGCCGCGCGGCGAGCGCCCAAGCGGCTTGGGCGAGCGCGGCGGCGGCGGGGGCGGACGAGGCGAGGATACCGCCGCCGACCGCGAACCCGGACGAGACCAGCGCACGGCCGAACAGCGCCGAATGGATTTCGCTTAGCGGCAGCACGCCGACGATCGCGCCGCGCCGCTCGGCCAGCAGGGTGTGCGACCGCTGGCCGCAGCCTCGCGCGACCGCCTCGCTCCACGCCGGGAGATGAAAGGGGGCGCCGCGCGGATCGTCGCGCACGAAGCGTTCGATCGCAGCCGCATCGCCCGGACCGGCCGTGCGCACGATCGGCGCTTCGGGGGCGTGCATCATGCCAGCGCCGCAGCTTGCGCCGCAACCACCGCGTCGACCCGGCACCATTCGAATTTGTCGATCAGTTTGCGTAGCTTGCCCTCCATTGCGGAGAGCCGGCTGTAATGCCGCAGCCGCGACTTGAGCGGTGCGCGGGCGACGCGCGGCTGGCCGGGATCGATCTCCCACGGATGGAAATAGAAAACAGCCGGGCGGTGCTCGACACCGTTGACCCGCCCGATCGCCCAGCGCGAGAAACGATAGGGCAGCAGGCGGAAGAAGCCGCCGCCGCCCGCGGCGAGCGTGCGCCCCGCCACCTGAACCGTCGTCACCGGCAGCTCGATCAGGTCGCTGTCGGCCAGCGGGCGGTAGGCGAAGCGCGGCGCCTCCGGCCAGCCATAATGATCGTGCACCACCGGCGCGACGCTGGACGAATAGGTGTAGCCCGCCTCGGCCAGGATTTCGTGCGCCCAGGGCGTGCGCGCGTCGATCGAGAAGCTGGGCGCGCGGTAGCCGGTCACCGCGACGCCGGCGGCATCCTCGATCGTCACACGCGCGCGGCGCAGGTCGGCGCGGAACCGGTCGGCCCCCAGCGTGAACACGCGCGCATGATCCCAGCCGTGGCTGGCGATCTCGTGCCCGGCATCGACGATGCGGCGGACCAGCGCCGGGTGGCGATCGGCCACCCAGCCGAGCGTGAAGAAGGTCGCCTTGACCCCGCTCTCGGCGAACAAAGCGAGCACCGCATCGCTGTTGCGCTCGACGCGGGTCGGCAGGCTGTCCCACTCGGCGCGGTCGATCACGCGCTCGAACGCGCCGACCTGGAACCAGTCCTCGACATCGACGGAGAGCGCGTTGCGCATCGCGGGACCCCGCCCCCGCGCTCAGGCCGCACTGTTGCGACGCGTGTCGCGCGCGCGGCGCTGGCTGACGTCACCCTCGACCCAGTTGACCAGCAGGGTCAGCACGCGCCGCAGCGCCACCTCCTGCTCGTCGATCCGCGTCTCCATCGCGATCAGCCGGCGGACGAGCGCGGGATCCTCGCCGGTGCGCGGCGGCAGCGGCACCAGGCTGGGCCGGCGATCGCCGAAGCTGATCGTGGGCCGCTCGGCCGGTGTCGCCTCGGGTGCGGAGGCGCCGGTGCGGTGGCCGTCGGTCGCCATGTCGGCGGCGGCGACATCCACGTCGGAACCATCGATCGTATCGCGCCCCTCCACCGCCCCCAGCAGCAGGGTGCGGCTGGCGAGCGTGTTCAGCCGGCGCGGCACGCCGTCGCTATGGCGATAGAGCGCATCGAACGCCGCATCGGTGAAGATGCTCCTGTCCTCGCCGCCCACCAGCGACAGGCGGTGCCGGACGTACGGCCCGACCTCTTCGGCGTTCATCGGCACCAGGTGATGCGTCGCGATCACGCGCTGGCGCAGTTGCTCCAGCCCCGGTGCCTCCTGCAGCTTGGCGCGGAACTCGGGCTGGCCGAGCAGGACGATCTGGACGAGCGCGCCGCCGTCCGACTGCAGGTTGGAGAGCATGCGCAGCTCCTCCAGCGCCGAGAGCGGCAGGTTCTGCGCCTCGTCGATGATCAGCAGCGTGCGCTTGCCGGCGCGCATGTTGGCCAGCAGCGCGCGCTCGATCCGCTCGATCAGCTGCGCCTTGGCGAGCCCCTCCGTGGCGAGGCCCAGCCCCTGCGCGGCCAGCCGCAGCATGTCCTCGCCGTCCACCTGGGTGGAGCCGATCTGCACCGTGGTCAGCAGCGAGCGGTCGATCGTCGCCATCAAATGCGCGACGAGCGTCGTCTTGCCGGCGCCGATGTCGCCGGTGACGACGATGAAGCCCTCGCCCTGCGCGATGCCGTAGCCCAGATAGGCCATCGCCTTGCGGTGGGTCTGGCTGTCGAAATAGAAGCGCGGATCCGGCGTGAGCTGGAACGGCTTGCCGGTCAGGCCATAATGTTCGCTGTACATCTGCGGCGTCTCCTACCCCAGCTAGGCCGGCTCTGGTTTAGAATTCGTAGCGAACACCCAGAAGAAGCTGGCCGGACACCACATTGTCGATCCCGCTCTGATCATAGCTGTAAATTCCCGCAGAGGCCGTGCCGGTGAGGCGCCGTCCGAACGTATGATAATAGGAAGCGGTGCCACCGATGCTGGAGACGTCGTTCGCGCCGGCGACGCCGCTTTTGTACCAGTCGGCGAAAATCGCGCCGTTGATGCCGGAATTGGCGCTCAGCTGGCGGGCGGCGTTGCCCTGCACGATCCAGCTCTCGTCCTTCAGGCCGTTCACGGTGAAGAGCGTGCCCTGCACCGGCGCGATATATTTGCGCCGGGCATAACCGCCGCCCACCCCGAACGTCCACGGCCCGCGCCCGAGCGAATAAAGCGCGGTGACCCCGCGGTTGCGGAAGTTCGCACCGTTCAGCGACTGAAACGCATCGTTCAGGCAGCCGCCCGTCCCCGGCGTCGTGCCGAACACGCAGCCGCCGATATTGTCGAGCAGCGGATTGCGCTGCAGTTCGAACGTCGTGGGAAGAGAGTTCAGATTCTGTGTGAGCAAGCGGCCGACGCTCTCGATCCCGTCATAGACGCTGACCTGCAGGCCGGAGCGCTTGCCCGTCCGCCAGTCGAGCTGGCCGGTGAAGGTGGTGCCGCCGTAGCGGTGCCCCGCCCGCGCGACGAGCGTGGTGTGGCGGTTGGGCTTCCAGATCACGCCGCCGTCATAGATCAGGCCGGTCTGGTCGTAGGCCAGTAGCCGGGGCGTGCTCTTGTCGCTCCTGTAGCGGCCGTGGCTGTCGAGCACGGGCGCGCCGGCCGCGTCGCGCAGGACCGCGCGCTGGCTGATCTTGATCGCCTCGTAGCCGACGCCGCCGGTCAGCGCGAGCGTGGGCGCCACCGGGACGACGACGTCGCCGCGGACATATTTCTGTTCGAACCTTTGGCTCAGCTGGTGCGTGGTCTCGCGCGAATAGCCGCCGGAGACGGTCCAGCCGAACGGCAGGTCGCCGCTGGGCATGCCGACGCTGGCGGTCGCGTCGTGGCTGACCGCCGAGTCGAGCGTGCCGATGCGCGGCTGTCCGGCGGGGAGGCCGACGCCGCTGGTCTCGTCGACCTTGACGTAGCCGAGCCGGTAGTTCGCCCCGATCTGGATCGGCCCGGCATGCGTGGTGAGCGACGGACCGGCCTCGATTCCATAGACTTGGCTGACGTTACTGTTGTCGCCGGTGAAGAATACCGGCGCCGCGCCGCGGATGTCGGAGCGCGCGCGCGTCGCGATGCCGCCAGCCTCCAGCGTCAGCGTGTTCGGGATCGCCACGACGCTGGCGCGGGCGAGGCCGGTGTTGACGTTCTCGTTGTTGAGATGGTGATTCCACGGGATGCGGCGATCGTAGCGATAGTTGATCGTCGCGGTGACGCGCTTGCTGCTGATCGACGCGTCCACGCCGGCCGAGACCTGCGTATAGGTCAGCGTGTCGCCGCCGCCGTTGAGATCGGCGTCGAGCACCTGCTGGACCTCGAGATAGGGCGTGATCCGCGTCGTGCCCTGCGCGGCGAGCGCCGGCGCGGCGGCGAAGGCCGCGGCCAGCGCCGCCCCCACGCCGATCCGGCGCACCAGAGTGATGGCCCCCATCCTCATTCTCCATATCCGTAATAATAGCCGAAGCGCCGCCCCCGCGGCGCGAAGCGGACCCCGTTGAGCAGCAGCTGGATCGATCCGCAGCCGCCCAGCAGCGCCAGCGCCTCCTTGAGCTCGGGCTCGCTGGTCTGGTCGGCGCGCACCACCATCAGCACCTG